>JAGXRL010000138.1 GCA_018335915.1 Candidatus Latescibacterota bacterium
ATATGGTCATATCCACAGCCGATATCTGTGACGAGCGGACCTAAAACATAAAACGGCGCGTTATGACAGATGGTTTTTTCAAGCTGAACATTAGCTTCAATCTGATTAATCGGAACATGACCCGGTCCTTCGACAATTGCCTGGACACCAGCGGCACGAGCCCGTTCAACCAGTTCTCCAATTACAATCAATTCCAGTATCTGAGGTTCATCAGTCGCATCATGCAGAGAACCAGGACGAAGCCCGTCACCGATACTGAGGGTGATGTCATAATCTTTGGCAATTTTGAGCAGTTCATCGTAATATTCATAGAGCGGGTTTTCTTTGTTATTATAGCGCATCCATTCGATGAGCATGGAACCGCCCCGGCTGACCACGCCAGTAAGCCGTCGGGTGTTTTTAATGCTCTGCATATTGCGTCGGTTAATACCGCAATGGACCGTAATAAAATCAACTCCATCCTGGAGATGTTTTTCAATGACTCTTAAAAAATCTCTGGTTTTGAGCTCGACAAAACTCTTTTCTCTTTTTCTCGCCCAAAAACTCGCTTCGTAAATCGGCACCGTGCCAACGGGCAGTGGCGAGGCATTGATAATTGCCTGTCGGATTTGTGGAATATCACCGCCGGTTGATAAATCCATAATCGTGTCAGCACCCGCCGAAATGGCAACAGCAAGTTTTTTTAATTCATAGGACAGGTCAGCACGGTCTGGTGAAGTACCAAGGTTACAGTTAATTTTGGTGCGGAGACCTTTACCAATTGCGAGCGGAGCGATTTTCTTTTTTCTTTTTTTATTATAGGGTATGACAATCGTGCCCTGAGCTATTCCTTTTTTGATTAAGTTTAAGGAGGTATTTTCCTGCTCGGCGATTTTTGAGAGTATTTTAGTATTAATCATTGTTGGGTTCCTTTATTTAGGTTTTCATACATCAAGCAGCAGCGAAGTTTACCACAATTACCAGTGATTTTTTCCGGTTCAGTAAAGATATTCTGATGACGCACCATAGTTAAGGTGATTGACTGGATGTTTTGCAAAAAGACACGGCAGCACTGCTCGCGCCCGCAAATACCAATCCCGCCAGCGCACCGGGCATAATCACGCACGCCAATTTGTTTGATTGCGACTCTGGTTTTTAATGAATCGACCGCGGTTTCGTGGAGGAGCAGATAATTAATCTTACGTTCGGAGATGATGTAACAATAAGTCTTGTAATGATTCAGGTCATAGTCAATAAAAACCACTTTAGCTGCGATTTTAAATTGCTTAAACAAATCTTCAAAAAACTGTTTGGTGTCCTGTGCCTGTTTTTGTAAAGTTTTCTTACGAATAAAATCTGCTTCATTGGCTAGACGTAAAATTTGACATCTGCCGGTACTGGAAAATTCGGGAATATCTTTAATATTGATAATCTGCCCAAGCAGATTTTCTTTATAATATTGAATAACAATATAGTCAAAAAGGTTGTATTTGGACTGAGTTGGAGCGGATTTGACCGTGACATATTCGAGTCGGAACGGATTAATCTGAACTTCATATAACCTGGCTGCGGTTTGGGTGTTCTGGACTGATGTCGGAATAGAACTATTGTCTGATAGCATATAGATTCTCAATCGTATTCGTAATGTTTATAATTAATATTGTCTTCATCTCAATTCATCCATCTCCAACGGGTCAACATATTTTTCCCAGTTCGGGTGTTTTGGTTCAGCATCAGTATTCGAGTAGATAAAGATATAGTTATTGTTAGAATGGATATCTGTAAAAATAAAATGAAAGCCCTGAGCATAATAATACCAGTGTTCATGCGGCTTAGTATGCTCAATCATGGTATGCACAACGATTTCGTCAGGTGCGCCATATTTAATATAAATGCGGCCACGGTCAGTGTCTCGTCCGGCAATTCTTCCAACTTTATATTTATTATCACTGTATGAAATACGTCTTACAAATTCTTCAAAATCATAGCGGTACCAGAATCGGCGCAGAAATTCCTTTTTACCGTCATCACCCAGTCCATGATACTGATTCAGTTCGGTTGGCGTTGCTAAAAATTTTATTTCCGTATAATAAACTGAGGTGTCATACAAAGCCGTATGTGCGGTGGTTGCCGGGTCAGCTATTTTAGAGAGCACAGAAAAAGGTTTATGTCGAACTGTGGATTGATTGGTGGACAGGTCTTTTAAGATTAATTCCAGTTTATAGTCGTCAACTGGTAATCCTTTCGTGTTTAAGGCAAAGGTATAGGCAAAATCAGGACCGGTTTTGGTTTTAATTTCTGGCGCGTATGATTTTATAACTGAATCGTCTAGATTAAGAATCCGGTAGGATAACTGATATGCCGCATCGTCATCAACTAAGTTATAACCTTCGACATAAACATACAATATTTCATATGACTGTCCGAATTTAGAATCAGGATTAGGAATTATTCGCATCGAACCTTTGGTAAATTTACCACCAGTTGTATCAGCGGTTACGGATGATGCCAGTTCAATATCGCTTAAAGATAGAACTTGAGAAAAATCAGGAATAACAATCGTATCAATCATTACCGCACTGAATAATGATTCCTGAATTGTCAAACGAAACCAGTATTGACCCGGATAAGCAAAAAACCCGAATCCGTCAAGTAGTTTCAGGTCCTGGGCTTGAGCTTTTTGAAATGAAGGAATCACCAGACGGTGCGAAGATGATTCGACCAGCGAATCAGGACTGGTAATACTTTTCAGATAAAAAGATAATTGGTAGTGGGCTGAGATTGTGTCATTGGTAACTGAATATGTAAAAACATTATACGGGCAGGCATAATAGATTTCAACCAATGCCAGATTATCCTGGTATTTAAAAGATGCCCAGTCAACTGATAATGGACTTGAAGCGTGAAGCACGCTGCCCAGGGCAAAAAAAATAAAGCACCATGTAGATCGTAAAATATATTTAGATTCTTGTTTCTTCATATAGACTGTATTCTCCAAATCCATGATAATCGACAAATACATACTTTCTGCCTAAAGCATAATAATACCAGATTTCAATCGGATTCGTATAGCGTTCAAACGGTCTTGATTCGATAAAGTCAGGATGTCCGTTTTTCATGTAAACCCGTGCCCGTTGCGAGCGATAACCATTGTCGCCTTTGGAAAAATTCTGGACACAGTAATCAATCCGCTCAAAATACTCGATTTCCTGCTCATTGATTTCAGTGGTCGGAGTCGGGTCATATTGTTTCCAAAAAGCATGCCAGATTGATTCCCGCTCGGCAACCGGCACCTGTTTTAATCTTTTCATTTCGGCTTCAGTAGTAATATAAACAAGCTTATCAACCAAATCATAATAATCCCGGTCATTCTGGAACCGAGAAGTTTCGACGACAAAATCAGATTCTGTTTCAAATAGTTTACGGTTGTTGACATTATAACCCAGCACCTTAAGTTGACAAGAACCGGCAAGAGAATCAGCTAAATTAGCCAGTGCCAGTGAATATTGCAGAGGATACCATTTCCCATCTTCAGTTTTGCCTTTCCAATTTTCAATTTCCAAATATTCTCGAACCACAGTAACCGGTTTTTCTCTTTTTGGTCTGCGAAACGAAGGATGCGCGGTGCGGGTTTCAACCGGTTTTGTGATGAATAAAGAACAATAACTGACATTTTGATTATAGATTTCCAGATAAAGATTCAGAGTATCTGTCTGCGCCGATTCTTGAGAATAGGTGCGTCCGGGATTGACAGTATTGTTTGTATAAAAGAGCATCTGACTTATGTTGACGGGCAGTTCGACTGAAAATTGATAGTCCTGTTCATTTGCCGAATGCAAGTCATTAAACTTGAGCAGAACATTCAGTTTATCGGTCTTTTTATTTCTTAAGTTAAAGGTAATGTTCAGACTATCATTGGTTCGAAGTTTCTGCTGCTGGGTCTCATCATAAGTATCAACCTGAATCATGCGGGTAAATAACTGACCAGCAACCAGTTCTTTTTTCTCTAATAACTGTAAAGAGATTTGATGCCGGTTGACGAAATGTTCATCCTGTTTGTAGAAAAACAGATTAAGATGGGGTATTTCATAATAAAAATGCAAATAAATCGTATCGGTCCTTTTAAAAACCGCATAATCATAAGAAAAATCAATTTTAGTCCCGATACTTTGATAAATCATAAATGGCAACAAGAGCATATTTAACAGCATTTTATATTAGTTTACCTTAAGAAAATCACGAAGTCAACCCCTGCACATACTACATTCAAAATTGCCCGATTAGCCAATGGTATATGAAATGAAATCGAATCAATCGCAGCATCGGATTGATGTTATTAAGTAGAATGAAACCAAAATTTACACAAATAGACATGAAAAAGAAGTTACGGGTCGCCGCCGAGATAAGCGTTTTGTTTTTTCCGGGTGCGACCCGTACTGAAATTTTATATTTAGTGACACAGAATAAATAAAAATTGTCATTATCGGTATTGGCAATCGAATGCGGTTCAGAATTACAGTTTACTTGTAAAAAGATTTATGAGATAAAATAAAAATCACCAAGAAACATTTACTGATATCTTATACCCCCTTACGAATAAAATCACGAGGAAAAGGTTGTAGTAATATATATACATATATCAATTATTTATAGGTAATGGGTTTATGAAGATTTTGCTTGAAAAAAAAGAAATATTTAGTTAAAATTTGGGTGGAGAAGAGTAGTATGAATATAATACGAACGAGTGTATTATATAGATTCGGAAGAATCATATTATTATTATTTGTTGTAGTTATTTCTCTATCCAGTCTATGTAAGAATAAACCAGACGAAAATTATCTTGAGCCAGTAAATGTATCAAATAATTCGGGTCGGTCTGAAAATCCTTCGATTGCAGTAGATTCAAGAAATACAGTTCATCTGGTCTGGAATGATGATACACCAGGAAATGAAGAAATATATTATGCTTATAAACCTGCAAATGGTAATTGGTCAACACCAATAAATATATCTAATACCACGCTTGATTCGCGTTTCCCTTGTATTAAAGCGGATAGAAATGATAATCTTCATCTGGTCTGGCAGGATTTCTCGCCCGACGGTTATTGGAGAATTTTCTATTCACAAAGACCATTAGGGGGAAATTGGTCGGTTCCTGAAACAATCACTGGAAATTATATGTATGTAGTGCCGAAGATTACAGTAGATGATAGTGGTGATGTTCATCTAATTTGGAAATATGGCGGATATTATCCCGGTATTCGATATGTTATAAGGACATCTGAAGGGATGTGGGGTCCTCAAGTAAATGTAATTGAACCAATCGGTATTCAATTGCCGTCTATCACAGTTGATAAACAAAGAAATGTTCATCTCACATGGTATGAGTTTAATTTTGACAGCATAACAGGTAACATCTTTTACGCAATGAAATTACATAATGGAAATTGGCTGTTACCTGAAAATATATCAAACACCGGTAAGGCAATGGGTGATAATAATATTATTACAGATAACCTTGATGCTATTTACTGCATATGGAAAGACGACTCTCTACCTTATCGTACCTCAAAACTTTTCTTTCGAGCTAAAAGAAGTGACGGAACTTGGACATCTCGATGTCCTGTTTGCACACTTTATAAAGTGTTCCTTATGACAAGAGTTGCGAAAGGTCCGATCGATGAATTATACCTGTTTGGCTACGGCAGTCATAAAGAAAGCGACAAAGTATATCTTCTCTATGTAGTGAAACCACGGGACGGAAATTGGTCAGATACTTTGATCTGTGGAGTTATGAAGAGGGATCCGCGTGATATAGATTTTCAAGAGCTTGTTTGTAATAATGAAGGTAGGCTATATTTTATTGGTATAAGATCAGAAGATATCTTTTGTATAGAATATAAAAGACATTTGAAAAATTCGGGACACATCCCAATTAATTAATAGGAGTTGTATTAATGACGATGAAAATCAGAATGACATTGATTTTTCCGTCACATGACTCATCAAGGTAAACCATTAGGAACATTACAGTTTGAGCATGAAATAGAAAGAATTTTAAAGAGAAAGATGTTCTTTTTCTGGCCGGGCAGACCAAAAGCAGCAAATATCCATTAAAGTCAGATTTGATTTTAAATTAATAATTCAATAAGACAACTTATAAACACACGAGCTAACGACGAGATGAGTCCTGTTTATCTGAGCAATTCCAAGATTACAGATTAGAAGATTTTTCAATCTTAGGATCTTTCAATCTTAGAATTTTAGAATCCAATCGTGAGAAGATAAAAATAGCACAGGTGCGACCCGTACCAGCATCGGGTCGCACACTAATAAATTCTACCTGCAGGTAGAATAATTTTCGGGCTGTTTTTTCTTCTAACCCTATATTCTATATACTGTTATGCTGTTTTACTCTCTTCCAAGGGGAGCTATCCCCTGGGTCGAGCAGGAAGACAAGACAGAAAGGTTCAAAGGT
>JAGXRL010000139.1 GCA_018335915.1 Candidatus Latescibacterota bacterium
ATTTTAAAGCCGAAAATTTTATATGTCAAGAAGCAAAAAAAATGGAACAAAAAATTAAATAAAAGTATCCTGATTGACTGACAAAACTCAGGATTGGACATTGAAGAACCCATATCCTGAATGAAGAATCAGCCTCACAAATCATTCTAACTTATGATAAACGTCAAAAAACTGTTTACATTTCACTCAAATAACCATAAACCCACCTTCACATCATCATAAGAGGCAGGTAAAGGCACAATAAGGACATACTACTCCCTATGCCCTTTATGTTAATTATCCTGACAGTTTCTTAACCATTAGAAACCAGTATATTAACTGGTATCCAAATAAACTGAACCAAGAACTGGGAGTCTAGTCTTTGCTGATGCAGTAGAAGCAATGGCTGGTTCTGGATCATTCCCACCTATCAAACAGAGCCTACTAATCAATCGCCATCCCTTAGTTAACGACATTTTTACCCAATTCCAACCAATCTTTAGATAGCTGCTACCCCTGAACCAATGGGGATCTACATATCTCCGTTTGTCTTTTCTCACAACCTCTACTCCCTGAGAAACAAGGTAAATCGTCGCTACAGCCAGTACCATACATAGCCTTTCTAACTCCTTTGCTGAACGTATCTTACTATCCTCCAATTGAAAGCCATTGGACTTGTCGTCCAAAAAATTCTCCTCTATGTCAAATCGCAAGCCATATTCTTTGAATGTCTCATAGCTAACTGTTTCATCGCTAACTACATACCATTTCTCTTTTCCATCAGGAGAGCAACCCAACGCCAGATGAACAGGACCGTATTCCTGACCTGTCAGATATACATCATTTAGAAACATGAATTCACCTGGCTGAAGGTGTGACGCTAATGCTTCTACACTATGCCATTGTCCTTTGTAAAACACCCGAAAATTGGATTTGATACGTATTCGATAATGCCAACCTAATTCCTTAGCCTGCTTCATTAAATCCGTGTCAGCAAATCCTCTGTCGGCAAGTAACACCACCTTAACTCCTGTGGGAAGAAGCCTGGATGCCGATTCTAAAAGACCTTTATATACATCAAAAGCCACTGTATTGCTCTTGTGTTCTATTACTTTCCAAACTAATGGTACAGCACGCCCACGAAACACTACTGAAATCCTTATCAGACAATAATCCTCAAACAGCCGGCTGGTATCTAAAGCCAGATATAGTGTATGGTCTCCCCAATCCAACAAAGCGCCTTGTATCAATGGGGCATATAGTTCACTGACGTTGATGCGGTCATTTTTTAACCATCTGTTAAAACGTCGCTGGGTGCTTTGGGCATATTGGGCTTTGCCTTCAACGTAAGGTATCCACGCCGTCATGCTTATCTTCTCAGACCTGATGACGCCCACAACCATCCATGCCAGGGTAAACATATGGCGAATATCAAGCCATTTTTTATGTTGACTAAGAATCTTTACTATGGTAATATATAAACGTGATTTGATTTTCATGTATAACCTCCCTTGTTTTGTGAGTCTGTTAAAAAATGTAAACCCTTATGGAATAAGGATTTACAAACACAAAAAAAGCTCTATCACCTCCTCAAAATTTTTGGTATAGTATAAATATCATAATCAGCAGTTCAATAGCGTTCATTAATATACCAAAATTTGACCTTTGAGGAGGATGCCATGAAATTTATATCAGAATCTCTGCCTTCCCAGTTTATTCACTCCTTCACTGATATTAAACTTAAAGACGACGACCCTTTGAAAATATGGTTCGAAGCTATTGACTGGAACCCTATCTTCTCAAAATGCTTCCATCTATATTCAGATATGGGCGCGCCTGCATATAACCCTGTCTCTATGTTTAAAGCACTACTCCTTATCTACTTGGGGCAAGCTGATTCTGAAAGAGACATAGCCGAAAAACTCCAGTTTGACGTTAGACTCCAATCTTTATGCGGCTTTGATTTCTTTGATACACCCTCCCATGTCTCCTTCCATGACTTCCGTAAACGTCTGGGTTCTGAACTATTCTATGACGTCCTCCATGAACTCATAGCTCAAGCTGTCGCTATCGGAGTCATAAAAAAGGTCATTAATACTGCTATTGACGCCACTCATTTCTGGGCTAACTCTAATAGATTCGGCGTCAAGGTATGTCAATGTTCTGGCAAATGCCAATGCCTGAAAAAATATTCTGACCCAGACGCTCAATGGGGTCATAAATCAGCAACTTACGTCTTCTTTGGCTACAAAGTCCACCTAATTGTAGATACACGATCCCAACTGCCTATTGAAGCTATAGTCACTTCTGGTGAAGTGCCAGATAATACACAAGCCAATAGTCTCATTGATGGCGCGATGAAGCATCATCCTAATATATCAATATCTGCATCTGCTATGGATGCGGCTTACGACGACACTGACATCTATAAATATTGTGTAGAGCATGACATAGACCCAATAATTGCCCTCAACACTAGAAATCAAGATAAAGATGCGCTCCCTGTCAACCCAAAGGTTAATATGGACGATAAAGGGTGTTTCTTTTGTAGTATTACCAACCTTCGTCTTGTAAAGAACGGAACAGACCCAAAGCGAAAGGGTCGTCTGAAGCTAATCTGCCCACCCACAGGTGAAAGGAAAGATTGTCCTTTCAGAGATACTTGTTGCCCTAACTCAAAAGTTGGTAAAACCTTTTACCTATATCCACTGAGGGACGTCAGGCTTTTGGGTACTATACCCAGAGATTCAGAGGAGTGGAAGTCGCTTTATGCTCAAAGAACCGCAGTAGAACGTACAAACGCTTCTTTGAAATCTCCCACTCACAAGCTGGATGAACCAAGAGTTAGGGGTATGGAGCAAACAAAGATTCACACTTTCCTTTCTATATGTGCGTTAGTGGTCAAGACCATTGGGAAAAAGTATAACAAGAGACAATGATAATAAGATAATAACTTTTGGTATGGTACATTCAAGATATTCTGATAAAAATACATATTTCCTTTTTGATTCAAGGAGAATCACCATGCCTAAGTACGCTCAAATCCATTTAGAACGGGCTATATTTACATACTTTACATATAAAAAGTTACTTGGCAACATATTTAGACTCTATCTTGTCATCCCTGCAATACCTTTATCACCTCCATCACCCCATTTTCGAACACTCTCTTTGTTGTTGAATTAAATCACAGGGAGGTTATATCACATTTCTTACCTTATGGCAAAGGTTTTTAAACTTTTGTCAGTCAATCAGGGAAATG
>JAGXRL010000140.1 GCA_018335915.1 Candidatus Latescibacterota bacterium
ACATTACCGGTCGCATCGGTATAACCAGAACCATATAAAGTCGTATCTTTATAAATACCGACCAAAGCATTAGCCACACCCAGGACTGAAACATTCATACTCGACATGCCGATCGGCAAAGCGCCCTGATGACTAACTACCATTGGTTGTGGCGGCAGGGTGCGCACCTGCACTGAAGCATCGCCAAAAATATGCCAGCACTGAAACTCTTTGACTCCATCGGTCGCCGGCAGATAAGCAGCAATCATATGACAAGAGCCATTAAACATCAAACCGCCGACCGTATTATTACGGTTCTGGACTAACAAAGAACAGGCTGCTGATTGACCGATTGTGGGCGGCACCCAGGACTGATTGATGGTGCTGCCGTAAAACGCAATCGCACCGGTCGGATTCTGCGGCGTACCGGCGCGCAACCAGGCTTCGCCAAAACAGGTGGTACTGCCAAAATTTCCATTGACGCAGGCAACTGAGATTATGAACGGTAGTTTATTGACATTATTGAGCTGATTTACATTCGTATTGCTAAAACCGGTCGTAACCCAGGTCGTGGTCGAACCGTGTCCGATATAATTGACAACTGACCGTCCTTCATTCAAACCGTTCGTAATCATCGCGGTCGTGGCAAACGGCGCATAAACCCGGTCAACTGATGTATAGTTATATCCGAGCAGCATATTGCGCAACCAGTTGGCGCGGGTTGAATCGGCATAGGGCTGGCCGCCGCCGACATCTGTCGAGGCAATGCCCATGCCTTTACTTTCCCATCCATCACCCGTAACCAGGGTCCGTTCATAAGTAATCGTGCGGTTAACCTGATTGTTAATATCTGCCGCAGAATTACCGGAAAAACGGGATATGAACGCATCCGGATAAAAATCAGTACCGTTAAGATAAGTGTACACCGGGTCAGCCGAAGCATTAGTTGTGATGCCAACGGTCCGGGCTGGCGGCACGTCTGCTGAATCACCGACAATTAAAATCCAGACCAGATTGCCGAGATTATATTCGCTCTGAATATAATTCTTCACGGCAGTGTGGCCGACTCCGATTTCCGAGTATTTCTTGATTTTAACCGGAATCCCTTTCATCCGCTTCCATTCTGCAAACGGCAGGATATTGGGGTAGAACTGGTCACCGCTAATAATGAGCATCCGACCAGCCCGCTCGAGAATCGAATCATAACGGGTCGCATAAAAATTGAGAAAGAAATTCTCATACAAATCCTTAAACTCACGGGTCACCAGAACCGCGTTATTATCACGGAATTTAAGATTTAAGCCGCCCGGTCCGGTTCGAAAGATTCGGACCTGCATGTTTTTACAGACGATTAACTGATTCAAAGCAGGATTAAACTGGAACGGGTTGAGATGTACGGTCAAACCGCGAAAATCACGGAGAATAAACGGCTCCGAAATATTAATGTTATGGTCAGGAAAATACCGGTCCTCTTCATAAAAAACATCAAACTCATACGGAACCTGTGCCGGATCAATGTCACGGGTCAGATTGCCTTTGGATGGCAGCACCGTATTCACGGCCAGGGTTTCATAAACTGCCGACAGAATCTGGTATGAATACTCGCCGTCATCACTGATAATAATGCTCTGATACAACCGGGGCAGTTCGGGCAGACCTTTTTCGAGATAAGTAACCGCACCAGGAATTTTAATCTGGTCATAGACATTGCCATCAACGATAATATTATCAATCGTGTATGCAGGCAGGGTAAATTCGAGGGTTGTGCTGGTCTGGTTATCAGACAAGATTTGGGCGGATGGTATGAAACTGTTCAATACCATAGCACATAAGATAAATAGGTTCATTTGTACTCCTTGCCAGATTCAGAACGCTCTGGCGAACAAAAAAAATCGTTCACCAATGCCCTATCATAAACAATACTCTGGTTAACGATTTTTCTTATTTTATTTATTAGTATATTCAACTTACATCACTGCACGATAAACTTGTATTACAAATTATCTTAACTTGATACTCTGGTATTGTCAACCATCTTTTAAAAAATCAGCAAAACGCCGACATGTATAAAACCTGTCTAATATCGTATCTGACAATAGTAAAGTGCAATATATTTCTGTTTGAGCAAGGATATTAAAAAAGCATACAAGACATATCATCTCATTTGTCAACCTTTAAATGTATTGGGCATGGCTGCTGTATCCCGGCATACCCCTCAAGTGCCACTTGTCAACCATGCGCAGACCATGAGTTAACCGATAAGCGACTGATGAAGCCGCCATAAGGTCTGGTCAAATCGTTTGCTATAAATATAGTAATAAACAATCAAATCTTGTTTAGATTTACGTTTGATATAACATAGGATTTATGCCGACCTCAATTCCGAGGCATAAATACTGACTAAAGATTTGATCTCAACAAAACAAGAGAGCCAGATAAAAAATCGGCAGAAAAAACAGGAGCGTCTGATAAAACACATTTCTATGTCGTATCAAATATACCGCAGAGACACAGAGATAAAAATGATAAGTGAACACTTGCGATTTTATTGATACAAGACATGCATAGGGTTGACAGTTTTGTAATATTACTGTATTGTAATTTCAAATTATCTTTAACCATAAAATTTAATAATTATGTTTGGCGAAGAAGTTTTCTATTCAGAAGAAGAGACGACCGAAACTAAAGGTCAAACCAAAAAGCTGCTCAAGGCTTTACTGCCCTATTTTATGCGTTTTCGGGCAAGAATCATTACCGCCACGATTATGCTTCTGGTTTCGACCGTGCTCGGGCTGTTCGGTCCGATTTTATTAAGGCATGCGATTGATGTTGATATCAAACAGGGCAGTATTCCTGGTCTGATTCGCACTTCGCTTTTATATCTTACCTTGCAGTTAGTCGTATATATAATCGGCTATTTCCAGCGTATCAATCTGGCTTTGGTTGGTGAGCGGGCTGCGGCATTGATTAAAGAAAATCTGTATAAACATATTATCAATCTGCCCATACAATTCTTTGATAAAAATCCGGTCGGTCAGCTATTAACCCGGGTCGATTCTGACACTGAAGCAATCAAGAATCTATTCAATACTTCAGCGGTGGTCATTACTCAGGATTTGGTGCTCTTGGTCGGCATGTCGGTGGTCATGGCAATTATCAATGTCAAATTATTCCTCATCATTGCAGTTTTACTGCCGCCTTTTATCATTGCGTTCTGGTGGTTTCAGAAAAAAGTCCGGCCCGTTTACTTACAAATCAGACGCAAGATTGCCGAGATTAATAATTTTGTCAATGAATCGACCCAGAACCTGGCAATCATCCAGGCATTTAACCGGGAAGATTATTCGAGCGATAAGATGGAACGCTTAAACCAGGAAAAATTTGCCCAGGAATACAAAGGTATGAAACTGTGGTATCGAATCTGGTATCTGGTCGATTTTGGCGAAGTTCTGGGTCTGGTTTTCGTACTTGGCATCGGCGGTCTCTGGGCGCTTAAAGGATTGGTAACAATCGGCACCCTGTTTTTATTTGCCAGTTATATTACAAGATTATTTATGCCTTTACGCGGTTTATCCGACCAGTTAAATATCATGCAAAGGGCATTTGCCTCAGCCCAGCGCATATTTAATATCTTTGAAAGTAAAACCGAACCGCAAGGCATGAGCACAACTAAACCAGTGCCAACCGCGGCTAATGATAAGATTACATTTCAGGACCTGTTTTTCTCATATGATAAAAATGACAACTGGGTTTTAAAAGATATTAATTTCACAATCCGGCCCGGTGAAAAAATCGCCCTGGTTGGCATGACCGGCAGCGGCAAAACATCTATCATCAGCCTGCTTTTAAAATTCTATCACCCGCAACAGGGTAAAATCTTACTGGACGGTGCTGATATTACTACTATTAATAATCAGATGCTTAGGAGTCAGATTGGTTTTGTACCGCAGGATATTATTCTTTTCCCTAGTTCGGTTTTTGATAATTTACGGTTGTTCGATAACAGTATACCCTTGTCCCAAGTCAGGGCAGCAACTGAACAGATCGGTATTCACAATACGATTGAGAAATTTCCCAATGGTTATGACACCGATTTAATTGCTCGCGGCGTCAATCTCTCGGTCGGCGAACGGCAGTTATTGTCATTTGCCCGTGCTTTGGTGCGCAATCCCCAGATTCTAATTTTAGACGAAGCAACTTCATCGATTGACCCTTATACTGAAAGTCTGATTCAAGACGGACTGCATAAACTTCTCCAGAACCGGACCGCAATTATCATTGCCCATCGCTTGGCGACAATTCAGATGGTTGACCGGATCATTGTTATTCATAAAGGTCAAATTGTCGAACAGGGCACGCATCGTGAATTATTGAAAAAGCAAGGTTATTATTACCGTCTGTACCGGCTCCAATATCTCAGTCAATCGAAAACTGCTAATCATATCAATTCAATAAATTCAACACCAGTGGAGTAACGCGCGTCATGAAAACACAGGGTTATCAATTAATCATCGATTTCTGGAAGACGAACAAGAAGAGACTTTTCTTTATAATGCTTGCCACTGCGTTTGGGACGATTATTTCTTTATCCTTCCCCTATCTGTTAAAACTGATTATTGATGGCATCCGAACAAATTTGGAATCAAAACAAATCTTAACCTATGTCGCGATTCTGTTCGGTCTGGGCATGCTTCGCTCTGGTATATCAGTTTACCTGCCGTTTTTACGCGGCCGCACCAACGAAATCTTTCAATGGGTTACCCGCACCCGTGTTTTCAAGCATATTCTCGGTATGGGGACAACTTTTAATAACCGGTTTCCGTCTGGTGATGTAATTGAACGCTTGGACCAGGATTTAGGTGAACTATCCTGGTTTGCCTGTTCTGGACTTTTCCGGCCAATTGAAGGTATTTTTACGATTATCTTTGCTTTAGTCATTCTGATTAAACTCAATCCGATATTAACCTTGATATCGGTGCTGCCGGTAAGTATTGCGGTCTTGGTCTGGCTCAAACTGGGACCTCTGGTTTATGTCTGGTATCGCCAGTGGCGTGAGACCATGTCTTTAACCAGCAATCATCTTGAATCAACATTTACTGGCATCAAGGTCGTAAAATCCTATGGCGCCGAACAGTTCAATATAAGCCGTTTTACGGAAATCTTAAAAGACCGGATAACCAAAGCAGTCCGGGTTGTCAAAGCCGAAGCACAGATCGGTATTTTTTTCTCAGGTATTGCCGAGATTGGTATTCTCTTGATTTTATGGGTTGGCGGGACTTTTGTGATTAAAGAACGGCTCACCCTTGGTGAATTTGTTGCCTTTAATGCTTATATCTTGATGCTCATCACGCCGATGTTTGATATTGGCAACTTCTTTGTTGCCGGCCGCCGTGCTAAAGCCGGTGAAGAGCGTTTGAGCGCTTTGAAAAATATCCAGCCCGATATTGCGGTAAAAGAGATTATTCCTCAACCAGTGACCTCGTGGCACAAGATTGAATTTAGAAATGTCGGTTATAAATATCCTGAAGCAAGCCGGTCGGTTCTGGAAAACATCAATATCACAATCCTGCCCAAAATGAAGATTGGGATTGCCGGTACGGTTGGTTCAGGTAAATCAACGCTCATAAGACTATTATTACGCATCTGTGACCCAACCAGCGGTCAAATTACTCTTAACAACATTCCGTATCCTGATTATGACATCAAACAATTACGCGCTCTGTTTGGTTATGCACCACAAGAGAGCGGGCTTTTTTCTGACACGATATACAATAATATCGTCTGGGGTCGCAAACTCGAAATCGGTAATCTGCCTACGATAACCCAACTTGATAAAGACCTTAATAATTTTCCTAATGGTATTGAGCAACCGATTGGCGAGCGTGGTTTAACTCTATCCGGCGGTCAGAAACAAAAAGTGTCTTTAACCCGTGCCTTACTGACTAAACCAGAAATACTGATATTAGATGATGCGACCTCAAATCTTGATGCCCATACTGAACAACAGCTCATTCAATATTTAAGCGAATCAGAACTTGCCCAGACTTTGCTGATTATATCTCATCGGTTGATTTTACTGTCAGTTTGCGACATAATCTATTGCTTGGACCAGGGTAAAATCACTGAACAGGGCAGGCATCAAGAACTATTATCAAAAAAGGGTTTATATTATAAACTCTATCAAAGACAAATTTTAGAAAAAGAACTCGAATAAAATAAGAGACGCTTCCTTTTCGGAAGCGTCTCTGTATTTGGTTAATTTTATATTTTATTGAGTAAGTATCATCTTGCGTCGCTGCGTAAAGTTTTCGGTTTTCATCTCGTAGAAGTAAATACCGGCCGCAACTTTCTGCCCTCGTTCATCAGTTCGATTCCAGCCCGATGAGTAAATACCTGCATTATGTTCACCGTTGACAAGCGTTTTAACCACGCGCCCGGTCGCATCATAAATTGAAATCATTACCCGGCTGGCAACCGGAATCTGCCAGCGAATCTGAGTCATGTTCGCGAATGGATTAGGATGATTCGCAAATAAAGCATAGGTTTCAGTTAAGGTGGCTTCACCTTGGATATTATCTGAAGGTCCGGATGTCAGATATGTCGCATAGTAATATCTTTCGAATGAGTTGTTATCCGGCGTCACATCCACACCAGGTCGCGTCTCAATCCAGGTCGTAATTTTATACCAACCCGTATCCTGCGGCACCCATCCTGAAGAATAAGAGAGACATGAATAGGTCATCGGGTTTAATGTTCTATCCAGATATCGTGAATATACAGTTTGACCGGTTTTTACCCGAGTAATCTTAAACCGGGAACGGAATGTCAAACGCCCGCTTGGAGCGTTGTTTGATACTGCTGACATTGTATTATAAGAAGTGCCGGTTCGGATTGTATCATCGTTGACAACAGTCGAGCCGAGCAGTAACGCGGCGCCGTTTACCTGCAGGTCATTATTAATTCCGCCCACATTAAACTGCTTGTAATAATCATTGTTATCAGGATTTTGGTCTGCTGTCATTCTTACGCTTGAATGGATAAAATGATAAGTCGGACTACCCAGCCAGGTTAAATCAGTCCAGATTGGATGCCAGCTTGGGAACTGGACATTATTCGAACCAGAATTGACATCAACTGCGACTGAACCAGAATAAACCAGTATTGAATCTGTTAAATTAGCCGAAATATGACACAGACTGTCAATTTGAATCGGATAACGCCAGATATAGATATCAACCGTACAATGTTCAACCGCTACTGGGAAAGTATAATTATACACTTCTACTGTCGGATTAAATGGCGTACAAACCGGTACTGAAGCTCCGGGTGCTGGAATCGAAACAATACCGACATCTCGATAAATCAGAGCATAAGTCACATGAATTGTATGATTCGCTTGAACATTGGTAAATGTATAATTTGACGCTGGTCCTACAGAACTGCCGTCAACTAACACATCTAACACGGCATATCCTGGGTCAGGGGTCATTATGTATGCTTGACTGCCACCGGCAATCACTCGAGTTATGCCCAATGGCGAAATCGTACCATTCGGTCCAGTGCTTGATGTTATGGTAAAGCTGTCTAACGAGAAAAAGCCTGCAATTGTATGGTTCGCTTGAACATTGGTAAAATTCCAGACTG
>JAGXRL010000141.1 GCA_018335915.1 Candidatus Latescibacterota bacterium
CCGCCACGCACGATTGTCTCAGTGATGACTGAGAATATCAATAACATCTATAATTTCTCAGTCAATGTGACGCCGAATCCGATAACCAGAACCGCGATAATCAACTACTCATTACCAGTAACTGGCAAAGCATTGCTCAAACTGTATAACTCATCTGGCCGATTAGTCGAAACTCTGCTTGATAACACGATGACAGCCGGCACCTATTCGATGAATCTTAATGCGACAAAACTTGCTAAAGGCGTCTACTTCTTAAAATACGAAGCGAATCATGAGAAATCAGAAATAAAACTTATCATTCAGTAAGACTGAATAGATAACTAAACTTAAGGGACGCTCCCATCAAACAGGGAGCGTCCCTTTTTTCAGTATGTCTTTGCGCGGTCCGTTTCGGACTTCGAAGCAATCTCATTTTTACCGGTTGTAAGATTGTTGATGTTCACTTTGTTCCATCTACGCTTCGCGTCCAGTCGTTACACTCCTTCGCAATGACTGTGCTTAGTTGTCTTTGCGAGGCGGAGCCGAAGCAATCTCATCTTTTACGGTCGGTAAGATTGTTGATGTTCACTTTGTTCCATCTACGCTTCGCGTCCAGTCGTTAAACTCCTTCGCAATGACATTACCTATTAGTCTTTGCGAGAGCGTTGCGAAAGCAACCCCGAAGCAATCTCATTATCACTATTGAAGTCTATTTTCGATAATAGAAAAACTGACTAAACTAAACGGGTGCGTCCCTTTTTATGACCAGAGCCGGGTCTGACCTTGATAGTTGCCTGGATGATAATTTGATAGGTTGTCTAAATGGTTGTTTATCAAGTTAAATATCAGGTAATCTGCTTAGTAACCTACTCAATAACCTAAACCTATATATAGTATGTTATCTAATTTCTAATCTGGTCGGTCACCTATTAGTTGAGCCAGGGGGTCAGCCCCCAGGCAACCTACTAGGTCGCCTTTGAGTTAACCTATCAGGTAAGATGGATGGTCAGAGCCGCCACTTAATTGATTTTATGGAAGTCTATTTTCCATAATTTTTCTTATAAGGGGCGTTTCTATTGAAGTCTAACTTCCATAATATTTGTTTATCAGCGAGACCCAATCACCAATAAAATCGAGGCGGGTGTTATTTTTTATTCGTAATCAATGACAGTCTGGATTACCTCCTGCGGATTCTGGGCGTTTAATAATCTGGTGCGGGCTTCGCTTTTTCTCAAGAGTTTGGAAAGCCGTGCCAAAGTCATAATGTATTCGGTCTTTTTATCTTCGGGCGCGGCAATCAGAAAAATGAGATTGGACGGCTGGCCGTCGAGTGAGGAAAAGTCAACTCCTTTTGGGGAGCGTCCAAACACGACCGCGATGTTTTTGACCGCGCCGGTGCGGGCATGCGGAATCGCGACACCCAAACCAATGCCGGTGCTTTCCATGTTTTCTCGTTTCAGGACCGCATCAAAGAACGCTTCCGGGTCAGCAATGATATTTTTATCAATCAAGATTTGTGTCAGTTCTTTGATAACAGCGACTTTTTCCTCGCTCTTAATATCGAGCATAATGCCGTCATTTAACAGTATTTCCGATATTTTTTGCATCACAACTCCTTTATATACGCTTTATGTTTCATGCGTTATGCTTCACGCATCTCCGGCGGAAAAACAATAACCGGGATTGTCAGTCCGCTGATTAAATCTTTGATGTTTATTTTGGCATTGCCCGAAACCACGAGCATGCCAATCGAAAAATGTTTGATAATTGAAATTATTTTATCGGTAATCGCGGTGCGGTTAAGCTCGTCGATTTCTTCCAAGAGCAGGGAGATTTTGATGCCGGCTTCAAAGGCGTCTTCCTCGATTTCATACAACCGTTTCCAGGCACGCTCGTCAGTCCGGGTTTTGATATCCGGGCTCGGCTGCTTGATAATGGTCAGGGCAAATAGCCGCGCATCATAGGTCTGCGCCAGTTTGACAGTAAATTGAGATATCGGTTCGACCGGATTTCTGGTTTCAAGACAAACCAAGATATTTTTTATATTCATTTTTTAATACCAATCATTTGCCAATACAAAACTTACTGAAGATTGTGTCCAGAATCTGCTCATTGGATACGAGCGAGGTGACGCTGCCTAATAAATCGAGACCGTTTCTTAAGTTGACCAGCGCGGTCTCCAGATAGTTTTCTTTTTCGGCTTGTTTGATTAAACCGCTTAACTGTTTTAAGATATCGAGATGGCGCTCGTTCAAGGCAAGATAACCGTTGCCGCCCGCAATTTTTCTGGTATAGGAACGGGACATCGCATTTTTGAGCCGGTCAACTCCCTGATTATATTTGGCTGAGACGAGCACGGTTTTTTCAGACTTGAAGAAATTTTTATTGAAGTGCGGAGTGCGGTCGATTTTATTGAGGACAATCAGATGCGGTTTGTGTTTAACCGCATCGTAAACCAGCCGGTCCTGCTGAGTCAGGGGACTTGAGTTATCAAATACAGCCAGAATAAAATCAGCGGTTTTGAGCCAGTCCTGGGATTTTTCAATACCAATCGCTTCAATCTTTTGCGTTTTATCGGGGTTTTTAATGATTTTTAAGCCGGCCGTATCAATCAAGTGAAAAATTAGATTGTTGATGCTGACCGTTTCCTGCAAACTGTCCCGGGTCGTGCCGGGAATTTCCGTGACAATTGCGCGGTCCTGTTCGAGCAGCCGATTGAAGAGTGATGATTTGCCGACATTGGGTTTGCCGATAATCACACAATAGACGCCAGAGTGCAGGTATTTCAAAGCTTCATTCTGTTTTATTGTTTTATCAATATCGGCGCGTATCGTTTTAACCTGGTTGATAATTTTTCGGAATTGCAATTGTGTGGTCTGGTTTGATTCTTCAAATTCGAGCAGGTGTTCGATTCGGGCAATAATGGTTTTTAATTGATTACCTAAATCTGCAACATAACCGGTTAATTTGCCCTGTAATTGGTCAAGCGCAGAGCGGCAGGTTGATTCGTTCTTGGCATTAGTCAATGCGAGCACGGCTTCAGCCTGGGTAATATCCATTTTATTGGCGAGCACCCTGCGTTTGGTAAACTCACCCGGCTCGGCAAGACGGGCACCGGTTTTAATGATAACTTTTAAAATTTGGGATGCGACAAAATCACTGCCGTGGCACGAGATTTCGGCCATATCGTCACCCGTGTAGGTGTGCGGTGCCAAGAATACGGAAAGCATGACCTGGTCAATAACCTGCTGGGAAATCGGATTGCAGATTTCACCAAAATGGACAGTATGCGATTTGGCACGGGACGGTTTAATTTTACCCCTGAATAATTTATCCGCAATTGAGATTGAGCGGGGACCGGAAATTCTGATTATGCTGATACCAGCCGGACCGCGTGCAGTCGCAATTGCCGCAATCGTGTCCGTATATGACTCTTTACGCATGATTAATCAAATTATCAATTTTCAATTTTCAATCAAATTCCAATGATTCAATTCTCAAACTTGATAATTGTTAAATTGATAATTCATTGATAATTGGTCATTGATAATTGAAATTTTATTTGAATCATGATGTAATCGGTGCGATGATAACTGTTTTTTTAGGCCCGCTGCCAATCGCATGCACCCGGACCGTGCCTAAAGGTGCGAGTTCGTTTTGGACCATACGGAATTCTTTTTCAGTGAGCAGGTCCAATGCCATGTCCCGATTGGTTTCAGTAACGATTTTAGCGACCGCCAATGCTTTTTTTCTTAAGAAATTTTCGTGTTTTTTCCGGTAACCGGAAACATCGACAAAAATATCAATCGGTATGGTCGGATAACGGTGTTTCATAATCTGGTTTGCCAGTGCCTGAATCGAGATAATGGTCATACCGCGCCGTCCGATTAAAAGACCGTCAGAATGCCGGGTGCGCAGATTGACATAATAAGTGCCGTCTTCCAGAAGCTTGGTGCGCGCCTGGGACCTAATGCCCATCAGATTGACCAGTTTTTCCACGACTTGCTCGGTTTCGGCTTCGATTTTTTCCGGGGTGACCGGTTCTGGTGCTTTAATTTCCGGTTCAGCCGCAGCTTCAGTTGGAGTAATATCAGTCTGTGCGTCAGCGACCGGCGTTTCAGATACCGGTGCCGGCTCGGGCAGACTTTCCTGAGCTTGTTCTATTTTTTGTCCGTCGTCATTAAGGTTTTTTGTGTCTTCCATTTTAATCCTCCTCGACTAATAATGCTCTCGCCAATTGAGAGCAGGTTAAAAAAGAGCCAATAGAGCTGTAATCCAGAAGGGAAATTTAAAAAGATTACAGTCAGAAAAATAGGCATAAAAATCAAGAGCGCAAGGTTGCGTTTGTCCGCGCTCGTCAAAAAGTTTTGAACGAGAAAAGATACACCCATGAGAATCGGTAAAATATAGTATGGGTCTTTTAATGATAAGTCGTTAATCCACAAACCGAAATTGGCCTGGCGCAGTTCGATCGTTTTCTGGAGCACCGCGTATAATGCCCAGAAAATCGGCAGCTGGAAAATCAAAGGCAGACAGCCAGAAAGCGGGTTGATTTTATAGAGACGGTATAACTGCATGGTTTCCTGGTTTAATGCCTGCGGGTCGTTCTTATATTTTTTCTTGAGCTCGGCGATTTTTGGCTGTAACATCTGCATCTGCTGCATCTGCCGGGTTGACAGCCGGCTCAACGGGAAAAAGATTGCTTTCATAATAATCGAAAAGATGATAATCGCAATCCCGTAATTTTTAAAGATTGCATATAAGAACATCAAAAACTTGAGAATCGCAACGCTGAAAATTCGGGTCCAGCCCAAATCAACAACCGCTTCCCAGTCCATTTTATAACTTCTCAAAATATCGTAATGGAGCGGACCAAAATAAACAGTAAAATCAGCCGAAGTCTCAAACGGCATGATTAGCCGGTAACCG
The DNA here is from genome assembly GCA_018335915.1 of Candidatus Latescibacterota bacterium. Taxonomy (GTDB): domain Bacteria; phylum Hydrothermota; class Tepidihabitantia; order Tepidihabitantales; family CAIPLT01; genus JAGXRL01. The sequence continues at coordinate 4,909 of JAGXRL010000141.1, forward strand.
ATTCTTGCATCATCGGTCGGTGATAAATGGACCGTGCCATGGGTCTGGTTAATGGCAAGAATCGAAGTAAAGTATTTGGATTTTAAACCGACCCATTTGACCGTATCGAGCGTGGTCGGTTTCACTTTTGCGGCAGTTTTTTTGTCGGTCTTGATATAATTGCGATAAAATACGGCCTGGTGCTTGAGTTCTTCTTTGACATTTTCTTCGGTCAAAGCAAGCCCGGCCTGGTAATCGACCTGCAGATGCGCAATCAGGGGCTGGTCAGATTCGACGCGCATGGACAGCGTGTAATCAGAATTCAAGCGATAGGTTTTTCGTAAATTGTTGGCAAAGACAAGGGTCGAATCGTCCTGATATGCGACCTGCCAGTTTAATCGGGTCAGGGTGTCGGCAACAAGAGAAGTTTGCAGAATCGTGCTCGAAGCGGGAATCAACTGAGCCCGGTATTTTTTTAAATAGACTGATTTGACCGTGCCGCCATAACTGGAAAAGGTTACTTTCATTAAATCATTTTCCATGAAGATTTCAGTTTCCGGTTCCTGAAGTTGTTGTTCAGTCGGTTGAGTTTGAGCCAGACGGGGCGGTTCTGCCGGAGCCGGAGTTGTGGTCTGAGCGGTTTGACTCGGCGGAGCAGTTGTCTGCGGTGCTGAGCGTTTGGGAGTCAGCACCTGCCAGATGAAAAGAATTACCATAATTGCTAAAAAGGCAAAAAGCATTCGTTTTGTATCAGTCATGTTTTAATCCTTTGTGACCGGGTCATAACCGCCGGTAAAAAACGGATTACAGCGCAGGATTCGTTTGCCCGCCATGAATAGTCCTTTGCATAATCCGTAAGTTAATAATGCCTGTTTGGCGTATTCAGAACAGGTCGGATAAAAACGGCAGACTCTGGGTAAAAACGGGCTCACGGCATATTGATACGCAGTGACGAGTCCGACCATAGGTTTTACCAGTAATTTGTTTATCTTCATAATTTAGTTAAGTGCTTTCTTTTGTACTTTTTCGGCTAAGTTGAGTACTTGTGCTTTTATTTTACCAAAGTCTAAATTGACCGCATCGGGACGGGCAATAAAAACATAGGTGTAATTTTCAAGAAACTTATCTTTATTAGTGCGGTAAGTCTCGCGCAAGTGTCTTTTAATCCGGTTGCGGGTCACGGCTTTGGATGCAACCGAATGCGAAACCAGAAATGCGAGCTGCCGCTTTTCGCTTTGCGCATAACGCAAAGTAAAACCCGGACTCGAGATTATTTTTGCCGAGCCCAAGATTTGGGCAAAATCTCTTTTTCGGCGCAGAATTTCTGATTTTAATAACCGATTATTCATATTAATAATAAGCACAGAACGACACAAGACCGGCAGATATTATAATCCCGTGAAAATGTGGAAAGTCTTGTGGTATCCTTTTATATTCACATCTAAACAGTTAATCTTTTCCGTCCTTTGGCACGTCTTCGTTTTAATACTTTGCGTCCCCAACGAGATTTCATTTTGGACCGAAAACCGTGCGTGCGCTTTCTCTTTATGCGCGACGGCTGATATGTTCTTTTTGGCATATTTAATCATAATTGAATTTAGAGAAATGTCAAGTCTTGACTATGATTAAATTTTCTTGTATTTTGAAATAGTGAAAATTATCTTAAGCGGCTATAATATCGATTTAGACGGGCTCAAAGAAACCGATACGATACTGACACCAGAGACTTTTTCCGCAGCTTATGCCCGTTTGAGCCGGAGTCCGAAATCGATACCGCAACTCAGGGCAATTGCCCGGCACGAAATCAGCAAGGCACGAGCACAAAACCGTCGCATTATTTATGAGATGGGACACCACTCGATTGCCGAGCACAGCGTGTTCAATTTTGACATCATCGGTATTTCGCGATTAGCAGTCGAGAGTCTTGAATCGCACCGGTTGATGTCATACACTGAAGCATCGCAAAGATATATGAAATGGGCAACCAATTATGTTACACCCAGAGAAATAAAAAAGACTACTCTTGAACCGCTTTTTCATAAAACGATACA
>JAGXRL010000142.1 GCA_018335915.1 Candidatus Latescibacterota bacterium
CACGGCGCATCCAATAATACCTTATCAAAATACTCCGGATAAATATAACCGAGTTTTTGTGCTGGTTTGATAATGACTTGAGTATTTAAAACATCCATCTGCTCAAGATTATCTTTCAAAGCATTAATTCTTTTTCTTGAAATATCATTCGCAACAATCAAACCCTGATTATGCATCATTGCTGAGATTTGGGTTGTTTTTGAACCAGGTGCTGCTGTCATATCTAAAATCTTATCGTCTGGTTCTGGATTTAAAATTAGTGCTGGCAACATCGAAACCGATTCCTGAATATATATCAAACCCTTTTTGTGGACTTCGGTCTCCCCTATATTAACAGCATCCATAACTCGATAAGCAATATCGCACCAGGGAATTGATTCAATATTTATATTTTTAAAATATGCCAGTACTTCCTGCCTGGTTGCTTTGAGAGTATTAACTCTGAAACATTGTTTCAACGGTGTTTGCAATACTGATAAAAACTTATCAAAATCCGGAATGATATTAGAATATCGCTCTACAAATTTCTCGGGTGTCTTATTCAGCATTTTCATTATCTGTGTTCATCTGTGTTAACCTGTGGTTTTTGTTATTCAGCATTTCAACCAAAATTTTGAATTTTGAATAAAGAAGAGAACGCAGAAAAACGCAGATGATATGGATTAACGCAGATCTGAAATCTGCGCATATCTGCGCGTTCGAAGAACCCGCGAAGCGCAAATCTGCGTCCTAATTGCCTTTGAATTTTGAATTTTTGTTCAATATTTTTATTATCTGTGTTCATCTGTGTTAACCTGTGGTTTTTGTTATAATTGCAAATCTTTTTAATGCTTCTAATTTATCGCTATTACCAATTTTTGCCGTTCGGATTGCTTTTTCCAATACCGCAATTGACTTGTCATAATCATTCTGATTAATCGGATATGGATAGCCATCTTTACCGCCATGCGCAAAAGTATAAGAGACCGGGTCAAAAAAACTCGGTTTTGCACCATAAACAACTTCACTAATTAATGCCAAAGCCCGGATTGTCTGTGGTCCGACACCTTTTACACCTAATAGTGCTTCAAAGTTTTCCGGTTGTTCTTCATATGTTTTGACAAGGATCTTTTCAAATCGCTGTGGATTTATGTCTCTGGATAATATCGGATGTCTTGACGGTAAAGATAATTCTTTAATTTTCTGATATTCTTTTATAGACTTATCTGGTTCTTGTGCTGCAATTTTAGTCGATATCTTGCGTGCCGGCTCACTTTCTTTTGCGACCATGTTTAATATCTTGCCTTTATTATCGCTGACAATTGCTTTATGCGGTTCGACCACAAAATCTGCTAAATCCAAAGATAACCAGTGATACCGTCTTGCCCAGCGGGTGTGAGTATTCATTCCCTGCTGCACTACTGCCCATTTGCCATCTTTAGTCCCAAAGAATGTATGATGATAAATCTGATAGTCGTCCTGGACTGCGCAGGAATCGACTTTCGCGCTCATGCGCGATGCATAAACCATTTGCTCCGGCGCAAATGACATCTGTTCTGCCCAGAATTTTATCTCATCCGGTGTTTTCCGTGAAGTTTTACCTTTACCGCCTGCAATAAAAATCCCAAAATCTTTGCCTAAATCTTTTAATCCTTGTTTTAAAGCACCGCACAGGGTTGTGGTCAATCCTGACGAATGCCAGTCAAATCCTAAAACGCAACCAAGACTTTGAAACCAGAAAGGATCTGAAATTCTTCGTAAAAATTCGTCGGGTCCATATTCACCCAAAATTATCTCACTCATTGCCCGGGCTAATTTAGTCATACGATTGAAAAGCCATCTTGGTGCAGCACCATAATGCAATGGCAGATTTGTATAACCAGTTCTCATTAAATTCATTGTATTCAAGCATACGATTCAAGTCAAGTAATCCTTTACAAATTAATGTCACACCTATTTGATGATAATAATTTTTACTTGACATCAGACAATAAACCATTATACTCAAATTATATTCAGGGAGATAATATGGAAAAAATAATCGATGAAATAAATGCCAAAACCGACTTAGCAAAAATCATTATCCATTCGGTTCCTGATATTCCAGGCAGTGCTTCAAAAATCTTTTCCATTTTAGGTGAAGCCGGCTTTAATATCGAAACCATTACTCAGATATCGACCAGTAAAAATTACTGCGATGTTGCTTTTACAATCAAAGAAACTGAATCCGAAAAAGTAATCGAGTATCTGCAGTTAAAATTGCGCGACCTGCGTCCGACTGATTTTGAAGTTGATAAAGATATTGCCCTCATAACCTTATTCGGACCAAAAATTGCATCCACCCCGGGTATTGCCGCAAAAGTTTTTTCAGCAGTTGGTGCAATCGGAGTCAATATCGAAACGATTAGCGCAAGTCTCATGATGATAAGTTTCCTGATTCCTAAAACCAAATCCGAAGCAGTTGTTAATGCTTTAAAAAAACAGTTAGGCTAAAACACATTAATCCTCTTGACCCAAGCAGAATTTTAAATATAATTTGCTAAGATTAGTTTATGTTTGAATTTAGCCACGGATGACTACTGATAAAATCCTTTATGTTTTCTCTGTCTGGAGTCTTAGACAAGAAAAATCCGTGTACATCAGTGGCTTTGAATTATGAATAAGCAATTCAAAGCATTTTTAACCGGTCTTGCCTATTTAGGTCCGGCTTTAATTATTTTGTTGTCCTTCCGCATTATTCCGATTTTGTTTTCAGTCCGGATCAGTCTTTATGACTGGGGCATGGCGGGTGCCCGTAAATTCGTCGGCTTTGCTAACTATTTGCAGGTCTTGCAGGACCCGATTTTCTGGAATTCTCTTTTAAATACTTTCTGGTATGCGCTCTTTACAGTTCCGGTCATGCTCTTTTTGTCTCTTGTTATTGCGGTCTTGTTAAACCAGAAAATCAAAGGACTCGGGTTTTACCGCACTCTTTATTATCTGCCGGTCGTTACTTCGATTGTTGCGGTATCGATTGTCTGGAAATGGCTGTTCAATCCAGACCGTGGTCTGTTAAATTACCTCTTGTCTCTAATCAGCGTCTCCCCAATCCGCTGGCTGGAAGACCCCCGCGGGCTCTTTGCTATCGTCTTTGGCGCACTCGGTATTCGCCTGCCTTCGGTCCTGGCTGGTCCTTCAATTGCCTTGTGTTCATTAATCATCATGTCAATCTGGAAAGGATTGGGTTATAATATCGTCATCTTTTTGGCTGGTCTGCAAAATATCCCGACTCAGTATTATGAAGCGGCAAAAATTGACGGTGCCGGACCCCTTCGGCTCTTTCGTAATGTTACCTGGCCACTCTTATCTCCGACCACATTCTATATCTTGATTATGAGTACGATTGTTGCTTTTGAAGCGTTTGCCCAGGTCTGGATTATGACCGGTCCGCCGCCCGGCGGTCCGCTCGGTACGACCAAAGTCGTGATGTACTATTTTTATGAACAATCATTCGAATTATGGCGGCTCGGTTATGGCGCATCAATCGCTTTTATTGCATTCTTGATTATTTTGGCATTAACTATCTTTCAGAGAACTGTTTTGGAAAAAAGAGTTCATTACACATAATCGAGTATGAAAAACAGATTAACACCAGTGCATATCATTTTAATAATCTGCGGTATCGGCATGTTCCTGCCATTTTACTGGATGCTAACCACCGCACTAAAAGCACCGTTAGAAGCATTGCGATTTCCGCCCACCTTTATTCCGGATATATTTAAATTCTCCAATTTTATTGAGATATTCAGAGAAGTCGCCTTGCTGCGTTATTTTCTCAATACGATTTTTATTGCTGCGGCATCTTTAATCGGCACGCTCTTTACCAGTATCTTAGCCGCTTATGCTTTTGCTAAATTTAAATTCTGGGGACGGGATTTTATCTTTATCCTGTTTTTAGCGCTCATGATGATTCCCCTGCCGGTTTATTTAGTGCCGTCATATATGATATTATTCCGCCTTGGCTGGATTGATACTTATCTGGCTTTAATCGTTCCCTGGCTCGTCAATATTTTTGCCATATTTTTATTACGCCAGCATATCAAAACCCTGCCTCAGGATTTATTCGATGCCGCGAAAATTGATGGCTGTGGTACTTTCCGAACTTTATGGCAGATTGTCGTACCTTTGTCAAAACCGGTCATCGTCACGATTGCAATTTTTGATATCATTGCCAACTGGAACTCATTCTTCTGGCCCTTGATTGTTACCCATTCGGATTCGATTCGTCCGCTTCAGGTCGGTCTGGCATATTTTTCCCGCGAGTTTTCCACCAACTATCCCCTGTTAATGGCGGCATCAACCCTGGCAATTCTGCCTCTGGTAATCTTGTTTTTCTTTGCCCAGAAACAGATTATCCAATCCTCTGCCCGCACCGGACTCAAAGAATAACCGACCGGTCATTGCCACGGATTTGTCGGAGAATTTTGAATTTTGATTTTTTTATTTCGAATAAAATTCGAATGTCTGACGGAAAGAAAAGAGAGCACAGATAAACGCAGATGGTATGGATTAACGCAGATCTGAAATCTGCGCGTTCGAAGAACCCGCGAAGCGAATATCTGCGAAAATCTGCGTCCCTTTTAAATGTCTGAATGCTAAAAATTAATTCAAAATTCAGAATTCAAAATTCAAAATTTTGGTTTGTGTTCATCAGTGGCTGTTTTTCCTTCATGCTTTACCATATCTTGACATTTACTTGTATTCTGTTTATTATGCTCAAGCATCATGAAAAAATATTTGTTGATTGTTTTGTTTTTCCCGATTTTAATTTTTGCTAAATCCTACCATTATCCTTTAATCAAAACTGAAATTTATTTCTCACCCGGCGGCGATGCGCAGATTTTGCAGCAGCGCACTTATGCCTTCAGCGGCAGTTTTTCCTGGGCATTTATTGACCTCAAGAAAAAAGGCGCTCAGGATATAATCTTGAATCAGGTTGCCGAAAAAATTGACAATGTCTGGCAGCCGTTTATCGCACAAATTCAAGATAATAAAAACTCTCTGTATGTTCGCTGGCAGTACCGTGCCGAAGATGAAACCAAAACTTTTCTTTTAGATTATACAGTAGTCGGTGCCGTCAAACGCTATCAGGATGTCAGTGAATTCTACTGGAAATTTATTGAAGACGAACACGAAAAAATTGACCAGATAATATTAGAACTGAATCTGCCCGAGCCGTCAAAAGAACTTTTCAAAGTCTATGTTCACTCCCGAGCCAAACCCGGTGTTCTAACATTTAATGATAATTATGATAAAGCGACCGTCACGCAGTCTGATATTCCTGCCAATGCGTTTGTCGAAGTGCGCATGCTCGCTGCGCCGCATCTTTTTCCCGAATTGCCGGTCATTGCTGAAAATCGTTATGCTCAGATACTCGCTCATGAAAAACGAAATTTTCTGGTTTCTTTATTAAGAAAATTCGTGCTCTTTCCTCTGGGCATCTTGCTGGTGATTGTATTGCCGGTTGTACTCTTATTAACCTTCTATTTCCGGTATGGCCGGGAACCGAAACTTCCTTATCTTGGCACTTATGAACACGAGCCGCCGAGAAAAATCAACCCGATTTTACTGCCGGCAATCATGCTTCAAAAACCGGACAAGACCACGATTTTACAAAATGTTTTTCGTTCGCTCTTTGCATCGATTCTCAATTTAACCACCCGGGGTCTGATTTCAATCCAGGAATTGGATAAAAAAGAAAAAAGCAAATACCGGTTTAGTCTCGAAAAACCCGAGCGAGTCAATGAGCTCGATTCGTTTGATAAAAATATTATTTCTGTTTTTTTTCATGACCAAAATTCTGTAACCGACAAAGAACTCAAGCAGTATGCGGAAAAACATCAAGCAAAGTTTCAGAAACAATTAGCCGCATTGTTTAGTGATGCAGCGTACTGGTGGCAACAGACATTGGGCACTGATTTAGTTGACCCGGTGAGCGTCAAGGCATATCATCGATACATTCTTTTCTCTCTCGTCTCTATTTTATTGGGAATTGCCGGTCTTGGCAGTGGTTTGACGGCATTACTCGGTGTGTCTGATTTGGCATTTTTTGCGCTGCCCTTTGCTGCGGGCATGGTTCTGTTCGTGATTCTGATTTTTGTCGGTAAAATCATTCTCCGCTGGAGTCAGCCGGCATATTTGGAACAAAAACGCTGGCTCAATTTCAAAAAATTTCTCACTGACTTTTCCGCAATCGAACAGGCGCCGATAAAACTCCTGCCGATCTGGGAGCATTATTTTGTCTATGCGGTTGCTTTAGGTGTTGCTCAGAAATTCTTAAAAAATATCACTGACCTTGCCCTAAAACATAATCAACCTTTAACGCTACCCGTCTGGTATGCCGCCGCTTCAAAAACAGCACCCGCTGATATGGCATCATTTGCACAAAATATGGCAAACTTTGAAGCGTTTACCAGTAATTTTACTAATATGATGAACTCATTTTCTTCTTCAGCCGCAAGTGGTGGCGGATTTTCTGGTGGTGGTGGTGGTGGCGGTGGTGGTGGCAGTTCCGGCGCCGGTTAGACATCTCGTTCTGTTTATTATTGACAGAATCCTCTTTTTATAATATCATACTTTTCTTATGTTAGAACTTATTGAATCTTTACAGGAAATCAAAAAAGATATTGAATTATTATCTGGTCAGACTCTGTCTGATTGTTATCAATGCGGTGAATGTACGGCTGGCTGTCCGACCGCTTTTGCTATGGAGCCGGTTCCATCCCAGGCAATCCGGCTTTTACAATTGGGTAAATTCAACGAAGTATTGAATTCGACCGGTATCTGGCTCTGTGCCTCTTGTAATGTCTGCGGCGAGCGATGCCCGCGCGGAGTCGATTATGGTAAAATTGCTGATGCCCTGCGCACGATTGTTCTGCGCAATAAACTTACCCATTTGACCCTTGAAAAAATCGATAAACAGTTTATCTCGGATGCACCTCAACAGGCATTTATTGCCGCGTTCAGAAAGTATACGACATGAAACAAATCGCTTATTATCCCGGCTGTACTTTATATACCAAGAGTAAAAATCTTGACTTATGCGCCCGTGAAACTGCGCAGATTTTAGGAGTTGAATTAAAAGAGCTCGAGACCTGGAACTGCTGTGGTGCTATCTATTCGACTGTGCAGGATGATTTAGCCAATCAGGTTGCACCGATTCGTAATCTTATCGAAGCCCAGAAAATTTCGAATAAATTAGTCACGCTCTGCGCTGCCTGTTACAATGTCTTGAAGCGCAGTAACCATAATCTTTTCTTGCCGGAAAATGACATTTACCGCAGACGCATGATGAATTTTCTGGACACTGAATATGACGGCAAAACCGAAACAGTCCATTACCTCGAAGTGTTAAAAAATGATATCGGCTTTGAAAACTTAAAAACCAAAGTCAAAACTAATCTCGACGGTTTAAAAGTTGCTTCATACTACGGCTGTCTTATGCTCCGACCATCTGATGAACTCAATTTTGACGACCCGGATAATCCGACTATGATGGATGATATGTTTGCTGCACTCGGGGCTGAACCGGTCGAATTTCCATTCAAAGGAGAATGCTGCGGTGGCTATGTTTTAGTTGACAAACCCGATGTTGCGACCAGATGTTCCCAGACTATTCTGGAAAGTATTGTTGATGCCGGTGCTGACTGCGTTGCCACAACCTGTCCCCTATGCCAGTATAATATTGATAACCAGCAGAAACTGATGAGCAAACAATTTAATCTGCCGGTTTTCTATTTTACCCAGTTACTGGGTTTAGCATTAAATGTTGACCAGAAAATTTTAAATTTGGATAATCATTATATTGACCCCAAACCTTTATTAAAACAGAAAGGATTGCTTAAATGAAATCCGATAAAAAACGGATCGGTGTTTTTGTCTGCCATTGCGGTATTAATATTGCCGGAACCGTCAATATCCCAGAAGTAGTCAAGCGTTTAAAAGAACAAGCCGATGTCATTGAGGTTATTGACCACCAGTATTGCTGTTCTGACCCGGGACAGAATCTGATTAAAGAAACGATTAAAGAGAAGAAACTGGATAGTGTTGTCGTTGCCTGCTGTTCACCGACCCTGCACGAACCGACTTTTCGCAAAACAGTCTCATCAGTTGGCATTAATCCTTATAATTGCGAAATCGCTAATATCCGCGAACAGTGTTCCTGGGTTACGGATGATAAAGAAAAAGCAACTGACAAAGCCACTAAAATTATCAAAACTATTATCAAGAAAGTTGAACACGATGAACCGTTGACGCCGATTACAATTCCGGTTACTCGAAAAGCGCTGGTCATTGGTGCCGGTGTTGCCGGTATTCAGACTGCGCTTGACATTGCTACTGCCGGATATCCGGTTATCTTATTGGATAAAAATCCGTCAATCGGCGGACACATGTCTCAGTTGTCTGAAACCTTTCCGACGCTTGACTGCAGTCAGTGTATTTTGACACCGAAAATGGTTGAAGCCAAACAGCACCCCAATATTACTCTGATGACCTATTCAGAAATCGAAAGTATTTCTGGTTATCTTGGCAATTTTAAGGTTAAAGTCCGGCAAAAAGCAAAATATGTTGACTGGGATAAATGCACTGGTTGTGATGTCTGCGTTGATAAGTGTCCGAAAAAGACTCCTGACGAATTCAATCACGGACTGACTCAGCGTAAAGCAATCTATAAGATGTTTCCGCAGGCAGTGCCGAACCGGGTTGTAATCGATGCGCCTAATTGTCTGTATTTAGAAAAAGGCGCCTGCCGTTTATGCGAAAAACACTGCCCGTTCGGTGCTATAAAATTTGACGACCAAGACCAAATCACAGAACTTGAAGTCGGTGCCCTGGTCATGGCAACCGGTTATGAACTGCTTGATAAACAGATGCTCGGTTCGTATGGCTTTGGCAAGCTCAAAAATGTCGTTGACGGTTTGCAATTCGAACGGATTCTTTCTGCATCCGGTCCGTTTATGGGCGAAGTCAAGCGTCCATCAGATGGTAAAATTCCTGAAAAAGTAGTCTTTGTCCAGTGTGCTGGTTCGCGTGACCCGGAAAACGCGATGGCATACTGCTCTAAAATCTGCTGTATGTACACGGCTAAACAGGCAATCTTATATAAACATCGGGTTCATCATGGTGAGCCGATTATTTTCTATATTGATGTCCGGACTGGTGGCAAGGGATTTGAAGAGTTTTATAAGCGCGCAACTGATGAAGGAGTGTTATATATCCGCGGCAAAGTCTCGAAAATATTTGAAAAAGGTGATAAAGTTATTGTCTGGGGTGCGGATACTCTGACTGGCAAAAAAATCGAAGTCGAAGCCGATTTAGTAGTGCTGTCAACTGCAATGAAACCGGCCGCAACTAAAGAATTTGCCCAATTATTAAAACTGACCCAAGACGAATACGGCTGGTTTACTGAAGCCCATCCCAAATTAAGACCGGTTGAGACTCTGGCTGGTGGTTTCTTTTTAGCGGGTGCCTGTCAAGGACCCAAAGACATACCTGAAGCAGTTGCTCAGTCATCTGGCGCTGCAAGCAAAGTTATCGGACTCTTCACTTCTGATACTCTGGAACATTTACCGGTTATAGCCGGTGTTAATGAAGATATGTGCTCGGGATGTGGAATTTGCATTGATGTCTGCCCGTATAAAGCACGAGAACTGGTCACAACTGAAGACGGCAAGAAAAGGACAGTCAAAGTAATTGAAGTATTATGCGAAGGATGTGGTGCCTGCTCTGCGGCATGTCCGGTTGGTGCGGCTCAGCAAAAGAACTTCAAAGACCAGCAGATTCAGGATATGGTAAAAGGGGGATTGGAGTAATAAATGGAAAACTTCGAACCTAAGATTATTGGTTTTATCTGCAAGTGGTGCACTTCAGCTGGTGCAGATTTAGCCGGCACTTCCCGCATGAAATATCCGCCTAATATGATTCCGATTACGGTTTTCTGCTCAAGCCGGATTGACCCGCAATACATTCTCTGGGCATTTAAAAACGGTGCGGACGGAGTATTTATGGGCGGTTGCCATCCCAATGACTGCCATTATCAGGACGGCAATTACAAAACCATGAAGCGAATTCCTATCTTAAAGAATCTTCTCAAAGAACTCGGCATCGAACCAGAACGATTAAGACTGGCATGGATTTCTGCATCTGAAGCCGACAAATTCAAAAAGACCATTACTGAGTTTACCGAATCGATTAAAAAGTTAGGACCACTCTCAATTAATGACAAATGACAAAGCACCAATGAATGATATTAAATATGAAAAATAAAAAACCAAAAACACAAACGCTAAAATGGAAAAATGGCACTCCAGTCAGTTTTGATGTTTTTAATATTTGTTTTTAATTTTTGGTATTTAATTTTTAATTTTATTAATGAAAACATCCCCTAAAATTCTCCTCACCAATGACGATGGTATAAATGCCGACGGTCTCAAAACCCTCGAATCTGCGGTTAAAGGTCTTGGTGAAATATATATCGTTGCCCCCAAAGAAAACCAGTCTGCTTCCAGCCATTCGTTCACTTTACGAAAACCGATAAAAATTAATCAGGTCAAGAAAAACTGGTATTCAGTTGCCGGTACTCCGACCGACTGCGTGCTGGCTGCGCATCACGGCTTGTTTAATAAAACATTGAATCTTGTTATCTCCGGCATCAATGACAGTCCAAATATGGGCGATGATGTCTTGTATTCAGGCACGGTTGCGGCAGCCATTGAAGGCACGATTCTTGGCATTCCTTCGATTGCCATATCATATCGGCAATACCCGAAAAATAAAACAGTAGCCAAACAATTAATAAATGTCTTAGCCAAAGAGTTATTAACAAACGGTCTGCCTAAAAAAACCCTGCTCAACATTAACATTCCGGCTGGCAAAATTAAAGGTATCAAAATCACCCGTATGGGCAAACGGATTTACAAAGATATGGCAATCCTTAATAATCATCCTAATGGCGAAGTTTCTTACATTCTCGACGGTGACCTGAGCTGGGAAATTGAAAAAGGCACTGATTTCGAAGCCGTTGAAAACAATTACATCTCAATCACGCCTTTACATCTCGATATGACCAATTACCTTGAATTAACAAGTTTCCGCAAGAAATTCTCAAAACTCATCAAATTCTAAATATTGTCGTTTGCTTGACAAATAAAAATTTTTTATTAAAATATATGCATATATGTGCATTTATATATATGAAAGGGCACCCTTATGAAATTATTAATTGAGCAACTGCTCGATATGCTCAAAGCATTATCTGATAAAACCCGTTTCCGAATTTTTTGGATTTTACAAAAAGCCGATGCTGAGTTATGCGTCTGCGAAATTATTGATGCCCTTGATGAAAACCAATACAATGTCTCGCGTCATCTAAAAATCCTTAAATTCAGCGGGCTGGTTAAAGAACGAAAACAGGGTAAATTTGTCTATTATTCAATATCCAGAGCCGGCACAAAAGTTTATCAGGCACTCCTCGACATGGTCAGTTCAATATCTGACAAACAACTACCGTATGATGCGTATCGACTCAAACAGCGTTTAGCTCGTCGCGTCAACGGCAGATGTGTCATCGGCATGCACTAAGGAAAGGATTAAATCATGCAAGACCGTACTAAATTAATATTTATTATCCTTATCTTTCTGCTTTTCTATTTCATTCCTTTTAATAGTATTAATATCCAGAGTGCGATTCTCGAAGCATTTCACATGGTTCAGGAATATGCCCGCGAGCATGTCTTGTTCTGCTTAATTCCGGCATTCTTCATTGCCGGTGCAATCAGTCTTTTTATATCCAAAGAAGCAGTTATCAAGTATTTTGGCGCTAAAGCAAACAAGATACTTGCCTATGGTATTGCTTCAGTTTCTGGCACGATTCTTGCGGTCTGTTCCTGCACGGTTTTACCGATGTTTGCCGGGATTTATTCACGCGGTGCTGGTATTGGTCCAGCTTCGGCATTTTTATATTCAGGTCCGGCAATCAACATTCTTGCGATTATTATGACTGGCCGAATCTTAGGTGCTGAAATGGGCATTGCCCGTGCGGTTGGTGCCGTTGTATTTTCAATTGTTATCGGACTTTCCATGTCATTGTTCTTTAGAGATAAAAAGCCGGAAACAGAAGACAATGATATTTTAGTTTCATCTGAAATAAAAAAGCGTACTCTCACTCAAAATGCAATCTACTTTTTATCGCTGATTTTGATTCTCATTTTTGCGGCCTGGGCAAAACCGAAAGAACCGATTGGATTTTACAGTTCAGTCTATAATATAAAATGGTATCTCACTGTGGGTGTGCTCATCGTTTTATTCTTCATCATAATAAAATGGTTTAACAAACAAGAAAGAAAAGACTGGGTCTTATCAACCTGGATTTTTGCGCAGCAGATTTTACCATTGCTTTTTGCCGGCGTTTTTGTTGCCGGCTTTTTATTGGGCAGACCCAATACTGATGCCGGTATTATCCCTTCACATTATGTTGCTTCCTTAGTTGGTGGCAATTCAATTCTGGCTAATTTCTTTGCTTCGATATCCGGCGCATTCATGTATTTTGCGACCTTGACCGAAGTGCCGATTTTACAGGGATTATTAGGAAGCGGTATGGGAAAAGGTCCGGCATTAGCATTATTGCTTTCTGGACCAGCTGTCAGCTTACCAAGTATGCTTGTTATTCGCAGTATTATCGGCACTAAAAAAACATTGACTTATATTACATTAGTAATTATTTTATCAACCTTTGTTGGTTGGATATATGGTTTACTATTTTAAAGGAGTAAATTATGAATAATTTATCAAATCTCTCAGATAATTTCCAGCACATATTAAAACTCAAATTGTTTCCGGTTGGCGTCAAGTTTTGTCAAAATGAAGATGATTTAAAACTTGGCATTATGCCAAAAGAAAAACTGAGCTTTTGCCAGACCGTGCATCTGGTTAGTCAGAGCCGCTGGACTCTCTCCTGCCCGCCTGACCAGATGGCGTGTCCGATTGCCGGGCTTAATTTTGGTTTCCGGAAAAAAGACCAGTCTGATATCGATTTGTATCTCCAAAAACTGACTCATAAAAAAGAAATTGCCGAAAGCGTTATCAATATCAAACCCAAGTTTCAATACAATGAAATCAAAGGTATTATAACTGGACCGCTTGAAAAGTTTACTCCAGATGTGATATTCTTGATTATTGACAGTGCGCAAGCACTGGTCTTGATGCGTGCTTATGGATTTGCCACCGGCAAATATTTGACTTTCCGCACTGGTGCCAGTTCCAATGTCTGCGCTTATGGCGGCATTATTTCTTATCTGACCCAGATGCCCAACCTAACCATTCCTTGTGCCGGGGGCAAACGGCATGGCTTATTTCAGGATTCAGACTTGATATTTGTGATGCCTTTAGCAAATGCGCAAACCATTGCCCAGGCAATGCTTGAAATGGAGCAGAAAAACTACCTGAATTTTCCGATTATTCAGGGTTATCTCTCGCCAACCAGACCGGTTGATTATTTAATAAAATAAATCGAATGGAGCCAAGATGAAAAAAAACTTAAGTTCGATAATTATAATCTTACTGCTCGCTGTTATTATTATAATTGTCATTATCTCTAAGAGCAGTCGCACAAAATCAGCAGTGCCGGCAAGACAAATAACCGATACTCTTTCATTGGATTCCAGCGCGCTTACCCCGATACCTGTTGAATCTTTATCTCCGCCAATCAAGTCCCAGCAAGCAAAACTTGACAAAAATACGATTGCGATGATAAACGATTTCAAAGTCACGACAAAATATTTTGATGAGCGGTTGCAGTCCTTACCTGAACCATATAAAAGTCAATATAAAAATGATAAAGAAGGTTTTTTAGAGCAGCTTATTATTCGGGAATTATTATATCAGGAGGCAGAACATAAAGGGTTCAGCAATAACCTGTCTCATATCAGTGATGCTCAACAACGCAAAGACGAAGCGATTAACAGATACATCAATGATATTACTCAGAAAATCATGATTACCGAACAGGAAATACAACAATTTTATAATGCCAACATCACGCAAATGCAGGGCATGAAATTAGAACAGGTAAAAAACGATATTCGAAATTATTTAGCTCAGCAAAAACAAGGTGAATTCATACCTCAGTTAATCGACCGATTAATCACGAATGCGGATGTTACCAAAAACGAACAGTGGTTACGCGAACAGCGCGCTTCTCGTCCGCCCAATCCATTGGATGTCACCTTAAAAAACGGTAAACCGACTGTCTTAGACCTTGGTTCTGAGACCTGTGTGCCCTGTAAAATGATGAAGCCGATTTTTGCTGAACTCGAAACCGAATACAAAGACCGCGCTAACATCATAATTCTGGATATTTACGAGCACCGGGATTTATCCAGCAAATATCGAGTCCGAGTCATTCCGACCCAGATTTTTTTTGATAAAGACGGTAATCAGACCAGTCGCCATGAAGGTTTCATGTCCAAACAGGATATTATCAATCGGCTTAAAGAATTGGGAGTTGAATAATGTTAGCCACACTATTTTCCTGGCTCAATAATGCCATTCAGTCATCACCGATTATTGCAATTCTTGGTTCTTTTATCTGGGGAATTTTAAGCATACTCTTAAGCCCGTGTCATCTTGCCAGCATTCCATTGATTGTCGGATTTATCAGCGGACAGGAAACGACTTCAACCAAGCGTGCATTCTGGCTCGCGACTCTATTTTCTTTAGGTATCCTTATAACCATTGCCGTCATCGGTATTATCACCGGCTTAATGGGCAGAATGCTCGGCGATGTTGGTAAATACGGCAATTATTTTGTTGCGGTCATATTTTTTCTGGTCGGTTTATATCTATTAGAAATCATCCGCCTGCCCTTTCTCAGTGCGCCGAACCATTCAGTTATTAAAAAACGCGGGGCATGGGCATCTTTTATTTTAGGACTTATCTTTGGCATTGCCTTAGGACCCTGCACCTTTGCCTATATGGCGCCGATGCTTGCCGTGACATTCAGCATTGCCCGCACCCAG
>JAGXRL010000143.1 GCA_018335915.1 Candidatus Latescibacterota bacterium
TCCTTAATCATGCCGCGAAAAGACGACAAAGATTCCTTTTGCCAGGTTGTCCCGTTCCAATAAGCGCGGAACAAAACACAGGTTGAACTTGCCGTGCCGTTCTGGCCATAAACCATATCCGTGATGCCGTCGCCGTCAACATCGCCGACCGCGGCGCCCCAATATCCGACTCCGCACGAATCAATCCAGCGTCCGTTTGCCCCGTGTCTTTGCCAGCCGTCGGTGCCGACTTTTAACGGCGGATTAGTTGTCGTGTCATTGACCAGGATTGCCTGAAACGGCGCCGATGACATAACTGTAAAAATCCGCACCGTATCGTCAGCCAGGCCTTTAAAATTAGTGCCGACCGCGACATCGCGAAAAACAGGGGTTCCGTTCGCGGGCGGCGGAAAAATCCGGGTCGTGTCAAACCGAATCGGTGACTCGGTATAATCGTCATAAATTTTGGGAATAATCGGTTTTACATTAAGGTCTAAACTTTGCGCCGACAACAAACAACTGCTTATTAACAAACCAAAAAAAACTAAAACAAAACATTTACCAGACATTACCAATACTCCTTTTTACAAAACATTACAAACAAATACCCTATTCAGGTAAATTATGTGTTTATACACAACGCACAATTTGCTAAATTGTAATCCTTAATTGCGGTTCTGTCAACAAAAATCTTTAAGAGCTCGGAAAAACTCGCTCTCTTGATTACACAGATTTTGAGAGATTTCACAGATACCCATTTTTATTGGGTTCACCCTGCACCTATTCTTGAGATTGTGTTTATGTAATTTCATACTATATGATTATCTGCACTGCATTTGAGAATAGGTGCGGGGTTCATCTGTGTAATCTTGTTTTTAATCGGTGTAATCAGGACTTCTTCAGAAGTCTCTCTTTCACTAATATATATGGCAAAAATATCGAAGTTCGACTTCCATAATTTATAAGCAAAAGCATTTGACATTGAAACGCAATATGGTGTCTTCGCACCTTGCTTACGGCTCAAACGCCTGGCCGAACCAATCATCGAATACAATGCCCAAGGCATACCAATACCAAGTTTTATCAGGTATCAACCTTATCCAATCGTGCGGATATATAAAATTACTGACAGAAGAGGTCTATAACTAACAAATAAAACTAGGGGCTAGCCCCCCAGTGAGGGTGGGGCTAGCCCCTTGGTGTCGCATAACGAATCTGAAAAACAGATCCATGCACCTAATCATAGGTGCTCGCCTCGTTATCGCGAGAGCAAAGCGGGCGGGTGCGTCCCTGAAAAAAAGTCTGTCATTGCGCGGTTGGCGACGCCAATCCCGTGGCAATCTTACTGACGGTGAAAGAAAAGGGACGCTCCCAGTTTTATGGGTGCGTCCCTTGAATCAGTAAAAAAGATGAGATTGCCGCGTTCCCTGCGGTCACTTGCAAAGAAAATGCATGGATTCCGGATCAAGTCCGGAATGACATCAATAGAATGGGTGCGACCCAGTTTGATGGGTCGCACCCATAAACAAAAGGGACGCTCCCGGTTTTACGGGAGCGTCCCTTAATAGTTTGTCCCTTACGGGATTTTATATGTTATTGCACAATCAGCTTGACTTCTGAAGTGTTCTTTTCGTTTTCGAATTTGAGGAAGTAAACGCCTTTGGCTAAGGTTGTCGCATTAAGATTCATGGTGTAAGTGCCTGCATTGAGATTCTCGTTGAGTAAGGTTTCGCTAAGCCGTCCGGCTGAATTGTAAAGTTTGATTGAGACTCTGCCCGTCACTGGAATCGTGTAACGGACTACTGCCAGATTGGTGAACGGATTCGGCGTTACGCTCACACTGAAGAGCGATGTCGCAGTTGTGTGCTCAACCATGCTCGAGGCAATCGTGCGCGGACTTCTCGTCATCACAAAGTCTTTGGCAAAGACATTGTAACGCCAGAGTTCGGCATTGTTATTGCCCTTCATTAACCAGACATAGTTATTCGCATACGCAAGCGCGGCACCAGTCTTAGGCACCATCTTTTTGCCGCCCGGTCCTTTGGGAATCGTGCACAGCGCAGTCCACATGCCGGGTAAAGTATCATATGCCGGCGTGTACATCCAAAAGTCTTGTTTACCGCCGCCCTTAATCGCATACAACACTGAGCCGTCATTGGTCAAAGCACCGCCGTCGGCGACTTTGACTTTTTTCGGTTTCTCAATCATTGAAGTCGGATAAGTAAGCGAAATATCCTCGAGCTCAAGCCATGGCGTACCGCCAAGCGTATCTTGGATTGGATCATAAACCCAGAGCGGGTTGTATTTATCTTTGCCCTTTAAGGCATAAATATAACCGTTCATCGCTGTGATCGCACTGCCGTCTTTCCAGACCTTACCAAATGGACCAAGCAGAGGTGGAGTCAAGGTTGTCCACGGCGTACCGAGCGCAGTATCGCCAGCCGGGTCATACGAGAAGAAGAACGGATTACCGCTCTTCTGACTGCCGGCAAAGAGATAAAGTTTACCATCCAACCATGCCATTGAAGTGCCGCCCTTAAGACCTTTGACAGTCGGCACATATGCTTTGGCTTCCCAGTGCGGAAGTATAATCTGCACGCTTTCCGGGTCAGGATGCGGAATCGTTTCTGTGGTCATAATATATGCCCAGAATTCATAAACTCCGCCGCCTTTGGTCGCATAGATGGTCGCATCGCCGTCATAACAGAGTGCAGCGCCTTTCTTGATCTTCTTATTCTTGGCAATCTTTACTGGGTCAGGACCAACACCGTACTTGTACTTGTAGGTATCGGGAATCGATTCTAAGGCAACAAACGGTGAATCAAGACCTGGCGTATACATATAGAAATATCTCGACTCATTGCCATGGAACAGATAGAAATCTGAACCGATTGCAATCATCGAGCCGCCGTCTTTAACCCGTTTGCCGAGTTTAACATCAGGTGCCTGTTCCACTTCATCTGCCAGTTTTACCCAGGCAGGTAATTCGAGCGTGAAGTAAATCGGAGTCGAATAATCTGACCAGTTGCCAACCGCGTCTTTGGCGCGGACTTTATAAGTATAGACGCCGGAAACGAGATTGGTCTCATAAGTCGTATCTGAAGTCAGATAACTAAATTCAGGCGGAGTCGGTTCTTCGTACGGTTCAACCACGAGTTCGTATTCAACCGCGTCAGCGTTGTAATTCCACACAAAAGTCTGGGTCTCTTCAACGACCAGTGAACTTTCTGCTGGTGCGATTGGTGTCGGTATTGCCGGTGGTGTCGCGTCAACCGTGAAATTCCATACATCAGTGAAATCACTCCAGTTAAGGAACACATCAGCGGCGCGCACTTTCCAGGTATAAGCGCCTTCGTCAAGTGCAGTCAACGGCGTGTAAGACAGGCCATTGGTATTGACATCGATCACGACTGCGTCGGTTCCGTCGTCAACAATCAGATTATAGTATTCGCCATCAGTCACTGCTTCCCATTCAAAGGTCGGGAAAGCATTGGTCGTTGAAGCGTCGGTCGGTGCAACCATGGTCGGCACATCTGGTGGTGTCATATCAACATCAAAATTGAGTGTCATCAGGTCATTAGCCGGATTCATGTCTTCGGCAAGAGTCGTGTAGGCTTTGAAAGTGTAGGAACCGCTTGCTGGCGGAGTCCAGACATCAAAGTATGCTTCTTCAAAACCGCCCATATTGGGCAGGTCATAAACCGTAACCGTATCTGCATAAACAAGCGCGGGTGGAATATAGGTGCCGATTGTGACATCGTCAAAATAGATGTTATTGCCATATTCGGATTTACCATGGAATGATACTCGCACCAAGCCGCTATAACCGGTTAATGGCACGGTATGATTCTGCCACGAGAATCCGCTTACATCATAACGGGAGAATGAATCCAATGGCGTAAAGGTAGTACCGTCGGTCGTAACTTCGACCACAATGCGGTCGTTTGATGTGGCATAACCGTTATCATGCGTCATCCAGAAACTGACCTGGTCACTGCCTGACACCGAAGTCCACGGTGAAATCAGACGCCGGGAATTTCCGGCTAACATTAAGAAGCAATAGAGTTTTGCCATCGCACTTCCGCCATACGGTGAGCAGGTCGGATAAGTGCCGGTGACTTCTCTTGACCATCCATAAGTCGCGACGCCACCGGTTCTGAGCGTGTCCCATCCAGCAGGCGGGAAAGCCGTGCCTTCAAATCCTTCGAACATACCAACTGGTGCAGTCCAGATTTCAGCCACGACATCAAAGTCTTCATCCTGGCCGCCGTTATTAAGAACCGTAACCTGCGGCGTAATATCATCTCCGCCGATTGTTCCGGCTGGTGGTACGGTCACTGCTGATACTGCGACATCGCGGTAATTTCTCACCTGGACATCATCAAAGTAGATATGAGATCCGTACTTACTCGCGCCCAAAAAGCCGAGCATAACCGTTAAGTTGGCATAGGTGCTTAAAGAAACGGTCTTAGTTTCCCAGCCCGCAGTTGTGCGGTAGCGCTGGAAACCTTGGACATCGTTCCAGGTCATGCCATTATCAGTCGAAACCTGAATATACAGACTGTCAAATGAAGTAGCATATGAAGTTGAATGGTAAAAGTCAAATGACAAAGACGGCATTGCGCTCAAGCTAATCGGCATTGTCCATAACCGGGCACTTGAACCAGATACGCTGGTATATGAATTAAACCGCACACAAGAATCACCAAAATATAATACTTTGGCAAATACAGGTTTGGTGCCAGTGCCAGGATAATAAACTAAGGCAGTATCCCAGCCGACTGGCGGGAATCCAGGCGATTCAAAGTCTTCGCTGAACGGTAATGAAAGCGCGCCAAGCGTTGGCCGATTATCTGATGTACCATAATTGGTTTCAACCAGAGCGCCGTTACGGGCTTTGACATCAAAGGTAAAACTTGTCGCATATGGTAAACCAATCACTTTTTTACCAGCAGCGCCGCCAAATGCGGCATATGTGCCCCAGACTTCGGTTGCGGATAAAGCACCGGTTGCCGGGTCAACATACTCAGTAAGAGTGTTATATGCAACCCTGACCACAAATTCGGTAGTTGCCGGATTATTGCCTAAAGCCAGAGTTACGCGCATTGATGTCCAGAGCGGTTCAGTTAAAGTCGGTGCACCAGGCACTTCAGCCAGAGTCCAGGCATCAGCGGCAGTATAATCTGATTGGCCGGTCGTGTTATTAAGAGCGGTCACGCGCCAGTAATAACGGGCATTCGGATTCAAGCCGGTTGCGCTGTAAGTATTGTCATTCGCATCATTGGCTGCATACCAGTTATAGGCAATTCCGTTCAATGACATATATACGAGGAAGCTGTCTTCGTCAGCTGAATTATCAGACCAGGACAAATCCATACCGTTAACTGCGATATTGGAAATCGCGAGATTGGTCGGTGCATTGGGCGGGGTTGCGGTCGTGAAACTGTCAACCACTGAAGCCGAAGAATTGGCAATTTTCGAGCCGGGAATGGTATCATTCCAGCCGACAATCTGCCAGAAATATTTGGTAGCAGGTGAGAGACCAGAATACGGATAAGTCGTGCCGGTCTGCAAAGGACTCACTTTATTGGTTGGCGGGTCATTGACATCCAGATACACATCATAATAATCGACATCAGTGCCCGGATTCCAGACCAAATCGCCGAACAGCGACACATTGGTCGCATTGTTCGCCGGACTCACTAATGCGATTGAGCCCGGTGTAACATTCGGCTCATACTCGTCCGCACCAATATCCGGATGAGTCGGATGACGGTCATTACCGTCAATGTCACCAGTAATACCGGTAATCGGCGTGCCTTTTTTATTACAGACCATATAATTCGGGTCCAGGTGCAGGTCAATCGCATCCGAATAACTCAAGAATTTCGGGTCGGCTGAGATTGACTTGTTGTCTCTGGGCGCGACATGCGTTTGATAAGCAGCCAGGTTTGAAATCTGATTGGTAGCGTCAAAGAATAAAAGACCGCCTAATGAGGTATAAAAGTCATTATTATTCGATGTTGCCGCATAAGTTGTCAGAGTCGTCGAACTTCGGCGATAAGCAACCGTATAACCGGTGCCGGCGTGCACGGAATTGTTAAACACGATGTTGTTAATCAAATCAGTGGTCGGCGTAGTGTGAGCATAAATACCGACACTGCCAAAATTCGCACCGACGCTTGTTGCATTAAGATAAATCGAGTTGTAATAAATATTGAAAAACTGACCGCTGGTCGTGCTTGAGATTTTAATGCCGAATACAGCCGAATCTCGGTTTGCATTCGGTGCCTTGATATCATAGATAAAATTGTTATAGATGTTATTCGTGGTATTTGACAGCAGGTTAATGCCGATTGCCGAGCTTGCCGTACCGCCTGCGCTTATATTAAAGATTTTGTTCTTGTAAATATTTGCCGTAGTACCAAAATAATTACGAATACCTTCGGCTCTGCCAATATGGGTTGATAAGCTATAGATATTGTTGCTGTAGATATCTTTAACCGCCGTGCTGGTTGTATAAGAATACAAACCATAAAGAATTGTCGAAGTCGAAGTACCGGTTCCGCCAATCGTCAGGTTGTAGATATTATTATAATTATAATTTTCTACGGTTGGTGAACCGACATTATAATAACCGTACAGAGTTGCCGCAGTTGCTCCTGAAGTGTTCGGAATTGAGTTGTCATATATAGTATTAGAGGCAAAAGAAACAATTGCAGTTCCAGCCTGAATGCAATACATTAATCCGCTGGCACCAGTCTTGGTATTCCCATAAACAAAATTACCAGCGATGTTCAGATTATTGGTTCCTGCTCCGCCGCCAGAAATACCATAAAATCCACCCGTACCAGTCAAGGTGTTATTACGGACAACATTTGCCATAATATTTATAATCACTGCAGATGTAATGTTGTTGTAAATACCGTAGAACACGCCCGTAGTAGCGGTTGCGAAGTTAATGTCGTGAATGACATTGCCGTTGATGTTAATCGCACCGGTCCAGGTGTTTTCTATCGCATAAATACCGCTGGATGTCGCCGATGTTTGTAAAGTAATGTCATTGCTGATGATCATAATGCTTGAACCTGTGCCCGTTGAAGTATAGATTGCCCGAAGCGGACCGGTTGAACCTGCCCCGCCATTAAAGATGTTATTGTTCACCTTGAAATCTGTTCCGTAGATAGCATAGAAACCAAAGCAGGTAGCAGAAAGCCCGCCAAAATTGGTGATAGTGTTTGCACCCGCATCACCGACTTCAATGTAGCGGTCATAATATGTCAAGTGTCCTCTGGTTGCGATGCCGTGATAAACATTGGAAATCGTGTTCGAATAAATATAGATATATTCACTGCGTCCGCCGTCAGATGTAACTGTTATATTGTTGGCGCCGGTATTATCTGTATTGGAAACAGCGATTCCGACTGAAAAACCAGTCGCCTTGTCTAAAGTAATGTTTGCGTTTCGAATCGTGATATTCTTACACGCATCGTCGCCCGACATCTTGACCAGTAAATAACCGTATTCGTATCTGGTCGTGTTGTCGGTACCGCCGACAACATCCTGCACATCAATGCCGTCAAATGTGATATAATCACCGCCCGCAATTTTGATGACTGCGTCGCCGTCATAAGCAATCGTCGTGGTAGTTTTGGTGCCGAGTGACAACGGAGTAACAATCGGATTTGCACCAACCCCGTCTTTTTCAAATACGACAGGTGCCACTGACGAACCAGAAGCAGTAATTGTCGGCACATCTTCGGTAAAAGTTACGCCCGGCTGAACTTTGTAAGTCACGCCGCCCGGACCGACTAAACCTGCATTCAGCGCAGTGATTGCTGCGGTAAATGACGGGAATGTATCGGTTGCAGTTACGCCCGAAATAATCCATTTTTGACCAAAAACCGTGCCCCAGAGAGTTGACATAGAACCAGACAAAGCACCGCTTGCAAGTTCGGCTACTGCATAAATCTGCCAGTAGTAAAGTGTACCAATGTTAAGACTGGATGTAGTATAATCCGTGTCATTAGCTGGATTAAGTGTAACGAAATTATAATTTACGCCATCGGTTGAATTGTAAATCATATAGCCGGCTTCACCGGTCACATCAATCCATTCCAATGTCATTCCTGAGGTTGTAACACCGCTGAATACTAAACCAGTCGGTGTGCTCGGAGCTGCCGGTGGTGTGAAAGTATAAGTTTGGCCATCTGCCGGTTTTGTGCTGAGCGTAGTCGTTTCAACTGTCGAACTGACATTCGGTGTTGCGCCGGTTCCGTCAAGTGATAAATAATTACCCGCACCAGTTGCGACTGCGGTAATGCCGATCGAAGCGCTTCCACTATTCACGGCAGTTGCTTCGCCGCGGTAAATAAACTCAACCACGCCGGTTCCTTCATACAGTTTTACCTGAAATGAAATAACCGCACCCGCTGCGCTATAGTTCCACTCGACATTTTTCCACTCAGCCGTGAAAATTTGACTGCCCGGTGTGCCGGTTATCAGATACGAGAAGGTTCCTGATGTCATATCATTGTCATCCCATAACGGCGCCACGACCGGACGATTACCGCCGGTTGCCAGTGCATTGGTCGTTCCCGCACTCGTGATATTCTGTCCAAATGTCATCCAGCCGTTGGTCGACGCTGACATCGTGCTATATTTAGCACCCATGTACCAGAAATCGAACCCAATCGGAATACCATTATAATAACCGTCGTCATTAGAACCGCCGGAAAGAGCCGGTGCGGTTGCGCCGGTTAGCTCTGTAAAAGTGCCGCTCGACGCAGTGAAGGCATAATTAGTTATTGCCGGTTGGGATAATGCCACTCCTGTAACCAGGAATAACACTAACAGTAGATATTTAATTCTACTCATTTTTTCCTCCAAACTGCAGAGTTGAGAGTTTGGGAGTTTAAGAGTTTAGGGGTTGTCTTTTCAACCCTAAAACCCTCCAGCTCTGTAACTCTATAACTCTGTTGTTTTTTATTTGTTTTTGCAGGAATTTTTACAGCAAGCATACCGAGCCGAAGAGTTGGGGTGTTTGGGGGTTGAAGCGTTTCAGGGTTATTAATCCAACCCTTAAACTCATTAACTCCACAACTCTTAAACTCGTTTTGCGATGAACCAGTGCTGGCATCTTCAAACCCTCCCTGCTCATGAGTTATGAGTTGAAGAGTTTTAGAGTTCGAGAGTTTGGAATTTAACTCTTCAACCCTTAAACACTGCAACTTATTAACTCGCCGAGTTTGACTTGATGCCGCTGGATTATATAGGTAATTAGAATCCCGACTTTTCGATTCCAAGATTGAAAGATTAGAAGATTGAAAGATTAATCTTCGAATCGACTTCGGGAAACACAACAATTTATCATAATATTTTACCTGTCAATATTTCTCCCCATTTTCCTTATGTCTTTTTATCACCATAATTATAACTATATTAAAGATAAATTATAAATTACCTTATTCTTAATTATATGACGGGTTGTCCTAATGTCAAGAGAAACTTTCCGAATCATTGCCTGCCCGCATCGCTATAAATACTCTGTATTATGAATAGTTACAAAAGCCGAATTTTGACTGCTCAATCACACTCAAAAAAACTGCCAAGGGTCGGAAGAAATATTAAACATCAAAAATCAAATATCAAAAATCAAACCCTGTCATTGCGAGGAGCGTTAGCGACTGGACGCGAAGCGTAGATGGAACAAAGTGAACATCAACAATCTTACCGACGGTAAAAAGGGACAACAACAAGAAAAATTATCGAAGTTCGACTTCGATATAAAGCCCGGGTGCTGTACCATGGCATGGTCAAGCTCAGCCAATACCAGACATCTGCTTAACCGGTAAGCGTATTATCTGGTCGCCAGCAGGCAAGGCAGGATGATTTGTTAAAAATCCGGCTATTAACTATCCAATTTAATCTGGTTTCCGATTTATTATAAAGAAAAATGTTTACCGGGTTAATTCCGCAGGTAAATATACTCATATAATCTTTGGTACAGATACTGCGAGCCAGACTGATAAAAAGCGGATCGTCAATAAAATTATGGAAGTTAGACTTCGATAATCAGAACAAACACACCACAGAGGCACAAAGCACACCGAGTACACAGAGCTTTAACTGGATTCCCGTCTGCACGGGAATGACAAAACTATGTCGTCATTGCGCGAAGCCCCGCACCTTTCGTCATTGCGCAGTCGCCTTTGGCGACCCTGGCAATCTTACATACGGCAAAGATGAGATTGCCGCGCAAAGACAAACGGTTCTAATGTCATTGCGAGACTGCGAAGCAGTCGTGGCAATCTTACCGACGGTCTGTCTTGTCATTCCGTGCTTGACACGGAATCCAGATTCTTTCTTTCCCTGGATTCCCGCGTACGCGGGAATGACAGAATCAGAAGTAAATAACACGGGTGCGACTCGCAAAACCGGGACGCACCCATTTGGTTTCACCTTCTCCTATGCCTTCTCCCCTTGTGGGAAAAAAATGAGATTGCTTCGGGGTCCGAAACAGACCGCGCAAAGACATACCGAAGAAAAGGGACGCTCCCGGTTTGAAGGATGCGTCCCTTGAAAATCTGCGTCCTGAATTATTTCAGTATCGCCACTAAAAACACTATCATTATCGCAACCGCGCCTAAGAAAATCCAGCCCAGATATGTATGCAGGAGTCCGTCGTGCAGTTTTTTGAACGCCTTAATAATCGGTTCGGTAATCTTTTTCGCCTGTTCATAGATATCGAAAAACTTGGTGTCGGCAGCCCGGTAAGTATCGTCTAATAGCGGTACTTTTTTAATCGAATCGTAAAAAGCAGTGCCCGGCACACTTGCTTCGTTAATATCAACCACGCTCGTGATGGTCTGACCGCCGTCAGGCAAGGTCATCACTGCCGATGTTTGTGCCGAGATGAGTTCGCCGCCGATAAAGACATCTGCCTGGCGGGTCTTTTTAGTGCGGCTTAAGAGATAAACAATCACGCCAATCCCGACGCCGGCAAGCATCAGAATCGTTGCCAAGCCCGGACTCCAAAAACCGAGCCCGGTTATTTCGTAACCAAACACGGCATTGAAAAGATACCGGATTGGTATTTGTGCAAACACGCCCAGTCCGATACAAAGCACGCTCAAAATAATCATGGGTAAGACCATGCCAAATCCGGCTTCTTTGACATTAGCCAGTTCTTTTGGTTTTTCGCCTAAAAAGACCGAGTGCAAAACTTTTAAGAACGATGCCAGAGTCAGAACACTGCCAAACATCGCAACCAAAAGAAAGAAGATTGTGTATGTATGGGCTTGCGATGTTTCAACCAGCCCTTGATATATGAGCCATTTTGAAGCAAACCCGTTTAACGGCGGAATACCCGAGATTGCCATTGCCGAGATAAAGGTCGCGGCAAAGGTCAAAGGCATATATCGAGCCAAACCGCCCAGTTTGGCAAGTTTGGTTTCGCCGGTTCTTGCTTCAACCGCACCCGCACTGAAAAACAAAGCGGTCTTGTACACGGCATTGTTAAGCATATGAAACAGACCGCCGATAATTGCAATCGGAATCCCGGTGCCGATGCCCAAGACCATATAACCAACCTGTGATACCGCGTGAAAACTTAATAATTTCAAGAGATTTTTCTGCATCAATGCCATTGAAACTGCGGCAATTACAGTGATTGAGCCGATGACCATCATCGCGATTGATACGGCTGAACCGCTCATAACTTTGAACATATCTAAAGAGAGTCGGGTCAATAAATAGATGCCGAGCAGTTTGTCAATCGATGCCGGAAATAATGCCATCACTGAAACCGGCGCCGATTCAGCCGCATCTGGAATCCAGGAATGAAACGGCATTGCTCCGGCTTTGGTCAAAGCACCGATTAAAAGCAGTATAAATGCGATAATCGGCAAAGCACTGTCTAAAGAGATAGAAATTTCACTGATAGTCAGGGTGCGGGTGTAAAAATAGATAAGCGCGGCGCCGATGAGCATCAAGATGTCTGAACCGCCAACCATAACCAGTGCTTTGTTTGCCGCGGCTGCCGAACCGCTCTTGCCTTGTGCAATCATTAAATATAAGAGCAATGCAACCGCGCCCCAGGCTAAAAGTAATACAACCAGATTATTGGCAAGAATTGCCAGGGCTGATGCCCCGATTGTCCATAATAAATATGTGAAATAAGTTTTCTTGAGGTGCCGGTACGCATAGATTGAAATTAAAAGCCCGAAAAACATGGTTGCCATGAGCACAAATCCGGAAAACCGGCTCGCCACTAAATCCAGGCTGATGCCCGGTCCGGACCAGTCTGATGCCGGTAAGACACCAAACAGATAACTGATATTGCCGAGCCGGAAAATCATCACGCTCACGGCAAAAGATACTGCCACGGTTATCATCGATAAGAAATAGATTGGGTTTAAATAGGACTTAAACTCTCTTTTCGGATATAGGAGCGTTAACAGTCCGATTGCCAAAGGCAATAAAATTGGGTACAAAAGCGTCATTAAATCCTCCAGATTCCAGAGTTTCGGAGTTTGGGAGTTTGGGGGTTGGGGGTTAGCTCTCTAACTCTAAAACTCTTTGGCTCTTTAACTCGATAACTTTGTTGTTTTATTTTTATTTTATTCATTTTTAAGAAATCTTTTAATTATTTTTTCTTTTACTGCGTCAGAAATCTGCTCCTGCCAGCCGGTTAATATTTCACCGCCGTCAGTAAGCGTGATGCCGCATTCTTCCTGTAACATCTGCTGCAGAACATCTGCTTCTTGTTCAAGCCATATTTTTGCGGCTTCACCCTGCCGGGAATTTTTGATGTCGTCTAAAATATTTTCGCTCTCGATTTCAAACAGCCAGTTCTGATACGGATTGTGCTGGATTAAATCCGGATTACCCATAACCGTTGGATTAGTCTTAACCGTTTTACCGGATAACTTAACCGGCATCTCAAGCGCGCGTCGGTTATGTTTTATGGAAATATTTGTAATCGGTCTGCCTGGCACAGGCAGCGTTAATTCGCTGATTTGCTCAAGCAGTTTTAGCGCAAAATCATCCAGCCCGACTTGTGCTTTATTGCTGTTTTCAACCCGCAACCAGACATGATTTGACAGGTAATAAACTGACGGGTGAAAAGAAAAACCGCGTACTTTTTCCTGGTTATGGTTATTATAGCCCGAAAACTCAGCATTGACCGGTATCGGTTTTCTTGACTCGGTTTTATCCGGAGCAAGATGCGCAACCTCCCGATAAATCGCACATTTGTGCGGGCAACCAATACACGGGTCCTCGCGCTGCAATTTATCCATTGGTATCATCTTCTTAATCGGATATGCCTTACAATACCGCACCACAATTTCTTCTAAAAACGGACATTTCTCATTATTTTTTTTCATATCACTTATATATACAGCACAAATCGTGCCACGAACAAGAAATACTGATAAAGCATTGATTTACAATAAATTAAAATATAACAATTTTTTGACACAGAATTTTATAATTTGTAATTTGTTACAAAATACATCACTTTTTACCAGATAATTATAAACAATTATATATTAATGCTTTATAACTGTCTATTTTTACAACACACTATTGTATTATTATACAATTATGGAAGTTAGACTTCCATAGTGGGGGTTTTAGGTATGTCTTCTGGAGAAAATTCGGTTTTGAATTGTTCGTATGCTTGCGGATTTTCAAAATATCCGTTAATAAACGAACGGTTTGTGGCTAATGGGAAGTTATTTATGCCGATATAATCAAGAGACTTCTAAAGAAGTCCTGATTACACAGATTAAAAACAAGATTACACAGATTAACCCCGCACCTATTCTTGAGATTGTGTAGTAAAGACAGAATATTTTATTCGGACTACACTACATTTGAGAATAGGTGCGGGGTAAACCTGGTCCGCATCATTAAATTCATACAAGTCATTTATAAATCGCAGATAATCTTCGTCATCCAAAAAA
This sequence comes from Candidatus Latescibacterota bacterium, assembly GCA_018335915.1. Lineage (GTDB taxonomy): Bacteria > Hydrothermota > Tepidihabitantia > Tepidihabitantales > CAIPLT01 > JAGXRL01. Next base: position 13,950 of record JAGXRL010000143.1, read on the forward strand.
ATCGTGCGTTTCTCAACCCCCCGATTATAGATATGATAAAATTGTGCCATATTATGGAAGTCTAACTTCCATAATTGTCTGTTTTAATATTGTATTCTTTAAGTTTGCGGTACAAGGTAACCCGGTTGATACCGAGTATTTTTGCGGCTTTACTAATATTGCCTTTGGTTTTATTAAGTACGCTTAAGATATGTTCTTTTTCGATCTGGTCTAAGGATTTTCCGGTATCGAGCATCGGTTTCTGGCCCGGGCTTTGCACCTGGGTAAAAACCGGCAGGGCATTAGGCAGAATAATTGTTCCTTCTGTTACGACCACTGCATGTTCAATCGCATTTTCCAGTTCCCTGACATTTCCCGGCCAGGAATAATCCATTAATATCTGCAAAGCATGTTCAGATATTTTTTCAACTTTTTTGCCGGTTTCAACTGCATATTTTTCAATGAAATGGTTTGCCAGCAAGGGAATATCCTCGTGCCGTTCGCGCAAGGGCGGAATCGTAATCGTAAAAACATTGATACGGTAATATAAGTCGTCTCGGAATTTTCCTTCTGCGACTAATTTTTGTAAATCCCGGTTGGTGGCAGCAATAATCCGCACATCAACTTTAATTTCGTCGTTGCCACCTAATCTTCGGAACCGCCTTTCCTGTAAAAAGCGCAGCAAGTCAACCTGGGTCTTTGTATCAATATCTCCGATTTCGTCTAAAAATAAGGTGCCAGAGTCGGCAATTTCGATTTTACCTTTTTTCTGGGCAACCGCGCCGGTGAACGCTCCTTTTTCATATCCGAACAGTTCTGCTTCGAGCAGAGTTTCGGGCAAGGCACCGCAAGCCAGGGCAATAAACGGCTCGTCGGGCCGCAGGCTGCTTTCGTGGATTGCGCGGGCGACCAGTTCCTTGCCCGTGCCGGATTCGCCCTGGATTAAAACCGTTGATTTGGTCGGTGCGACCATCTTGATTAAATCAAATACTGCCTGCATCTTCGGGCTCTTGCCGATAATATCCTGAAACTGGTAGCGGTGCGACAGCTCTTTACGCAAGATGATGTTCTCTTTGACCAGATTCTGGTGCTCGATAATTTTTTTGATAATCAAACCGACTTCTT
>JAGXRL010000144.1 GCA_018335915.1 Candidatus Latescibacterota bacterium
CCCGCCAATCCGAGTTTGCCGCAATCGCAGTCTCTGGTAATAATGTCTATGTGGTCTGGCATGACCAACGCAATCAGACCGGTTCGATTGTGCACGCCGATATCTTTTTTAAATATTCGAGAGATGGCGGAACGACCTGGAGTAATGATACGCAACTTACTTATCAGCCAGTTGCAACTCGGTCGGTATACGCTTCAATTGCAGTTGCCGGTGATACTGTGCATTTGGTTTGGGAAGATTATCGTGATGATTTAAGCGGCGAGATTTACTACAAGCGTTCACTTGATGGCGGTATAACCTGGGGCAGTGATGTGCGACTTACTTATAGTGCTAATTTCGCTTCCTGGTGGCCCTCAATCGCAGTCTCTGGTCAAAATATCCATGTTGTTTTTCGGGATAGTCGGGATGGCGCTGCTTATAATCATGAAATTTACTACAAGCGTTCACTTGATGGCGGTGCGAACTGGGGCAGTGATATCCGGCTTACGACTACCACAGCTGAATCATGGAATCCGTCAATTGCAGTGGTCGGTGACACGGTGCATGTTGCCTGGAATGACGGCATAAGTTATCCTAATAATTCGCACGAGATTTATTATAAGCGCTCGCTTGACAATGGTACGACCTGGAGTCAGAACATCCGGCTCAGTTATTCAAGCGTAAACTCCTATTTCGCATCGGTTGCGGCTAAGGGTTCAAATGTGCATATTGTCTGGCAAGAGGCGCGACCCGGTCCTTCTAATGATATCTATTATATTCATTCTATTAATAATGGTATGACCTGGAGCAGTGATACTAATCTTACTAACCTCTCGACTTCCCAGAAATATCTTCCAGGAGTAGCCGTGGCTGATGCCAATGTGCATGTGCTATGGCGTGATTTACGCGACTACTCAACGGGTGAAATGTATTACAAACGATATCTTGGCATACCGCCTTCTTATTATACAATCACGGCAACTGCTGATGGTCCCGGAATCATCATTCCATCCGGATATGTTATGGTTAATATCGGTACTGATACGACCTTTACGATTACACCCAATGCAAATTGTCAGCTGGATAGTTTAGTGGTTGATAATATTAATCACGGAGCTGATTCGACCTATTATACATTTTATAATGTTACGACTGACCACACAATTTCCGCCTATTTCTCACCAGTGGTTGACATAGAAGAGCCGGACAATGATTATCCATTGCTCAGTCTGCAAAGGATTTATCCAAACCCGTTTAAAAATCAGACTACGATTCAGTATCAACTGACAAAGTCAGCCCCGGTGCGCATCAAGATTTACAATTGCCTGGGCAGTGAAGTGAGAACTTTGGTTGATGGGCATCAAACCGCGGGCACTTATACAGTAAACTGGAACGGCAAAGACAATAAAGGCAGAAGCGTTGGCAACGGCTTGTATATTATCAGAATAATTGCAGAATCTGAAAGCAGTCAACATCGTTTATTATTGATAAGATGAGGAAATAACATTATTGATTCAATTTTTCATGCGCTGTATATTTTCGGTTTTATTATCCTGAGCATAGCCCGTTATGTGCAGGGTCAGCAGAATAAGAAAAATAAACTGGTTATTTACAAGAGTTCACGACTCGACCGATTGCTCTTGGCGTTCAATTCTTTTGGCTATATTATATTGCCGTTGATTTGGATGACCACAGATTGGTTTGCGTTTGCCAATTATAATTTAGGTATTGGATTCAGTATGGTCGGTTTTATTCTGTACGGTCTCGCGGTATATATAATTATTAAAGCGCAGATTCAACTCAATCACTCGTGGTCGCCCTGGCTTGAGGTTTTCGAAGGGCATAAGTTTATCGGCAAGGGTATGTTTCAATATATCCGGCATCCAATTTATGCTGCCCATTTTCTGTGGGCATTGGCATTACCATTGATTGTACATAACTGGGTTGCCGGGTTTTCGCTGCTCGCGACCTTTGCCCCTTTCTATTTTTATCGGGTCGGACGGGAAGAAAAGATGATGCTTGAGTTTTTTGGCGAGTTATACCGCGAATATATGAAACAAACCGGGCGCGTTCTGCCGCGCTTGTAAAAGAATATTTATCATTGACCCCGCACCTATTTCTGAGATTGTATATAATAGCTTGCTTTGTTGTTGTTTTACCTGTGCTGTATTTGAAAATAGGTGCGGGGTTGACAGATACAGTATTTAAAGTTAGTATAAGATAATGCTAAATAAACAGGAGGCATTATGATTAAAAAAATAGTATTATGCAGCATCATAATTTGCTGCAGTGCCGCAATGGCAATTACCTATAATGAGTTTGAGCGCCTTGTTCAACTCGAACAGTTGGGTGTTGAAACCAGTTATAATCCAATGCATAATTCGAACGCGCTAACGACCCCGAGACCCACAGTTAACCGATTGGGCGGAGTTTTGATGAATCCGGTCGCCGGCGAATCGCTCGGTCTGTTTGACCCGTATAATGGAGATTATCTTGGTTCGTTGTGTTATATTGGCACAGGTACTCCGATTAATGCAGTGCAAGGACCGCACAATATGATTTATGTTTCATACCAGGTCGGCGACAAGGTTGAAATGTTTGATACAACCGGCACCTATATTGGTCCTTATGCAACATCTGCGAATGGATTAGATAATACACGGGGTATTGATTTTTATAATGGACATTGTTTTATTACCAATGGTTCATCCGGTACTAAGACAATTGAAATGTCTGCTCCTAACACCGTGCACAGAATTTTTATCCAGGATGGTTCTGACCCATTTGACATCCATTTTCTACCGAATGGCAAATCATTGTTAGCCGACATTGCCGGCACGACCGACAATGTCCGCATTTATGATACGAATGGTGTGTATATCAGAAATATCTTCTCGATAAATTTTCCCGAGCAGATTCAGGATGACCCGGCATATTCAAATAGATTTATGGTCGCCGGCTTCAGCACTAACAATATTCAACTTTTTGATACGACCGGAGTTGTGTATCGAACCTATGCTTTATCAGGCGCCCGCGGTGTGTATCGGTTGGGCAATGGCAATATTCTTGGCACCAATGGTACGGCTACTTATATGATTGATTCCGCAACCGGTACTCAGACAATTAAACGTTCTGGGCAAGGTCGTTTTATCGAACTTTATCGACCTCCCGTAATGCTTGTTGATACGATCAGCGCCACCGCATTCGGTCCAGGCACGATTGTTCCGTCTGGCACAATTCTGGTTAATCGTGGCTCTGATACAACCTTTACTATGACGCCTAATACCAATTGCCAACTTGATAGTTTGGTTGTGGATAATGTCAATCACGGCGGTGATTCTACTACTTACCGGTTTACCAATGTGACAACCAATCATACGATTAAAGCATATTTCTCAACAATGGTCGGTTACGAAGAAATACGAGAAGGTCGTTTCATTCAGTTGGGAACAATTCAACCCAATCCATTCAAAAATCTGGTTACGATTAAATATAATCTCAATCAAGCTGGTATGGTGAGTGTGAAAATCTATAACTGTCTGGGCAGAGAAGTGAGAACTTTAGTCAACCAACATCAGACTTCTGGCGTTTATTCTTTGAACTGGAACGGTAAAGACCATCACGGTTCATCGGTTGCGAACGGTATTTATATGATACGCATTACCACGCAAAACCAGACTGAACAGAGACAATTAATATTGGTTAAATAAAACAAGTAGTATTTTCTTACCGGACCCAGCGCTTACTATAAAGGCTGGGTCCTTATTATTTTTATATTATTGATATCAGTTATTACTGATTTATAATTCCTTATGTTCTTTTTACCTTTTTCAGTTGTAATTTTCATAATATTAATTTTACTCCTGCCAATTTTATTCGTTCTGTTTTCGGTCGGAGTAATCGGCGTTGCATTTCAGAAATTGGGTATGTCACCGGCGACCGGCGTGATGTTTTTTTGCTTTCATTAATCGGCGGTATGATTAATATTCCGATTAAAGAAAAGATTGTCGGAACACAGGACGGCCAGGACATATCCGGTCTGCATAGTTTCTTTTATGGCATTAAACCGCAGTTCTTGCAAAAGCAAGTGCTCGCAATAAATCTGGGCGGATGTATTTTACCAGTTATACTTTGTCTGTTCTTATTGCCACGCGCGCCATTGTCACCAGTAATAATCTGTACCGGAATTATGATAATTGTCTGTAAATTTTTAGCCCGACCAACCCCGGGTATTGGCATTGCAATTCCGGCATTTATTCCACCGATAATTTCCGCAATTCTGGCAATCCTGATTGCCGGACGAACCAATGCGGCACCAGTTGCTTATATTTCCGGCGTCTTAGGCGTCTTGATTGGTGCGGACCTACTCAATATCCGGGCAATCCAGAAATTTGGCCGCGGCGTGATGAGTATTGGCGGCGCCGGCGTGTTTGACGGCATTTTTCTGGTCGGTATTATTGCGGTCTTGATTACATAATAAAATTAAACATATCTGATTTTTTCCGAGTAGAAGACTCCAACTCATTCTCGAATTCAGTCCCGTACGCACGCCCCGGTTTGTACAAGATCAGACCCGCCCGGACAAATGCCGGAATAGACACCCCTTGTTGCAACAAACATATTTCAAGGTGATAGGACCATCCAAACGCGCCTCTAAACTTCATGGAAAAATCAGGAATTTATACTGAGTTCGACTCACATACCGGGACGACCCCCAGAGTGACCCTCCCCATCAAAGCAAGTTAGTAATCAGGGCCTAAAATTTAAGATTTTTCTGTTTTGGTTTTTTTGACGGTTCTTTTGTATTTACATTCCGGATAACCAGAACAGGCAATAAAATCGCCAAACCGCCCTTTACGCTGGACTAAGTTTTTACCGCAATCCGGACATTTTTCTTCGAGTGTTACCGGCGCCTGTTTTTTGCCCTGCACAACGTATTTGCATTCAGGATAACCAGAACATGCAATGAATTTGCCATACCGCCCAACTCTTTCAACCAGTGGTTTACCACACTCAGGACATTTATCTGCTAAAAGATTGGGCGCTTCTTTTTTCTCTTCTTTTTTGATATACTTACAATCAGGATAACCAGAGCAGGCAATGAATTGTCCGTATTTACCCCAGCGTTTGATTAAATTTTTACCGCACTGAGGACATTTTTCATCAAGTTGTTCAATGTTCTCTTTTTTAATCTCATCAGTTTTTCCCCGCATTTTTTCTAAATCCTCCTTAAACGGTTTGTAAAAGTCTTTAACCACATTTTGCCAGGTTTGCTTGGCATCTTCGATTAAGTCGAGTTCGTGTTCCATTTCTTTGGTAAAAGAGACCTCGAATACATTATCAAAACCAGGAATGATAATATCATGAACCAAAAATCCGAGTTTGGTCGGTGCTAAACGCCCTTGTGTTTTCTCAACATAGCGACGGTCAATAACAGTCGAGACAATCGCGGCATAAGTTGACGGCCGGCCAATACCATTAATCTGCAGTTTTTTAATTAAAGTCGCTTCCGAATAACGGGCGGGCGGCTGGGTAAAATGCTGTTCCGGATTCGTGTTTTTTAACTCGACTTGCCCGTCTTGTTTGAGCAAAGGCAGATCTTTTTGTTCAGCGCCATTGCCGTAAATCCGTTCAAAGCCGTTAAATTTCTGTTTTACTCCCTGAGTGTGGAAAGTATATTTACCACCACTAACTTCGACATCAGTAACAAGATAGACCGCATCACTCATCTGAGAAGCAAGATAGCGGCGGTAGATTAAATCGTAGAGTTTATACTGGTCATTGGTCAGGTATTGTTTGATTGAATCGGGTTCACGGATTATCGAAGTCGGCCGGATTGCTTCGTGCGCACCCTGAGTCAAACTGCGCTCTTTGAATATTCTTGGTTTGTCTGGTAAATATTCAGCCCCGTATTTTTCATTGATATAGTTACGGGTAAGGTTGTTAAAATCCTGGGCAGTCCGAATCGAATCGGTTCTTGGATATGTGATAAGACCGGTCTCTTCATCTTTTAATTTGATACCTTCAAAGAGCTGCTGGGCGATAAACATTGTTTTTTTCGAGGTGAAGCCAATTTTTCTTGACGCTTCCTGCTGGAGCGTGGCCGTGATAAACGGTGCCGGCGGTTTACTGTGCCGTTCAGTCGATTTAAGTTTAGAAATCAGATATGAGCGGATTGCCTGCAAATCTTTTAAAATCTCTTGTGCCTGCTCTCCATTTTTTATCTCCTGTTCTTTACCGCTGATTTTTACGAGCAGGGTTGGAAACTCCTGTTTATTAGAAGTTGAAAAAACTGCTTTGATTAACCAGTATTCCTGCGGGATGAATTTTTCAATCTCGCGCTCGCGTTCAACAATCAGTCGTAAGGCAACCGTCTGGACCCGACCTGCAGAAAGCCCGCTCTTAACAGTTTTCCATAAAATCGGTGAGACCAGATAACCAACCAGCCGGTCTAAAACCCGCCGGGCAATATGCGCATCAACTTTGCTTTTAACTATCTCGGTCGGACTGGCTAATCCTTTTTCAATACCAGATTTCGTGATTTCATAGAACAGCACCCGCTGCGGTTTTTTGCCATTACTGATTTCTTCGGCAATATGATTGGCAATCGCTTCGCCTTCCCGGTCCGGGTCAGTCGCAATATAAATTTCTTTGGCTTTTTTCGCCGATTTTTTAAGTTCGGCAATCAGTTTTGCCTTGCCGCGAATCTTAATGTAGGTGGGGGTGAAATCTTTTTCAATATCGACACCAAGCCGGGATTTAGGCAGGTCTTTAATATGACCGCGCGAAGATAAGACATTAAACTTGGCACCGAGCAAGCGTTTGATAGTATGCGCCTTGGTCGGTGATTCGACAATCAGTAATTTTGCTCTCATAAATGTTTTTATACTATATGGGAAATTCAAATAAAATCAAGAGTCTTTGCATAAAAATTATTACCACGGAAAAAACATGATAACAGGGATAGAATTAAAAAGCGGATTGGGTTTTTCTTGTTTTTTGTTTCCAAAAATAAAAGCGGTCTCTTGCGAGACCGCTTTTGTGTTTATTTGGTAAAAAATTACCAGCGACGAGGTTTGGAACCACGGTCGCCACCACGGCTGCCAAATGAACGGCCACCGCCACTGCGTTCAGTCTGCGGTTTTGCCACATTGACCACCATTTTTCTACCTTCGATCTCGGTATCGTTCAATTCAGCAATCGCCTTTTGGGCGGCTTCATCGGTTTCCATTTCGACAAACGCAAATCCGCGTGAACGATTGGTATATTTATCAGTGATAATCGAAACTGATGTGACATTGCCATACTTGGCAAACATTGTGTTGAGGTCGCTGTCCGTTGTTGTGAACGGAAGGTTGCCTACATAGAGTTTACTCATTTTTTGCTCCTTCATCTATTTTAAATAGATGATTTCTTTTCGAGTCAAATTTGAATTTACTTTTTTTCACCGACTCGGAATAAGATGAAAGAAAGTTTTAAAGGGAAAATTAACCACACGGGTTAACTTAAACTAACGCTACTGGCTAACTCGAACTTACTTACACTTGGGATTATCTCCTCTAAAACTTTCAGTAAGACTTACTCGGGTTCTAATAGCGGAGCATGCAATCTATCCCTTTAGATACTATTGCATTAATCAATAATAACACAAATATCCGATTTTGTCAAGTACTATCTTTTTTCGGTCAGTTTCGTAAAGATGGTTAAATTAAAGAAAAATGTGACTACCTTGTAACATAAAATATTAGTTGCAGCTAATAGTCTTTTTTAGTGGAAATCTTAGTTAATCAGCTAATAACCAACAACTCACCTCTAAAAACTTATAACATAGGGGAACTGCCCCTCGGCAAATAAGCAGATGAAAGGTGAAATGTTCAAAGGTTCAAAGGCAAGAGACGGGTAACAGGGTGCAAAAGATGTTTGGTCATGATGCTCGCTTATTATTGGACAGGTTCAGGAATATGCAGAATCGCATAAAACGAGAAGAGATAACGGACCGGGATGCGGGGGTAAAGCAGAATAGAAATACGGATGGAAAAATGGGAAGGAAACGGGGAGTAAACAAAAAAATAATTTTCAATTCTCAATTATCAATAAATTATCAATTTATTAATTATCAATTGAACATTGAAGACTTGAATATTGATTGATACTTGAGTTTGATAATTGAACATTATCTTTTTACTCTATATTAAATTCCATAAATCTTGTCAAATTATTTTATAATAAAGACTTTTCTTGTATTCTTTTAAGTTGCTATTGACAATACCTGGTAATTATGGTATTATGTAGTAAGTGCAATACATTACCTTAAAGGGATAAGTTGCACACTCCGCTATTGAAATCTGATTCACGCCTTACTGAAAGTTTTTTAGGAGAAACACTCAATTTCCCCCAACAGTAAAGTAAGTTTTAGTTAATAAGTGGCGATAGTATTAATGATTGCGAAATTAGAGTAATCTCCCTTTAAACTTTCTTTCACTTCAACTACGAGTCGGTGGAAAAAGTAAAATTAATTTGACTCGAAAAGAAATCATCTATTTAAAATAGGTGAAGGAGCAAAAAATGAGTAAAATCTATATAGGCAACATGCCGTTCTCAGTAACGGACAGCCAGCTCAACGAAATGTTTGCCAAGCACGGCAATGTAAATTCAGTTAATATTATAACTGATAAGATCTCAAATCGACCGCGCGGTTTCGCGTTTGTTGAAATGGAAACTGAAGAAGCCGCCCAAAAGGCAATTGCCGAATTAAACGGCACCCAACTCGAAGGCAGAGCTTTAGTTGTCAATCAGGCAAAGCCGCAGACAGAACGCAGTAATCGTTCTTTTGGCGAACGTTCTAATCGAAATTGGTAATTATTAACCAATAACTCAAGCAGCGGCTCAAATCGAGCCGCTGCTTTTTTCATCTATAAAAACCTGTGGTCTTTAGCTAATCTTGACAGATGATAAAATTAGGTGTATTTTTCTTTTATGAATATTGCAATCATTGTTTTATTAATTATTTTAGTAGGGCTAATAATTTATCTGCTCTTGCGACCGCAGAAACAAGAATCATCTGACCAGAGTATGACTATGCTCCAGAATCAGATTGAGGGTTTAAGAAAACAGACCAGCGATACTTTAAGCCAGCAATTATCCCAAATCCGAACCGAAGTTAATCAACAACTGCAAAATGTTACCCAGCAATTGTCAACCCAAACCGGCCAGATTGGTGACCGGCTGGATAAAGCGGCGTCGGTCATATCAGAAGTGAAAAAAGAAGTCGGCGGTTTATCACAAGCTTCAAAGCAGATATATGATGTCGGCAAGGATATTTCCAAATTATCCGAAATATTGAAAGCACCCAAAGCGCGCGGGATTTTGGGCGAGTTTTCTTTGGAAAGTCTGCTCGGGCAAATCCTGCCGCAGGAATATTTTGAGCTTCAATATTCATTCAAGAGCGGAGAGAAAGTCGATGCCGTAGTAAAATTAGGGCAGAAGTTCGTGCCGATTGATGCCAAATATGTGCTTGCCAAGTTCAACCGTATAACCGAAAGCACGACTGAAGAAGAAAGAAATCAGGCGCGCAAAGAGTTTTTCCGCGATGTCAGAGGCCATATTGATAAGATTGCCGGTAAGTATATACTGCCTGATGAAGGCACTTATGATTTTGCCATGATGTATGTACCGGCAGAAAATGTTTATTACGAGATTATTATGGACTCGGGCGACAAGAGTGTTTCCAGATATGCGCTGGAGCAGAAAATAATTCTCGTTTCACCAAATAGTCTATATGCCTATCTGCAGGCAATAGTTTTAGGTCTGCGCGGACTGAAGATTGAACAGCGTGCCGAGCAGATTCTGGTGACTTTACAGAAACTGACCAATGATTTTGATAATTTTAAAGGCGAGTTCGAAACTTTGGGCAAGCATATCAGCAATGCCCACGGCAAATACGAAGATGCCGAGAAAAAACTGATGAAGTTTGACAACAAACTCTCGAGTGTCGAGTCGATGACGCCAGAGGAAGAGATTAAGAAATTAAGATAAAGGATATGTCAAGCGTTCAAAGGTAACGATGCCCGTATCGTGTAGCGGTGACGTTTGACGGTTTACTCTTGACGAAACGAGCCTCGTAACCGATTACCGCTAAACTTTTACATCAGCTCTTGACATTCCCTGATTTTTCGTTATTATATCTAAAATACATTTAAAAGAAGAGCTATATTATGGTAAAAATAAGACTAAAACGTGTTGGCAGACGACATATACCGTTGTATCGGATTGTAGTAACAGATTCAAGGCGCGCGAGGGATGGCAAGTATCTTGAGGCAATCGGATACTATAATCCAAAAACGAAACACCTAACACTAAATAAAGAACGAGTCGGATACTGGATGTCCAAAGGCGCACAGCCGACCGACACCACGAAACGGCTCATTGCAAGGCACACAAAGCAAACCGAACCGCAGACTGCCCAAGAAGATTTGGGCTCTGCTCGAACGGAATCCGAAATCTTAGGAGGATAACATGAAAGAACTAATCGAATATATGGCAAAAGCTCTCGTAGACAATCCAGATAAGGTTTCCTTAAAGGAAATCGCCGGGGAAAAAACTTTGATATATGAGCTGCGCGTTGGCGAAGGCGACCTCGGTAAAATCATCGGCAAAGAAGGCCGAACCGCAAAGGCAATGAGATCGATTATCACTGCTGCGGCAATGAAACAAGGGAAACGCGCACAACTCGAAATCTTAGAATAAAACATCCGACCGCTTTAAGCGATTAAAGCGTAAAAACCCAAGATATTTGCTATCCACCGTGCGCGTGCATATCGTGACAATTTTTCCCGAATATTTTCAAAGCCCCTTAAATTGCGGGATGATGCGAATTGCTCAGGAAAAGAATTTGGCTGAAATTGTGTTGGTTAATCTCCGCGATTTTGCAACCGATACTTACCGGACGATTGATGATTATCCGTTCGGCGGCGGAGCCGGTATGATTATGAAACCAGAACCAATTTTCAAAGCTGTGGAAAGCGTCAGGCAAGATAACTCGCATGTAATCTTACTCTCACCCCAGGGCAGACAGTTTAACCAGGATGTTGCGAACGAACTGGCAAAAAAAGAGCATCTGATATTAATCTGCGGCAGATATAAAGGCGTTGATAACCGGGTGAACGAACATCTGGTTAATGATGAGATTTCAATCGGCGATTATGTTTTGTCTGGCGGTGAAGCTGCAGCTCTGGTTTTATTGGAGTCAACCCTGCGCTTAATGGAAGGTGCGGTCACGGATAAAGAGTCGGTTGAGACTGATTCGTTTATGCAAGGACTCTTAGACGCACCCTATTACACAAGACCGGCTGACTTTCGTGGTTACAAAGTGCCGGAAGTATTAATCTCCGGACACCACCAGAAAGTCAAAGAGTGGCGGCAAGAGCAGGCATTGAAATTGACCAAAGAAAAAAGGCCGGACCTGTTAAAATCAAAAGTTAAAATGAAAGAAATAAAATTTAAAGAATGTGGAGGGCGTAATGGCAAAAGAAAAAAAAGTTAAGGAAAAGAAAATCAAAGTTGAACCCAGGGTTATTCCAGAAAACATCCGACCCGGCGCAAACTTGAAAGTGTATCATAAGATTGTTGAAGGCGATAAAGAAAGAGTCCAGATTTTTCAGGGCACCGTTATCCAGATTCGCGGCGCCAAAGATTCAAAGATGATAACCGTGAGAAAAATGTCCCGCGGGATTGGTGTGGAAAGAATTTTTCCCTTGAATTCACCGGTCATCACCAAGATTGAATTAAAAAAGCACGCTAAAGTGAGACGGGCAAAACTCTATTATCTGCGCGGTAAAAAAGGTCAGGAAGCAAAACTTAAAGAAGAAAGAGTTGAACAATAAACTGAGCCCCAAAATACATGTTCGTGAAAAGAGAAGTAAAGGTTTCGGGGTCAGAAAAAAATCTGCTCGGAAATCAGTGCGGGGTAAACCTGATTTTGAACTTTGGAAACAGGGTGCGGTCTTTTGCGGGATTGATGAAGTCGGCCGCGGCGCTTTAGCCGGGCCGGTTGTTGCTGCGGCGGTAATCTTACGGCCGTTCACTTATCTTAAAGGCATTAAAGATTCCAAACAATTAAGCCCGAAAAAACGGGAAGCGTTCTATTTGCTCATTAAGGAAAAAGCTCTGGCAGTCGGAGTTGGCTCGGCAACCCATAAAGAGATTGACCGATTCAATATCCGCAACGCCTCGTTTTTAGCAATGAAACGGGCACTGCGTAATTTGATGAAACAAGCGAAAAAATGCGAGCGGGCAATTGTAGATGGATTTGAGATTCCGGGATGCATCTTACCCAATCAAGGCATTATTAAAGGTGACCAAAAGAGCATCTCGATTGCCTGTGCTTCGATTATTGCCAAAGTAACACGGGACCGGTTAATGTGCACTTTGCATAATCAATACCCGCAGTACAATTTTCTGAAAAACAAAGGGTATCCGTCATCCTTTCATCTTAAAGTACTCGAACAGAACGGCCCGTCATTTCTGCACCGGAAAAGTTTCCAACCGGTAAAAAAGATTTTATGAGTTCATTGGGTAAGCAAGGAGAAGAACTGGCTGTAAAATATTTAAAATCTATTAAGTATAAAATATTAGATAAGAACTATCGTTGCACAATTGGCGAAATTGATATTGTCGCAAAAGAAAAAGCAACCATTGTTTTTATTGAGGTAAAAACCCGGCGCTCGGCAGATGCGGTTGAGCCGTTTGAGAGCGTGGGCAAGAAAAAACAGGAGAAAATCCGTGCCCTGGCTGAATATTATTTACAGGAAAAAGATTATTCAGAGTGCGAAGTGAGATTTGATGTTTTAAGTATTGTCAGAAAGCGTAAAGAGAACTGGATTGAACATATCCAGGATGCCTTTTAATTTACACAGTTGAATTTATAAGCCGAGCGGTTTTCCAGCATCAGGTGGTGATTTTGGTAACACAAAGAAAGTGTAATAAATTACAATCAAACAAACAATAATTATAAGGATGAACAGAATTGTACGGCCAGTTTTGCTGAACCGGCGCGGAGCGATTTTTTTTAACATAAAATAATTCTATTTTCAATTCTCAATAAGTCAAGATTTTTTTGTTAAATATCCCGAGTAATAAAGCCAAATACAGAACTATAAAACAATGGCTTGGTCTGATTAATTTTGATTATCTTAAATTACGACTAAATACCCAAAGATTGAAAACCTACATAATCTTTGAAAAGGCAACACTCTTGCTTCATTGACAGATAAAGAGTTGGGTGCTATTATTAATCTAACTGATGAGCATCGTTCGAGAAGAGGTTTTAATATTGAAAATATGCATTCTATTTAGAAAGATGGTTTTATGGAAAAAACACTGACAATTGACCTTATTAAGGAATTATGGTCAAAAACATACAACACCGAAGGTAAACCCGATTGGTCACACATTCTTCCTTATTACGATATAAATATACATTTCAGGGATTCAGTTCAAGAAATACATGGCATTAAAGAGTTTACAGCAATAACCAAGCGTCTAACCAAGCGTTCAAAAAACCTGAAGATGAATATTATCAATGCAGTTATGGATAATAAAATAATATTTCTTGAATGGGAAATGACGATAAGTTATAAAAAATATCCGAGTTCTGTATTATACGGCGCGAGCCGGCTGACTTTAAATAATGAAGGGAAAATCGCCGAGCAAAGAGATTATTATGATTTATGGGGAGATATTTTTAATAATATTCCGGGGTTTGGCAAAGCCTATAAAAAGTTTATGAAAAAAATGTTTGGATAATGTCTGCGAAAAAATATTATAAATTCTTTAAATACTTTAAAGAATATCATTGGTCTAATATATTTGCTATGCTTAGAAACAATCGGTTAGACCCAAAAATTTGCAATGAAGATTTCAATGAAAAACTTGTTGTTATAACTGGAACAACATCGGGCATTGGTTATCATACAGCTAGAAAGTATGCTGCTCATGGAGCGAACTTGCTGGTCATTAATCGCAACATACAAAAATCAGAAGCTTTACGCCGGGAAATCGAAAACGAGTTTGGCGTAAAATGCGATTTCATCATTGCCGACCTGAGTATTTTGAAAGATATTTATATGGTTGCTGAAAAACTTGCAGTATTGAATACCCCGATTGATGTGCTCATCCATAATGCCGGTATTTACCTAAACAAAAAAGAATTAACTTCAGACGGATTTGACAAAGTTTTTGCAGTCAACTACCTTTCATCGTTTATCATAAATTACCTTGTAATGAATAAACTTAAATCTCAACAAAAAGCCCGAATTATTTTAGTAAGTTCTGAAGGACATCGTTTTGCGGTTTGGGGTTTGAGACTTGATGATTTAAATTGGCAGAGACGAAGATATTCCGGTTTAAAAAGTTATGGCTCTGCCAAAACTGCGCAACTTTTGTCTATGATTGTTTTTGACGAACATTTCAAAAACACCGGAGTAACGATAAATTCAATGCATCCTGGTGCGGTCAAAACTGAATCAGGTCAGGAAAACGGACCGGTTTACCGTTGGTTTAAAAGAAACTTTTTTGACAAAATATTAAAAACACCTGAAATATCGGCTCAAGCATTGTATTATCTCGGAGTTTCAAAAGATGTAGAAAGCGTTAGTGGTAAATTCTTTAATTTAACTACCCAAGAAGAACCCACACCGCCCGCTTTGGATAAAGAAGTTGCTTACGAATTGTGGAAGAAAAGTCTGGAATTATCAGGATTGCAGGATTTTAAAAGTAAATTAAGTCATAGTGTTAGTTTATAAAACTTAATCGAGGAAAATAATATGTCTCAAAATACATATAATACTATTATTGTTGGAGGGGGCATTGCCGGCTTGACTGCTGCCGCATATCTATCACGGGCAAGACAAAAAGTTTTACTTATTGAAAAAAACAAAGAATTCGGAGGTTTGGTTAATTCATTTACCCGGGATGGATTTCATTTTGATGCCGGCGTAAGACCATTAGAAGATGCCGGTATTATTTTCCCGATGTTAAAGGATTTAAACATACAGTTAGAAGTCGTTAAAAGCACGGTTTCTATGGGGGTGGAAAATGAAATTATAAATATAGAAAGTATAGACAGTTTAGTACAATACCGGGAGCTTTTAATAAAATTATTCCCGGAAAGTGAAAATGAGATTAATAAGGTTTTAAAAATCATAAGGAAAATAATGAAACACATGGATGTGCTTTATGGCATAGAAAATCCTGTGTTTAAAGATTTAAAGCGAGAAAGAGCCTTCATTTTTAAAAAACTATTGCCCTGGCTGCCTAAATTTATTTTTACGGTTGGCAAAATTAACCGCATGAACATACCGGTTGAGGATTATTTAAAAACAATCGTAAAAAATCCTTCACTCAGAGATATGATTGCGCAGCATTTCTTTAAAAACACGCCAGCTTTTTTTGCTTTGGGCTATTTTTGCTTATATCTCAATTATTTTTATCCTAAAGGCGGCGTCGGAAAACTATCAGAAGCATTAAAAAACAAAACATTAGAATTTGGAACAGATCTATTAGCTGAAACAAAAATTATTGAAGTTATACCTGATAAAAATCTTGTTATTGACCAAAAAAATATTCGTTATCATTATGATAATCTTATCTGGTCTGCTGATTTAAAGACATTCTATAAAATAGTAAATACAGAAGGGCTGGCACCTAAAATCAAATCAAAATTCGAGCAAACAAAAATTAAAATGCTGCAGAATCGAGGCACTGATTCAGTATTTTCCTTATTCTTGGAAGTAAATGAACCACTCCAAAGTTTCAGAAAAATTGCTCATGGACATTTCTTTTATACACCATCAAAAAACGGATTAGGTGAAACACATAGAGGTGAGCTTAATTATTTGTTAAGTAATTTTGAAAAAGTTGAAAAAGAACAAATATTAACCTGGCTGGACAAATTTACCAAATTAAACACTTACGAAATTTCTATTCCCGGACTTAATGATCCCGAACTGGTTCCTCATGGAAAAAGCAGCATAATTATTAGCTTGCTCGCTGAATATGATTTGTTTAAAAAAATTCAGAAGGCAGGCTGGCTGGATGAGTTTGTTTCGGAACTTGAAAATCGTATATTGAGGGTGATATCAGACTCTATTTACCCGATGTTAAAAAATAAAATTATAACTTACTTCTCTTTATCACCGTTAAGCATTGAAAATAGAATAGGCAGTTCAGAAGGATCTATTGTCGGGTGGGAATTCCAAAAATCCATGCCGGTTGTAAATAAAATCCAGTTTTCAGATTATTCAGTACTGACACCAATTTCTTCAATTTATCAAGCCGGACAATGGGCTTACAGTCCTGCCGGTGTGCCAATGTCAATACTTACTGGTAAATTAGCAGCAGGAAAAATACTAAAAAAGTGGAAAAAATAATTCTTTTCAAATAAAATAATACTGAGCGTAATGGTTATTGACATATCATAATTTTCTCTTATAGTGTAGATAACAAATGCTTGCCAAAGTTTTTTCAGCCAGTACTTATGGCATTGATGCCTATATTGTTGATGTTGAGGTCGATTTAGGTTTTGGACTCCATTCATTTGTAATTGTCGGCTTGCCGGATAATGCAGTTAAAGAATCACAGCACCGGGTATCGGCGGCAATTAAGAACTCCGGGTTTAAATTTCCGATCCGTAGAATAACAGTTAATCTTGCGCCGGCTGATGTTAAGAAAGAAGGCGCGATATTTGATTTACCGATTGCAGTTGGTATGCTCTCGGCACTGGGTGCATTTCGTTCTGGTATTCTTAGTAATTTTCTGATGTTGGGCGAATTGTCTTTGGACGGAACATTACGGCCAATCAAAGGCGCAATCTCAATGGCAATGGCGTCGCGGGATGGCAATTTTTCTGGAATTATTCTTCCTAAAGAAAATGCCCAGGAAGCAGCATTGGTCAAAGGCGCGACGGTTTATCCGGTTGAAAATTTGGTTGAAGTAGTTCAGTTCTTATCCGGGGCTAAGTCAATTGAGCCAGTTAAATCAGACTTTGAAAATGTATTTCAACAAGTATCAGAATACAGTGTTGATTTTAGTGAAGTAAAAGGACAGGAACATGCCAAACGGGCCTTGGAAGTTGCCGCTTCCGGCGGTCATAATATCTTGATGCTCGGTCCGCCTGGTACAGGCAAAACAATGCTGGCTCGCAGATTGCCGACGATTTTACCCAAGATGGAACTGGAAGAATCTTTAGAGACAACCAAGATTCACAGTGTTGCCGGCACTTTGATTAATAACCAGCCGATTGTCGCGATTCGACCATTTCGCTCGCCGCACCATTCGATTTCTGAAGCAGGTTTAGTTGGCGGTGGCGCTTATCCTAAACCGGGCGAAGTATCTTTGGCAAATAATGGTGTCTTATTTTTGGATGAGTTGCCCGAGTTTCACCGAGATGTATTAGAGTCATTACGCCAGCCATTAGAAGATGGGTTTGTTACGATTGGCCGTGCAAAATCGACCATTACTTATCCGTCACGGTTCATACTGGGAGCATCAATGAATCCCTGCCCGTGCGGCTATTTTTCTGACCCGCATAAAGAATGCACCTGCACGATTCATATGATAAAAAAATACCGGGCTAAGATTTCAGGTCCATTACTGGATAGAATTGATGTGCATATTGAAGTACCATCAATTAAATACGAATCCTTAGCTAAAAAAGAGCCGGGCGAGTCGTCAGAAAAAATAAGAGCGCGGGTTAATAAAGCAAGAGAAATTCAGTTGGAACGGTTTAAAGACTTAAAAAAGAAAAAGCCGATTTATAATAATAGCCAGATGGAATCAAGAGAAATCAGGAAGTTTTGCGAGATTGACGCGACCAGCGAATCATTACTCAAGACCGCGATTGACCGGTTTGGATTATCTGCGCGTGCTTATGACCGTATCTTAAAAGTTGCCCGGACTATTGCTGATTTAGAAGGTAGTTTAAATATCAAACCTGCCCATATTTCTGAAGCAATCCAGTATCGGAGTTTTGATAGAAATTTAGTGTAAAGAGCAATATAGCTATATTAACCAGCAATCTGCAGGTTTTCGAACCGTATCGCAGTCGGACCGTAATAATTGTTAATTTGAACAGTCTCCTGAGATAGTTTCACCTGAGCAAACATTTTAAAATAGTTACCGATTAACATACCGCCCTTGAATGGTGTCGCTTTACCGTTTTCCCTAATTTCACCTAAACGGATTTCACAGGCAAAATCGCCATTGGTCGGATTAGTGGTCCAGGATGAGAAAAGTTTTACAACCACAATTTTTTCGGCTGACATTAAATCGTCCTGCCTGGTTTTACCAGCTTGTACATAGGTATTACCCAAAGGTCCAGCTGGTTGCACTCCTTTTTGGAGCAGACCTAAGTATTCATAATACCGGCGGGTGCCGATTAGTTCGTCATAATTGCCGTCTTTAACAAGTGTTACAATGCGTGACGGAGACCCGTCAACTGCAGAATAAACCTGCGAATTCGGAC
>JAGXRL010000145.1 GCA_018335915.1 Candidatus Latescibacterota bacterium
CAGGGCTATTTTCTCAAGCGTATTATCAAGATAAACTTTACATTCACGCAGGGCCTCTGTTTATGTTTTTGTTGATTTTTATTGACTCTTGACTTAGCTTTTTTATTGTTATAATCTATCATTGTTGTTCTTTCTGCCGGTATCGGTTTTTGGTTGATACCGGCGCTTTTATTATACCCATAAAAAGGCATATTTTCAATTTCCACATAATTTGATTATATCTCTTGACTTTTGATATCTGATTTTATTCAGAGGTTATCCCGACCCCATCGGTTATTCTCTCGGTTACCCCTTATCTTATCCTTTTAGCTGTCCTCTTGATAAGCCAGTCGGCAGCCCGCTGGCTTGCCGACAGGCCTGCCCCCTGGCCCGCTAAATTCACTGCCCAATCGGTAAAACTTCTGATTGCTCAATCAGTTGCCGATATGACAGCCGATTCGATTGGCAAATGGACAGCCCAATAGACCAGGAATGCCTCAAACTGTTTTTTTCAAGTCAATCTGGAAAAATTGTCATATTTTGCCGGATTTTTTTACCTGTTCTATAAATATTTTTTGTCTTGACATTGAGGCATAAAAAATCTATTATCTATATTATGAAACTGATGATATTTGGACGGGAAACTTGTGAAGCCTGCCAGTCAATCAAAGAAAAAATCGAATACTATAATAATAAGTACACGCCGATTCCAATGGAATATTATGATGTCGATTCGGTTGACGGTTTAGCCGAAAGCGCTTTTCGGAGCGTACCTGATATTCCGACCGTCATCCTGATGAAAGACGACGCCGAAGTAAAACGCTGGGTCAAATCAGCGCCGATTTTTTCCGAACTTAATGATTTTTTAGCCGGCAAATAGGTTTTACGGTTTTTATTTAACCTAATTTCCAATGCGCATCCGCGGATTTATTGAAACATCTTTGCTGGACTGGGATAAAAAAGTTGTCTCGGTCATCTTTGTCGGCGGCTGTAATTTCCGCTGCCCGTTCTGCCAGAACTCAGACCTTGCTAATGACGCCAAATCCCTGCCTCCAATCGAATGGGAAGATATCAAAAAGACTCTTGAGAAAAAACGCAAATGGCTTGACGGGGTAGTTGTGAGCGGCGGTGAACCGATGATGCATCCGGAAATTTTCGGGCTCTTGATTAAAATCAAGGAACTTGGTTACAAAGTAAAAGTTGATACCAATGGTTATTATCCCTATCCCTTAAAAGAAGCAATCGAGCTCGGCCTGGTCGATTATGTTGCAATGGATATAAAAACCGCCCTGGACGAACGGTATTACAAAGCGATTGGACGAACCATCCATTTTGTCGTGATTGAGCGAACCATCCGCTTGCTTAAAGAGTGCGGTTTGGGTTATGAATTTCGCACTACTCTGGTGCCCAATCTGGTCGGTGAGCAAGAACTGCTTGCGATTGCGGAAAAACTCACGCCTGCAAAAAAATTAGTTTTGCAGCAATATGTACCGAAAAACGCCCGCCTGGCACGATACCGCAAAATCAAACCATATTTGCCTGAGCAGGCACAAGAGTTTCAAAAACTAATCAAAAAATATTTTACTCAAGTCAGCTTACGCGGTTATTAATGACTAATTACAATTTTATGTAATCTAATCCCTTGATTGATTTCATATCGCAGATAATATATCCCAGCGGATAGGTTTTGAACGCCTAACGGTAGCGAATATTCGCCCGGCGCGAGTTTGTTCTGTAAGACCACGGTTACTAATTGTCCCAGATTGTTATAAAGCGTAATTTTAACATTACTGTTTTCCGGGAGCGTAAAGTTAATCCGGCTGTTTTGAGATGCTGAGTTTATGATAAGATTATTATCAAGTTTAACTGCTGTCTCTTGCGAGTAAACTGAATGATTAGTCAAAGCATACTGGATATCGATATCAGTTATATTGGTTGCCGGCAGATAAGACCAGAACTCACGCGTATTATTACCTTTCAATGCATGAACCATATTTTCTGCAAAAGCAACTCCGCCGCCATTACCGATATTTTTATTACTACTGCCTTTGGGTAGAGGTTCTTTTTCCAGCCAACGGTTCTGACTAATATTATACTGCCAGAAGTCCTGTTTTCCGCCACCTTTAAAGGCAAAAATCAGACTGTCGCTGTTATAGCATAAAGAAGCACCGGTTTTGACTTTGGTGTTTTTCATAACTACTGAACTATAAATCGGAAGCGGTGTCAGTGTGCGCCAGATACCTGTTGCTGTGTTGTATGAATAGAACTCATTGATTTTACCACCGCCCTTGAGCACATAAAGCTTATTACTGTCGCCGGGTGTTATGCAAGTACCGTCTTTATAAGGTTTAAAGTCCGAACCTAATGGCGCTTGTGTCAGATTCCTTTGCCAGGAATCGGTTTGACAATGATACGCGTAAAACTCATTCGTTTTGTTTCCTTTCAAGAGAAAAACATACTGGCTGTCATTATTATTTACCAGGGCAATACAACCACCGCCTTTGACTCTTCTTTGCTTAGCCGGACTGGGAGTTTGTGGAACCGATGATTTTTGAATCCAAGTATTCAAATCGACATCATATGCCCAGAACTCGAGCGTGTTATTGCCTTTGGTCGCATAGACAATATCAGGGTTGACATGTTTATTATATGCGAGTGCGGCACCTTTATTAACTTTTTTCGATTTCAGCGTATCAAATGGGATTGAGTCCAATAATACCCAAGTGTCATCTTCAATGTCATATGTATAAAATTCCCGGGTATTATTACCTTTCAAAGCAAAGAGATTACCGCCAATACCCGCGACTAAAGCACCACCGTTTTTAACCTGTTTATTACTCGGACCTCTGGGTATGCTCTCTTTAGCAATCCAGGGCTGCTGATAACGGACAAAAACGGTTTTTGATATTATGTCATTTGTTATGTTCACATCATTAACCAGTGCAGTCGAACATCTAATCTCGTAACTGCCGATCTGGAAATTGAATCCTGAAAAAGTCCGCGTGCTCTGTGCGTTCGGATTCAAATCGGTTGTTAAGACTGAATCATAATACAATTGAGTTCCGACGCTGTTATAGATTTTACAATAAGTATAAAAAGTTTCTGCTTGGGTCCCGTAATTTCGCACGCTTGCCCGCGGTGCTACCTTTGCCCTGTCAATCGTGTCTGTATTCGGCACCGTAATTGCAACTACACCGACATCTTTAACCTGAACCGTTATCTCACCTGACATCGTATCATTGGTAAAAACCGCATCGCCTGACATATAGACGCTGCATTTTATCGGGTAGGTTCCGCGCATTGGTGTCCAGACCGCAAAATTCACTGTATCGTTTGCACCAGCACCGATTGTTTTACTCGCTCGGGTACTGGTATAACTGCCAATCGTAAGTTTCGCATTAAATGTCGCTGGTTGTCCTCCGAAGTTTTCAATTCTGACTCTTGGCATAATTGGTCCGGTCGAATCAATCTCGCTTGCGGGCACTTCAATTGCGGTCACGCCGACATCGCTCAGAAAAATTACGCTGCAACTATCTTCAAAAGGAATGCGGTTTTTTGCCGTCACGGTCACATACATATTACCGGTTGTGGACGGATTAATTGACAGACTAACTTGACCATTAGAACCGGTCGTGCCTTTGGCATAAACTTCGGTTCCTTTCCATAAACATACTGATGCACCTGATAAAGCCAACCCTTGCGAAGAACAGGTCACGGCAAAGTTTTGACTGCCGGCATAGGTTGGGTTGTTAAATCCCGCTGTCATATTTTTCGGATTATCTTTCCACATAAACATCTGCGGCTCGCCAAACAGGTTCAACTCATAATAACACCAGCGCCAAGAATCATCAGTCAATGCTGAACTCCGATAGTTCTCTTTAGATGCCTGATGACAATTAGCGATGCGCACCGAATCGCGGGTAAAGAAATAGTGGAAAAATCTGATATCTAATTTTTCCGAAGGACCTAATAATGGAGGCCATCCCCAGCCATATCTCGAATTCATAATCGTCGCGATTGCACTGCCCCGTGCTAAAACCATCTTTTCGGCTAAACAGTCATTATATTCAAAATTTCCCGATATACAGGCAATTGAATTGGCAATGGTTAGTTTATTGTAATTGGTCTGCGATGCCGGGTCAGTATAATAATACATTGCACCAGACTGACCAGTTGTAATATAGACACCAAGATCATTACCATGACCGACTAAGTGAGAAAACCCAAACCCAGTATTTAAAGAATCTCTTACTGCCCATCGCCAGGCGTCGTTCGACCCCATATTAATAACCCGGTCAGTCCAACCAGCCGGACTCAAAGCCGCAATCGAATCTTGTGATTGAACATGGTCATAACCAGACCAAAGAGATGCGGCTGGCAAAAGCATCCGTTTTTGATAGAACATGTCCGGATTTTTCACATAGGTAAAGAATTTTCTAATCATCGTGTCAACTTCAGCAGTTGTCTCAACTGGCCAGCGCCCGCCATAAACATCATAATAAAAATCGACCGTATCAACACCTGCCTGACCAAAAATATTGTCATTATTACCATCCCAGGACCACTGTAAGTCAAAATAGTATAAATCGCAAGGGATTGAATTATCTACTGTCGGTGGCGTAGTCGCAACAGACGCGTAGCTTACCCGAGCCGGAATCACAGAAACATCACCGGCTAATAAAACATATTTCAGTCCTTCGGTATTAAAATAATCGATAATGAAATTTCTGATTTTTTCCTGATTATCCCGACCTGTAGTATAATTAGCATAGACCCAGGCGGTTGTTCTCGTTTCTGCTTTTATCCCGGTCTTTTTAAGCCAGGTTACCAAAGGTGCAAAACGCGGTTCCAAAGTTGCATTGGTCAGAATAACATAATCAATATCCGGATTATCCGTAACCCGTATTGGCGGTGAAAACCGATTGACATCCTGCGGATTGATAACCAGCGATTTTACATCTTCACTAAAAAGCGCTTTTTGGGATTCAGTTACTTGCCATGGCTCGTGAATATTTTCTTCATAATTAATCCGAATTTTTACACGAGTATATAAGACCAGTTTTTGTTCGGCGGGCAGATACTGTAACGGGTATAAAAAAACGCCGCCAATCCGATAACCGGATTTATTGCCGCTTGGTATAATATCAGACATTTTACCCGGATATTCACTGGTCATCTGATAGATAAGCGGGTCTGGTGCGATGAACGGTTTCGTGCTCTGGTCTGATAAAATTCTCGGTTCTTGCGCCGGATATAACAGATATTCACCTGGCACCTGCACCGACTTTGCATCTAATATTTCGATACCAATAATTTCTGCGCTTGAAGGCAACAAAACACTTAGATTAGCAAACGGCAGTATTGGTTTACCGGTTTGCTGAAGCGTCAAATCACAACCGGCAAGCGTTACCAGTGCATAACCGTCCTGATAATCCGTCTTGAGTGAACTTAAAGG
This sequence comes from Candidatus Latescibacterota bacterium, assembly GCA_018335915.1. Classification (GTDB taxonomy): domain Bacteria; phylum Hydrothermota; class Tepidihabitantia; order Tepidihabitantales; family CAIPLT01; genus JAGXRL01. Next base: position 5,435 of record JAGXRL010000145.1, read on the forward strand.
AAAACTGAATTCTTGAGTAAAACTGCCCGCGAAAATTTGTGCAGTAAAAACACACATACTTAAAAGAGTAAATACTCTTATAACATACTTTGATTTCATGACTCCCCCATTCTTAAAATCTTTACATTCCATATACGATACATAAAAATTATAACCCTGCTCAATCAGATGTCAAGGAATAATATGAGAGTTCTCACTTAAGGGACCGTCCCTTAACAAGCACGACTGATATGGCACAAGCAAAAGCATTTGAAGCTGAAACGCAATATGGTGTCTTCGCACTTTGCTTACGGCTCAAACGCCTGACCGAACTAATCATCGAATACGACGCCAAAGGCAAACCAATTCCGAGTTTTATCAAGTGTCAACCAGTGCCAGTCGTAAGGATATATCGAATAATTGACGGTAAGCAACCAAGTATAGGACCGAGTAACAAGGGCAAGCCCCCGAGTGAGGGTGGGGCTAGCCCCCTGGTGTCGCATAACGAATCTGAAAAACCGATCCACGCACCTAAGATTAGGTGCGTGATGACACCGATAAAATTCAAAACTCTGCTTACATTATCCTTGATTTCTGCGATTTTTTCAGTACAATTAAATCTATGCCAGAAAAATACGATGCGTCTAAAATACACGTTTTAAAAGGGCTGGAAGCGGTTCGTCACCGCCCAGCAATGTATATTGGCGATATTAGCACCCGCGGCTTACACCATCTTATTTATGAAGTAGTCGATAATGCGGTTGACGAAACTTTAGCCGGTTTTTGCGATAAGATTACGATAACTTTAGCCAAAGACGGTTCGGTTTCGGTCCAAGATAATGGACGGGGTATTCCAGTCGATATTCATCCAACCGAAAAAATATCTGCTCTGGAAGTAGTCCTGACCGTCTTGCACAGCGGTGCGAAATTCGAAAATAAAATCTATCAGATATCTGGCGGTCTGCACGGAGTCGGCGTTTCAGTGGTTAATGCGCTTTCTGAATATCTCGAAGCCGAAGTTTACCGGGACGGCAAGATTTATTATCAGCGTTATGAACAGGGCATTGCCAAAACCAAAGTCGAAACCAGAGGCAAGTCCAAACAGACCGGCACCAAAATTATTTTTAAACCGGATAAGAAAATTTTTAAGAAAACTGAGTTTGATTTTAATACGGTTGCCAACCGTTTACGCGAACTTGCCTATCTGACCAAGGACTCAAAGATTGAACTGATTGAAGAAAAAACCGGCAAAAAAGAATTGTTCCATTATCCGGGCGGTATTCTTGATTATGTTGCCTATCTTGACCAGGGACGCAACCGCCTGCACAAACCAATCTATTTTGCGGACCGGCGAAATGGTATTGAGGTCGAAGTTTCATTCCAGTATAATGACAGTTTTTTGGAAAATATTTTCTCGTTCGTAAATACGATTAACACTCATGAAGGCGGTACGCACCTGGCTGGTTTTAAGTCGGCTTTGAGCCGTAAAATCAATGATTTTGCCCGTTCAACCCAGTCAATCAAGGATAGTATTGAACTGACCGGCGATGACTGCCGGGAAGGTATTACTGCGGTCTTATCCATCAAAATTCCCAATCCCCAATTCGAAGGTCAGACCAAAACCAAACTTGGTAATAGTGAAGCCAAAGGTATTGTCGAATCCGTCGTCTCGGAAAAATTGGGGGCATATTTTGAAGAGAATCCCCGTATGCTCAATTTGATTTTGTCTAAGGTTATTGCCGCCGCAAAATCAAGAGAAGCCGCTAAAAAAGCCCGTGATTTAGCCCGGCGCCGCTCTTTGTTAGATTCTGATACCCTGCCTGGTAAGCTTGCCGATTGTTCGGAAGAAGACCCGACCCGCTCTGAATTATATATTGTTGAGGGTGATTCAGCCGGTGGTTCGGCAAAACAAGGACGCGACCGCAGATTTCAGGCAATCCTGCCTTTGCGCGGTAAAATTCTGAATGTTGAGAAATCTCAGCTCAATAAAATCTTAGCCAATCCGGAAATCCGCAGTATTATCTCGGCAGTTGGCGCGGGCATTTCCGAAGATGATTTTGACCCGGAAAAAGCCCGTTATCACAAAGTCATTATCATGACCGATGCCGATGTTGACGGCTCGCACATCCGGACTCTTTTATTAACTTTCTTCTATCGTTTTATGCGACCCCTTATTGAGGTTGGCTATATCTATATTGCCCAGCCGCCTCTGTTCCGGGTTAAAACCGGTAAAACCGAACAGTATATTTTTTCTGAAGAAGAACTCGAATCCTATCTGAAAAAACATAAAAACGATAAACACGATATTTCCCGGTATAAAGGTCTCGGCGAAATGAATCCCGAACAATTATGGTCCACGACCATGGACCCGGACCAGCGGATTTTAAAAAGAGTTACTTTGGAAGATGCGGTTGAAGCCGACCATCTTTTTTCCGTTTTAATGGGTGATGTGGTTGAACCGCGCCGTAAATTTATCGAAGAAAACGCCAAGTATGTAGAAAATCTGGATGTGTAAATAGTAGCGAGGGGTGAGGAGCGAAGGAAAAGACCTATATGCTCGATACTCTCTACTATCTACTAAACCGTTATCGTGCCAATTGTGATAGAATCGACATATACGGCATGATTATCGCCAGAATGACAAATACCGCACCAACACCCAGAATCATAATCAGTATCGGTTCGATCATACTGGTCAGGTTTTTTACCGCGTATTCGATTTCGCTGTCATAGAAATCCGAGACCTGCCGCAACATATCATCAAGCGAACCTGATTCTTCACCGGTTGCAACCATCTGCACAACCATCGGTGGAAAAACCTTGGCTTCTTTCATGGGCGCGGCAAGACCGCGTCCACGCCGGACACTTTCCGCAAGCATATCGGTTTTTTGGGCAAAATAGGCATTGCCGACCGTTTTCCCGACCAGATTTAACGAACGCAATATTGGCAGACCGGTACGGTCTAAAGTCTCGAACATCCGTGCAAACCGGCTCAAGGTTAACTTATAAGTAATAGCGCCAAAAACAGGCAGTTTCAATTTGAATTGGTCCCACCACAAACGGCCGCCTTTGGTGCGTAAAAACAATATAAATAATACAAAAGTTAAACCGATTGCTAACAAACCTAACACCCAATACTTTTGAAGAGCATCGGTAATAGTTATTAATATTCTGGTTGGGGTTGGGACTTTACCGCCAGCTGACCCGATAATAGTGATAAATTTCGGTAAAACAAACGTTGCTAAAACAAATATTGCAACTCCAAACATTAAAACGACGAAAATTGGATACCGTAATGCGGAAAGGATGTCAGCCCGTAATCTCCGTTCGTGGTCTAATAAATCAGCGACTCTTGCTAAAATATCATCCAAGACACCACCGGTTTCACCACCCCAGACCGAATTAACATATAATTCATTAAAAATACTCGGATACTTGGACAAAGCACTGGATAGAGTAATCCCACCCATTAAATCTTTTCGCACTCCGTCCAAAGCTTTGGCTAATGCTTTGCTGCGGGTTTGTGCTTGCAAAGCAGTTATTGCCGTAAGCATCGGTAAACCGGCTTTGTGCAGAGTAACAAACTGCCGCGTGAACACAATCAAATCCACCAGTTTTACGCGGGGTTTTAAAAATGGAATATTGATATTTATGGCGCCGCCGGCCTGGGATTTCATTTTCTCTTCTTTTATCGATATCGGGATGTAACCAAGAGTATCGAGCCGCTCAATCACACCCGGCAGGTCAACCCCTTCCAGGGTTCCGTTGAGAATAATTCCTTCTCTGTTTCTAACTCTGTAACGAAATAACGGCATATTATTACCTCCTGCTACACGCTAAATGTTTCATGCTATACGCTTCATGGCTAATGTTTTTCGGTTTCTCTCATGATTTCATCAAGTGTCGTAATCCCGGCAAGCACTTTTTGCACGCCATCTTCCCATAGAGTTTGCATATCCTGTTTGCGCGCTAAATTACGCAAGGCAGTGGTCGTTGGCCGGGTAATCACCAAATCTCGGATTTCGTCATTGGTGCGTAAAACTTCAAAAAGACCGATGCGTCCGGTATAACCGGTATTACGGCAATGACCACATCCTTTGCCGCGGAAAAACTTTGCATCGCCTGGTAACTCTAAATCCGTAATTAGTTTTGCCGGTGGCACATATGGTTCTTTACATTTCGGGCAAATTTTACGGACTAATCGCTGGGCAATCGCCCCTTCCACTGCCGAAGCAACCAGGAATGGCTCTATATCCATATCAATCAAACGAGTAATCGTACCCGGCGCATCGTTGGAATGAATTGAGGTAAAGACCAGCTGTCCGGTTAAAGCCGCGCGAATCGCAACTCCGGCGGTTTCGCCATCACGCACTTCACCAATCATTATCACATCCGGGTCCTGCCTTAAAATATGACGCAACCCGACCAGATAAGTGTAACCAGCCCGCAGGTTGACTGCGGACTGAGAAATACTATCCATATCATATTCAACCGGGTCTTCAATCGTGATAATGCACTCTTCGCCGCCCCTGATTTCATTTAAGATTGCATACAGGGTAGTGGTTTTGCCGCAGCCGGTCGGACCGGAAACAATGATCACTCCGTGTGGTTTGGCAATCATGGCTTGGGCAATATCCAGGTCATGTTTGGAAAATCCGAGTTCAGTCAATGACAACAGTCGGATTCGGTCTAAAATTCTCATCACGACCGTTTCACCATAAGTAGTCGGAAAAGTCGAAACCCGAAAGTCAATCTCACGACCGTCAATAATTGCGCCGTAACGCCCGTCCTGGGGTACTCTTTTTTCAGCAATGTTCATGCGGGACATAATCTTTAATCTTGAAATTATGCCGAGTTGAAGATTCTTTTTGGGTGATGCGATTGGCCGTAAAATACCGTCAATCCGAAAACGGATTCTCATCCCGTCTCGCCCTGGTTCAACATGAATATCAGAAGCCCGTTCTCTTACTGCTTTCGTGAGCATCTGATTAACCCAACGCACGACCGGTGCTTCGGAGGCGACTTCTTCAAGCGTGTGTGGAGCCATATCAATGTCGCTCTCGGTTTTTTCTTCAATATTAGCATCAGGTTCTAATGTCGTAATATCAATTTCTTCGGCTAATATGTCCTCTTCTGGTGCGGCAACTCGATCGCTGTAAAACTGTGCGATTGCCTGTAATAAATCTACTTCCCGGCACACCATGGTTTCGATCTCTAATGCAGTTTGCCGCCGCACTTCATCAATTGTTACGATATCATGCGGGTCAACCATTGCCACGGCCAGAGTATTGCCGGACCGAAAAAGCGGGCACACCCGTGCTTCGCGTAAAAACTGTTCGGTAAAATTACTTAAAATTTCCGGATCTAACTTGAATTGAGAAAGGTCAATAAAAGGCACCCCATATCGTTTCTCATACGATATCTCAACACCATCATCATTATGTCTATCTATTTTCATAAACAAAAAACCTGCTCATAACCGATTTATTGATAATACTAATATTTTTTAAACCTGTTGTCAATAGTTTATGTAATTTCATTTTTTAGGGAAATCATGGTACTTTAAATCCCAATCGTTGAAGCTCCCGCTCGGCGATTTCTTTCAATTTCCGATTTTCAGTTGTTTCATATATTGAATACCAGACTTCAACTGCCAACTGCGTGGCGCCGCCGCGGGCAAATGCAAATGCTGCCCAGCGATTGGTAATTGCCCAGGTTTCTGGCAGCTTCGAAGCGATTTCAAAATAATAACCGGCCGAAACATAATCTTTTGTTAACATATATTCAATAAACGCTGCGTTAAAAACCAGTTTCCAGTTGGTCGGATTATTCGCAATCGCGCTATACAGTAATTTCATCGCTTCATCAATCTGCTCGGCATCCCATGCCAAAATAATCGAACCAAAATCAAACGCACCGATAAAATGCGGGTCCAAAGCATTCAAGATGTTGAAAATATGATTTAACCAGATGTATTTGCGGTCGCTTAATAAATGATGTGCATAATACTGAATCGCCCTCAAATAAATTATATCTGCAACCGCAGTTTGATATTCAATCACAGCCGGTTTTAGGAATTTACCCGATGGAAAATAACTCAGCTCTTCCATTAACTGCTCCCGGATTGTTGTTTTTCGGCTCAAATCAAGATTAAACTGAATACTCCAGACCGCTAAAATTCCGATGATTAAAGTAACTAAAATTATAATTCTTCGGTAATTAATCTGTTTAAACGATAAATTAGCTAAAAGCATTAAAAATCTTTTTTCCTGAAGATTAAACAAGAAATGAACAACACAAACGCTGAGTAGACGATTGAGTATAAAATTGTCAGCAGAATTACCCTGTAATCGAGCAATGCGTTATGCACGACCTGTGCTTTGACATTAAAATTACTCAGATTTGGCAAAACATAATAAAGCACATCAGAAATCAACGTTGCCGGCGGTGATTTACTGATTGCCGCCAGTGTCTTTAAATCACGAGTCAAATGTCCGATAAAATACAGTGCAAAAGTAAATACCGAACTTGTAATTGGTGTTGAAAAAGTTGAGAAAAAAATTGCGATTGATGTAACAATCGCCAGCTCGAAAAAAGTCAAGACGACTGCCCACAAGAGATAAAAATTCGCCTGGATACCTAAAACAAGCATCATCAAATAAAAAATACCGGTCATGATTAAAATGCTCTCGAACAACACCAGCATCAACCCGAAAAATTTACCGACAATAAACTGCCAGCGATAAATTGGCCGGGACAGAATTAAAAAGATGGTCCGCTTTTCGATTTCTTTATAAACCAGCCGCCCGCCGATTAAAATAGCAATTAAGACCGAAAACAAGGTAATGCTGTTAAGCCCGATGTCTTTAATGACTTTTGCCTCTTCGCCTAATGTCAACGGTTTGATAACTCGGGCACTGCCCATGACAATAATGCTGAAAATAATAATTGCAATGAAAACTTTATCGCGAATCGCTTCTCGAAAAGTATTAAGCATTATTGCTGAGATTTTCATTTTCATATCTGTTTTAAACGCTCCTTTTCAATTTCGCTCATAAAATGGTCTTCCAGTGTTTTCCGTCGCGGCTGCAGGGATAATAACTTACCGTTGACTTCCCGGATAATTGCCATTACCCGATCCACATCTTCTTCGGTGGTAACTTCGACAAATACCTCTTCTTCGGATGATGTGCGGGTTGGACTGGCAATAACTTTATTCGCAAGTCTTTCTATTACTTTGACCATTTTTCGGTCTAAACCTTTAACGGCCATTTCGAAACTTACGATTTCTGACGACAAAATCTCATCTAAGCGACCGCTGCTGATTAATTTTCCGTTGAGAATAATCCCGACCCTTGAGCAAATCAATTCAACATCCGCCAGAATATGTGTCGAGAAAAAAACCGTTTTACCTTGGGTTTTTAAATTTAAAATGATGTCCCGAAACTCTCGCCGTCCAATCGGGTCAAGACCACCCATCGGTTCGTCCAAAATTACCAGTTCCGGGTCGCCGATTAAAGCCTGGGCAATGCCTAACCGCTGCAGCATCCCGCGCGAGTATCCTTTAATTGGTAATTTTTCGAACCGTTCTAATCGGACCAGATTCAACATTTTTTCAATCTGTTTTTTCTGCCGTTCTTTTTCAATGCCGCTCACCTGTGCGCAGAGCGATAAATATTCTTTGGCATTAAGGTACTCGTAAAAATACGGTGATTCTGGCAAAAAGCCGATTGACTTCTTGACATCGATATTTGTTGACGGCTTACCCAGCACTACGGCTCTGCCGCTGGTCGGTTTTGCTAAACCAACCAGGATTTTAATCGTAGTCGTTTTGCCCGCTCCGTTCGGACCTAAAAACCCGTAAATTTCCTGTGCCTCGACTTCGATATTCAAATTTTCGATCGCTTGGATTCTCTGCAGGCGAAACCCGGTCCGGTAACTCTTACTTAAATTCTCAGTATATATAATTCGTCCCATTTAAGTATAAATTATATCTAATGTAGTTGTATTGTCAACCCCGTACCTATTCTCGAGATTGCGGGACACGACTTATAATGATAAACTTTATAATACTGCGTTTGAGAATCGGTGCGTGGGTCAACCCCGCGCCTTGCCGTGACCAGTTATTCACTACACCGAATAAGAAAAATTAACTGCCTGGTTATTTTAGATAAAACTTGATATCTTTGACAACCTTTGCGCCAATCAGATCGTTCAGTTGTTTAATAATTTTTGATTTTAAGTATGTCAGTTCATTCATCCAAACCGGATTCGACACTGCGACGAACAGCACGCCTTTTTCAATCCGGTTCGCGACGGTCTGTTTTCTGATTTCTTTACCGACTGCTTTTGACCAGAGCATCACTGCTTTTTGTTCAATCAGGCGTTCTGCCAGACCCATCTTGTGTAAAACATCCGGTAAAAAATTACCCAGTGGTTTCAGTTTTTTTAATTTCGCCTTTCTCAACATAAAATGTTTTTCCTGTTCGATTAATAATGTCTTTAAATGCTTTGGCAGTCGCATAAAAAAACTGCCCTTGTATAAGTTCAAATAATTTTCTGGTATTTTCCATATCCAGTTCTGAGGCAAATTCATCTAAAAGGAATATTGGCTGCTTACCTTGATTGCTTAATTTCTGTGCCTCTGCCATTTTCAATGATAGCGCGGCAAGCCGTTGTTCTCCTTCAGAACCGAATCGCCGCACTATTTTGTCTGCATCAAACTGGTTCTTTTCTTTGATAATGATATCGTCTCGATGCGGACCGATTGTGGTATGTCCCAACTCTTTATCTTGCGCGCGTCTTTGTTTCAGCAATTCCAACAATCTATCCTGAATATTACTGACATCATTGTTATTATTGAACTGGCTCTTATATTCAAAGATAATTCTGCGGTTTTTAATAAATTCGGCGTAGAATTTTTGTGCCTCATCTAATAATAGCGGCACCTGCTTGATACGCTCATTGATAATTTCGCTACCGAGTTTTGCCAGCGATTCTTCCCAGACCTCATAATATTCTTCTTGAGCAGGAGAGTTTGTTGCGTGCCCCATTAACAGTTTGTTCCGCTGCAACAGAACCGACCTGTATTCAATCAGATTTTTCAAATAGGTCTTGTTGGTTTTGGCGATTGCCAAATCAACAAAATTCCTGCGTCGGTCTGGCGGTCCGCTCACTAATTCAATGTCTGACAACAGAATTGTTACAACCGGCAGCCAACCGAGATATGCTGATAGTTTATCCTGCTTCTGTTTTTGCAGGTAAGCGGTTTTAACTCCGTTGAAATATCTGATTTCTGCTTCGATTTTTTCAGCACCTGTTACCTTGTCATTTGCCTCACTTTGACTGAGTTGAAGCGGGTACGCAACGCCCGTGATTTTTAAAAACGGCGCATTGAACCTGACTATCTCAGCATCCCGGCTGGTGCGAAATGACCGTCCGATCGCTAAATAGTGGATTGCCTCCAATATCGAAGTTTTACCAGCACCGTTATTACCAAAGATATAATTGACATTCGAGTCGAAATGAATTTCTGTATCAGCTAAATTTCTTACTCCTTCAATTTGGATTTGTTCGAGTCTCATTATGAATCAATCATCAAAAATTTTTTAAACCACGGATTGGACAGATTAACACGGAATAAAATTAAAAATTAAAAACCAAAAATAAAAAACACATATCAAAAACATAAAAATATTGCTTAAATTTTTACATATTTTCGTTTGTGTTTTTAATATTTAATATTTCATTTTTCATTTTTATCTGTGGTTTCAAGTGCTGATTTCAGTATCTCTAATACCAATTCATCATAAGATATTCCGATGTGTCGGGCTTGTGCCGGCAGGTCAGACAGTTCAGTCATACCTGGTAATGTGTTTATTTCCAGGAAAAACGGTTTGTTCTTTTTAACGACCAAATCGACTCGCGAAAACCCTTTGGCTCCGATAATATTATGTGCTTTTAGTGCCAATTCCTGAATCTTCTCGTACACAGGTTTACAGAGACGCGCTGGTATAATAAATTCGGTTTCGCCTTTGGTATATTTTGCTCTGAAATCATAGAAGCGCCTTTTTTTCGGCACCAACTCGAGAATCGGTAAAACCTGCTGTCCCAAGATACCGACTGTCGCAATCATTCCGCCGATAAATTCCTCGATGAAAATATTACCGAATTCCTTCTGTACTTTTCTGCATTGTTTTTGCAATCCATTTGAATGGTCAATAATAACACAGCCAACGCTCGAACCTTCAGTTCGGGGTTTAATTATAACCGGGAATCTCAGTTTTCTGTTTATCATCGCAGTCAAGTTTTGTAAAGAATCATCCTTTGGCAGGTAGAAATATTTTGGAGTCGGTATATGAGCATATTCAAATAGTCTTTTCGTCATTATCTTATCCATACCGATTGCTGAAGCCACGACATCTGAACCAGTATAGGGAATATTGAGAAGCTCTAAAAAACCTTGTATGGTACCATCTTCGCCGGGTTTACCGTGCAAGGCAATAAATGCGATCTCAATCTTTGCTTTTCTGATTTGCTCGGTAAAGTTAGGAGCAATATCAATCTTAACTGCCTTAAACCCCTGCTTTATCAATGACTGAAAAACATTTTCGCCCGAGCGTAAGGAGACTTCGCGTTCTGAAGACCAACCCCCCATGAGAATGCCGATTTTCTTATTTTGTAATTTTCGTTTAATATCAATCATTATCTGTTAACGCAAAATTATTGAACTACGAGCTTTACCTGTCTTTGATTCATCTGGTCCTGATATCGTAAAAAGTAAATACCTTTTGCAAGACTTCTGGGTATGTAGTTCAATGTATATTTACCTGCATTAGTGTTCTCATTTACCAGGGTTTCGATTAATTGACCGGTTGGGTTATAGAGTTTAAGCGAAACCATTCCTGATACTGGCAATGAATACTGAATCGTCGTCCGGTTAATGCATGGATTAGGAAAAACTTCAAGCATACTCGTGACGGACGCTGATAAATTGTTATCTTCAATACCAGCCGGGAAATGACCGCCGCAGATTGCCAATAGTTTTGCAATATTGGTCGTACTCGACCTTTGGGTGCCAACCAGGACATCTGGATAACCATCAAAACTGATATCAGGAATTGCCCGGATCGAATAAACAAGCCTTCCTATATCATAATGCCAAAGTAAACTGCCATTGGCTCCGCTTACGCAATACACAATGCCGCTCTGCGTTCCAAAAACAACATCCTTTTTATTATCGCTATTTAAATCATCAATCACATCTGCAGACCAGGTATTACTATTAGTTGGATAGCTCCAATAGACATTTCCGTTAATACTATTTAGTACATTAAAGGTGCTAACACCACTGACATTGCAGACCGCAATCCCGGGTCGGTTCGGACTGATTAAATCCGGAATTGCGACAAGTTTCACAACCCAGCCACCGACTGATGAAGTCCAGATTGGCGTGCCATTCGCACCGCTCAGGCAATAAACCATTCCATTCCGGGCACCGGCAACAACTTCTTTCTTACCATCTCCATTTAAATCGGGAATTGTAATTACTGACTGCACATCACCGCCGCATTGATACTGCCAGATTGGCGTCGTGACCAGTCCGCTTGATGCCCCGCTTACGCAATAAACCCGTTTATCAAGATTATTACCCCAGGCTCCGCATATCGCATCCGGCACGCCGTCATTATTCACATCCGGAATCCAGTCAACCGTACCGACCGCATCCCCAATCCGGAATTGCCAGATTATGTT
>JAGXRL010000146.1 GCA_018335915.1 Candidatus Latescibacterota bacterium
TGCTCGATATTGCTTTTTATAATATTTTCTTTAATCGGGATTCTCTGGTGATTGGTTCTTGTTTTAGTTCATCAAAAGACCATTATCGTTATTTAGCTGAAGGCCAGCAGGTCTGGCGCTGGTGCTTATATGAACTGAACCTGTTTGGCGACCCGATGATGCCGATGTGGAAAGAGGTTCCTTCAGTAATTGAAATAACTTACCCGGATTCAATACAGACCGGTGGGCAGAATGTTCAGGTGAGCGTGACTCGTGCCGGATTTCCGGCAAGTAATGTCTGGGTTGGCATATATAAACCGAATGAAGTATACGCCCATGGCAAAACCAATGCATCAGGACAGGTTATGTTATCAATTAATCCGCTCACGCCGGGTATGATTTACTTTACAGCAAGCGGCGCAAACTGCTACCCTAAACAAGAAAGTTTAGTGGTAACTCAGGGGGCAACCCAACCCTATATTGTACTGAAACGGGTCGCGCCATTGCAGGTAAATCTGAACCAGACTGCGGATTTGAGTATTGTTATCAGGAATTCAGGTACTGCCGGCGCATCGAATACAATCGGAAAACTGAGAACAAACAGTACATATATTACGATGGCAGATTCAATCTCAAATTATGGGGTCGTGTTGGCGGGTGATTCTGCTTTTGGTGATTTGTATTCATTTTTTGTTGATTCGATAACTCCGCCGGGCACGCAGATTCCGTTTACATTAAGTATTTCAGCTGACCAGGGTAGTTGGAATTATAATTTTAACATTATGGCAGGCATGCCACCGATACCGGGTCTGCTTTTTGCCAATCATGATACTGGTTATTGTCTTTTAACGGTCACAGCCCAAGGCAGTATTGGTTATCTGATGCCAGATGGTGCTGGTTCTGGTTTTCGATATCCCAGAGCAGCAGCAAGTAATTTATACTACTCATCCATGCTCGCTGGTAATTCTTCATCTTATATTGTGGACCGGTTTTATGGCCAGCCCGCAACCCAGACTCATACTGACTGGGTCGTGCAGGAAAGTCTGCAGTTTGTAAATCCGCCCTTATTTGGTGACCAGCATTTGCGATGCACTTATACTGATGCCGGACATTCTTCAGCCAAAGGGCTTAAAGTTACGCAGAATACTTATATGTCAAATGACCCAAGATACGATGATTTTATCGTGATTGTTTATGACTATGAAAATACTGGCGCGACCGCTATCAATGGCTTGTATTCTGGTATTATTACCGATTTTGACATTGTTGCCAGCGCTTCATCATCTGACATTGCAGGCAGTAATGCGGCTCGAAGACTGGTATTTATGCGTCAGGCGGCAAATCAGAATCCGACCGTCGGTATCAAGTTATTATCGCCAACTACGGCCGCGAATCTGACCGCGATTGACCATGACATATATGTATATCCGGCCAGCGCGATGACCGAACTTATGAAATATCAGATTCTTAACGGCACGATTAGTCAAGCCCAGTCAAACCGGACTTATGACTGGTCGGTCGGTATTTCAGCCGGTCCGTTTAATTTGAATCCGTCACAAACACAGAGAGTAGCCTATGCGTTTGCCGGTGGAAGCAATGAATCAACCATGTTTGCTAATGCTGATTCAGCCCAGGCCTGGTATAACCGGACTACGAGTATAGTAGAACAGGAAGACCCGAGCATTCCGCGATTTGGCGGGTATTTCGATTTTTCATTGACTCCAAATCCGACCATAAATCCCTTACGCATCTCGTATAATCTGCACAAACCGGGTCGCGTAACCATTGGCCTGTACGATATTACGGGTCAGCTTAAAAAGCAGATTTTTAATGGCGAAGTCACTAATACCAATGGCGTGATAGATTACCAGTTGAGCGGTCTTGCCAATGGCGTCTATTTTGTCAAAATGGTGACTGAACAAGGCACAGCAATGAGAAAGTTCATGTTAGTAAAATAATATCACGGGAAAATGGATAAAGGTAAAAACCTAAAACTCCCAGCCCTTTTTTGCAAGGGCTGGGTTGTTTTACTTGTGGTCTTTATTTTCTCTATTGCGTTTAGTCAAATACCAAGAGTAGTAGTATCTGAACCTTTATCCGCACCGAATGGTTTAAAAGCATATGACAAACCTAATGACGGCGGCAGCACAATAGTTCTTAAATGGCAGATTGTACCGGCTGATACTATTGCTGGGAATGGTTTTGTTGGTTATGAGATATTCCGGGCAGAACATCGGGATAATGATTTTGAAAATGTCGGTTTTGCCCTACGCGGTTCTGGTGTGTATGAAGACCAGACCACTATTGATGGCAAAGATTATTATTATTATGTGAGTGCGGTTTATCCGGAAGGTGCGGCTGCTTCAGATTATATTGGTCCGGTTCAATCCAAAGCCCAGTGGTTCAACTTAGCCCGGTTAAATGTATTGATATTCACTTTTCTGATTTGTTTTCTAATTATCTGGTATATCGAACGGGCAAAAAAGGGTGAGAAATTGTTTATTCGTAAAATTGCCGGCTTAGATGCAATTGATGATGCAGTAGGTCGCGCCACAGAAATGGGCAGACCAATTCTATTCAGTTTCGGTCTGAGTTCGATTACTGATGTAGTGGCAATTGCCGCACTTTCGATTTTAAGCAAGATTGCAAAAAAATCGGCTGAATATCAGACCAAGCTTTTAGTACCCAATTATGACCCGATTCTGATGACTGCAGCGCAAGAGACGGTCAAACAATCATATACAGAAGCAGGCAGACCAGATTTGTATAATCCAACCAATATGCCGTTTTTGACCGCTGACCAGTTTGGCTATGCGGCTGGAGTGGACGGAATTATGCTGCGAGAAAAGCCAGGCGCAGTTTTCTGGCAAGGATACTTTTATGCGGAAGCGCTGATTATGTCTGAAACCGGCCATTCAATCGGAGCAATTCAGATTGCCGGAACCACCGCGATTACCCAATTGCCGTTTTTTATTGCATCATGCGATTATACCATGATTGGCGAAGAGATGTTTGCTGCATCGTGTTATTTAAAACCAGAGCCGCAGATGCTCGGCAGTCTGAAAGGTGAAGATACTGCTAAGGCGATTATCCTGGCGATTTTTGTTATTATTGTGATTATTGGTACGGCTGGAGCGTTACTGCATAAATCATTGCCATTCTTAAACACAACCTTTGAATATTTGTATAATTGGTTTATAGTACAATGAGAAATCAACTGCCATTGATTGTTGTTTTTGCAACCGGTCTTTTGGTTATCATAACTTTCTTTATTCCGCACGAACCTTTTGGCAGTCTGGAACAGAGATTTTTGATATGGTATTCGATTGTCGCTGGATTTACAATGCTCTTAGGATTGGATAGTTTAACCCGTTATCATCTGGTAAAAGTTAGAGACCGTTTAAGCGGATGGGCTTTTAGTATTGTCTTACTTTTTGGGTTGTTTCTGACTCTTGGTCTGGGTTTTTATACCTGGGCAAAATATCAGAGCCCGTTTGCTCTTGGTTCGCCGTTTATGTATCTATATACCTATGTTATAATTCCATTGCAGGCAACTATGTTCGCCTTGCTGGCTTTTTTTATCGCATCAGCAGCATATCGTGCATTTCGCGCTCGTACTACTGAAGCAACTCTACTTTTAATTGCAGCGGTATTGATTATGTTAGGCAGAGTTCCATTAGGCGGATGGTTATGGCACCAGATTGTGAGTGTAATCGATTTAATACCTGGGACGCATCTCGAGGGATTGAAAAGTTTAGAGATTTTTGCCCGCATCAATGACTGGATTATGGATATTCCGCAAACTGCAGCAAAACGCGGTATTTATATCGGTATTGTTTTAGGCGGTATTGCGATGTCAATCAGAATTATTTTAGGCATTGAAAGGTCTTATACTTCAGGGTCATAATATGAAATTTTGGCAAAAATTAGGCGAAATTGACCGACGCATAATTTATACTATAATTTTATTAGCAGTAGTTATTCCTATACTCCTGAAAATTACGATGCCGATTCGGATCTCGGATACAGTTAAGAATGCATATAATTCATTAGACCGATTACCGGCTGGTTCGATTGTTATGATTTCGATTGATTATGATGCGTCATCTGAACCAGAACTGCAGCCAATGTTAATTGCAGTACTCAGACACTGTTTTAAAAAAGATATTAAAATTATTATGCTCGGACATTGGGCTCTGGGATTGCCTTTAGGCGAAATTGCCTTAAATAAAGTTGCCACAGAATACAATAAAGTGTACGGTGAAGATTATGTTAATCTCGGTTATCGGCCTGGTTACTCAGCATTAATAGTCGGGCTTGGTCGTGAAATTCGGGATTTCTTTTCCACTGATTATCGAGGTGTCCCAATTGACAGTTTTCCATTTATGCGAAGAGTTCGTAATTATAACCAGATCAGTCTTTTAGTCGGTTTGGAAGCCGGTGCAACCGGAGATGCCTGGGTTCAATTTGCCGGGGCAAGATTTGGACAGAAAATGTTCTTGGGTGCGACTGGTGTGAGTGCACCTGACCTTTATCCTTATCTACAGGCAGGTCAGATTACCGGTTTAATTGCCGGATTACAAGGTGCGGCTGAATACGAAACATTAATCAAAGAGAGTGGTACTGGGACTCTTGGCATGCCGACTCAATCAGTCGTGCATGGGTTGATTATAATATTTATTATTCTTGGCAATTTAAGTTATTTTGTCTTAAGAAAGAAAAAACAATGATTTGGAATATTATCGGGACCTGGATAGCGGCTGGTTTAACGCTGGCGATTTTTTCATTCTTGTACAAAGATAATCCATTCTATAAATTTGCCGAGCATTTGTATGTCGGCGTTTCGGCTGGATTTGGCGTGATTTATGTCTGGGCATTTGATTTAAAGCCAATGCTCGTGGACCGGTTTGTTGCCGAACAGGGTATTGAACGTTGGATTCTTTTGATTCCTGCTATTTTGGGGATTTTAATGTTTTCACGCTGGATTGGTAAAATTGGTTACTTGTCCCGTTTACCGATTTCATTTACAGTAGGTATTGGTGCCGGCTTAGGTATTACTGCTAGTATCCAGGGATTTTTATTACCCCAAATACAGGCGACTTTGTTGCCTTTAACAACAATCAATAATATTTTGTTAGTGGTCGGCGTTATTACAACAATTCTCTATTTTTATTTTTCCCGAGAGTTTAAAGGTAAATCAAGTTATCTTCTGAAACTCGGCATTGTTTTTATAATGGTGTCATTCGGTGCGTCATTTGGATATACAGTGATGGCTCGTATTTCGCTCTTAATCGGCAGAATATTTTTCTTGCTTTCAGATTGGCTGCATTTAATATAAATTAATGTATCTTGTAAAAACGAAATTCGGCAAAATAGCAATTAAAACATCAAACAGAGGTATAACTAAACTACAACTGAATAGTAAAGAAATACAGCAGTCTGAATCGAAAATTATTCAGGATAACAAAGTAGATGATTTGATAAGATTATTACAACGATATTTTAATGGTGAGAAAATTAACTTTAAGATAAAAATCGATATCTCAAATCTTTCGGTTTTTACGCAAAAAGTATTAAGGCAGGCGCAAAAAATTCCTTATGGAAAAACTGTAACTTATGGAGAAATCGCAATAAAAATCGGTCAACCCCAGTCAAGCCGGGCAGTTGGCCGTGCTTTAGGAACAAACCCGCTACCAATCATCATACCTTGTCACAGAGTAATCAGAAAAGATAAATCTTTAGGTGGGTATGCTTATGGATTAGCATGGAAAAAAAGGTTACTGGAGATTGAATCGTGAGCAGGGTAATCCGGGTCGTCGTTGGTGAGATTGGCACAAACTGCTACTTACTGCATTCACAAGAAGAGATTGCTGTGATTGACCCAGGATTTGATGGAGAAAAGATATTATCGCAAGTCGCAAATCTTGAAGGTAAAATCACCCATATCATCAATACGCATGGCCATATTGACCATATTGGTGCAAACCAAGCGATTAAAGACGCAACTGGTGCGAGTATTTACATTCATAAAAATGACGCAGATATGCTGAGACATCCAGCAAAAAATCTTTCGCTATTAATGGGTAATATTGTGCAGTCACCAAAAGCAAATATGCTTTTGGACGAAGGAGATATCATAAAAGTTGGCCAGGTTAGTTTAAAAGTAATCCATACACCCGGGCATACTCAAGGCGGCATCTGTTTAATCAGTGATAAATTCGCTTTTACTGGCGATACTTTGTTTTTCGATTCAATCGGTCGGACCGATTTTCCCGGGGCGGATGAAGAACAGATGTATGCATCATTAAAAAAGCTTAAAAATATTCTAACCGATGACATGATTATTTATCCTGGTCATGGGGAATGGGGCGGTTTTTCAGAAATCAAACGGATTAACCCTTTCTTAAAATTCAGTAACTAAAATAGATATTGACATTTTTAGTATTTAGAGGATAATAAAAAGTAACTTAAACAATGAAAATAATTTATTTTTCTTATAGTCAGGAGGCATCATGGCTAAAATAAGAGTCGCAATTATTGGCGTTGGCAATTGTTCGTCAAGTTTAATACAAGGCGTCCATTATTATCGGAATGCAAAACCAGGAGATATAATTCCTGGTTTGATGCATGTCAACTTAGGTGGTTATCATATTAATGACATTGAGTTTACGCTGGGAATCGATGTTGATAAGCGAAAAGTAGGCAAAGATTTATCGCAGGCAATCTTTACTTATCCAAATAATACTGTAAAGTTCTGTGATGTGCCAAAATCAAAAGTGAAAGTGATTCGTGGTATGACCCATGACGGACTCGGTTATTATCTTTCCCAAATTATTGAAAAAGCACCTGGCCCAACCGCAGATATTGTACGGGCTTTAAAAGAATCAAAAACTGATGTCGTAATTAATTACCTGCCAGTAGGCTCCGAAGAAGCGACTAAATGGTATATTGAGCAAGTACTGGATGCGGGTTGTGCCTTTATTAATTGTATTCCGGTTTTTATTGCTTCGCAAAAATACTGGCATAACCGGTTTAAAGAAAGAAAACTGCCAGTAATTGGTGATGATATCAAATCACAAGTTGGCGCGACGATCACTCACCGGATTCTAACTTCGTTGTTCCAAGACCGTGGTGTAAAGTTACTACGAACTTCACAGTTAAATGTCGGAGGTAATACCGATTTCTTAAACATGTTGGAACGTTCTCGTCTTGAGTCGAAAAAGAAATCAAAAACTGGTGCGGTGACATCACTCTTAAAATACGATATTGGTAAAGATAATGTATATATCGGTCCTTCAGATTATATTGCCTGGCTCACTGACCGAAAATGGGCGTATATGCGTATGGAAGGTCAGACTTTCGGTGATGTACCATTAAATATCGAACTCAAACTCGAAGTCTGGGATTCTCCCAATTCAGCTGGAGTTGTGATAGATGCGATTCGTTGTGCCAAACTGGCACTAGATAATAAATTAGCTGGTAGTATTATTGAACCATCAAGCTATTTTATGAAGACACCGCCAGTTCAGTTTCCGGATGATATGTGTCGGGAAAAGACCGAAAACTTTATCAAGAAATACGGCAAAAAATCAAAGTAAGGCAAATTAATCATCTGGTCAAAATAATCGGAACGAAATATTTATATGCGTGGCGTTTTAATTGCATTTGAGGGTATTGAAGGTTCTGGAAAATCAACTCAGGCAAAACGATTATATTCTTTCTTGCAAGCACAGCAGATACCCTGTATAATATCTTATGAACCAGGCGGTACTGAAATCGGTAATCAGATTCGTGAGATCTTATTATCAGTTAAAAATAAAAAAATGCACCGTAAAACCGAACTTCTATTATACTTAGCAAGTCGGGCTCAACATGTGTATGAAAAAATAATGCCTGCTTTGGCACAAGGAACAGTTGTTGTAACAGACCGGTTTTCGCTATCTTCGATGGCATATCAGGGAATGGGTCGTGATTTTTCGTTTAAAGTTGTATCAAGATTGAATAATTTTGCAATAGCTGGTATCAAACCGGATTTGACAATTCTAGTTGACCTGCCAGTACCAATCGGATTAGGCAGAACTGAAAAGCGGTCTGGTGAAAAACTTGACCGTTTAGAAAAAGAAAGATATGAATTTCATGAAAAAATCCGTCGCGCCTACCTGAATTTAGCCAAAAAAGCACCAAAAAAGATAATGGTTTTTTCGGGCGAGAAGAATGAACAAGATTTGTTTACTGAAATTAAGGAAAAAATTGAAGTTTTTTTGAAAAAGAGAGGAATTATATAATGAGTAAGATTTTAGCCAGATACAGGGCGACAATTCTGACATTTACGATTATTGCTGTCTTTGCCGGTGGCTTTTTAGTGGCAAAACTATGGGCGCAAAAAGTTACTAATTTACATCAATCCTTACAGAGATTCAGTTATATTTTAAACCTAATTATGGTTGATTATGTCGAAGAAGTTGATGGTGAAAAACTGATAAAATCTGCTGTGGATGGAATGATGCAGGCACTTGACCCGTATTCTGAGGTTATGGAGCTGGAACGCTATAATGATTTAAAATCACGACTTGATGCTGAATTTGGTGGTATTGGTATTTATATCGGAACCCGTGATAATTACCCGTCTGTGATTTCTCCGATTGAAGGAACACCCGCTTATAAAGTAGGGCTGATTGCGGGAGATAAAATTGTAAAAATAGAGGATAAACCGACCGAAAATATGACGATTCAAGAAGCGATGAAACTTCTTCGTGGGGTACCAGGTACGGAAGTCAATATCACCTGCCATCGTGAAGGTGTCAGTGAACTTCTTGATTTTAAAATCATCCGCGATACGATAAGAATTAAAGCAGTACCATATGCGGGGACAGTTGCAAATCAGATTGGTTATATTCGTTTGGCTGATTTTTCTAAAGTTGCTGGCACCGAACTGGAAACAGCAATCGATTCATTATTTCATAATGCAGGTGTGACGAAATTGATTTTTGACCTGCGTTCTAATCCGGGCGGTTATTTGCAAGAAGGTTATGAGGTTTCTGATTTATTTTTAGCAAAAGGTAAAGAGATTGTTACTGCTCGGGGACGTCGTGCAGATGCAACCCGAAAGTTTGTCGCGACCGATAACGAAAAGCACGGTGATTTTCCATTAGTGTTACTGGTTGACCGAGGCTCAGCATCGGCATCAGAAATTGTTGCTGGTGCCTTACAAGACTGGGAACGAGCATTCATTATCGGCGATACGACTTTTGGTAAAGGTTCAGTACAAAACATAATGACAATTGACGAAAACACGGCAATCAAGATAACCAATGCCTATTGGTATACACCCTCAGGTCGGTGCATTAATCGACCACAAGAGATAAAAGCAGTACTGAGAGATACAACGAAAAAGGAGAAAGAGGTTAAGTATTTCACTTTAGGTCCACAAAAACGGGAAATTTACAGCGGTGGTGGTATTGTTCCTGATTATCATATGGCATATCGGCGTTTGAATGAGCTCGAGTCAAGAATCGTTTCTCAAGGACTTTTCTTTGATTTTGCGGTAAAATATACGGCAATACATAAAGACCTAGCACCTGAATTTGTTGTAACCGAACAAATACTTAACGAGTTTAAAACTTTGGTTACGGCAAAGAAAATTGAATTTACACAAGCTAAATTTGATTCGAGTCAGGAGTATATAAAACAGGAAATTGAACGGGAAATCAAAGCAAAACTGTTCGGCACTAAAGGCGATTATGAAGTACGATTGCGTAATGATGAACAAGTGCAGAAAGCAATCGAGTTTTTGCAAAAAGCTAATACAACCGCTGATTTGTTTAGAGAGATTAAAAAATAAGAGTATCAACGAAGCTGACATTGAATATTTAAAGATGAGATTGCCACGGGGATTGGCTTCGCCAACCGCACAACGACTTCGTCGTCTGTTTAATTCGTGAAATCAGTGGTCAAAAATGAGAACAAATCATATACTAAAAATTTAGGTAAAATTTCACTTAATCCACTAACATCCAAAAACTAACATCTAAAAACTGTTTTCAAGAGGGTAGGGCATAGAGGGTCGGCTTAGAAGTCGGGTAAGAATTTAAATCCCAGGTCAAATATCAAGTCAGGTTTAGCGTGTGGTGTCGAAATAAAAAGAGTGCTTGGTTGGAAGTCTGAATTCGTTAAGGTGTGGAGCGTGATTACAATTCTGATAAAGAATCGCGATGGAAAATGGAAACGGGAAGAGATGTCGGTTGAGAAAAGTTGTCGGGATGGAACACGGGCAGGCAGACGGGACTGAATGTAAAATTTACATTGCATAATTAAAATGTTATATAATGAACTTGACATTCATTTTCAATATTGTTATAATTTAATATGACGAAATCAGAAGTCTATTTTCAAAAATACTGCAGGAGAGCAGGATTAAAGCGTTCTGGGCAAAGAGATAAGGTATTTAATATGTTTCTGAAGACAGAACAGCATATCAGTGCATTTAGACTTTTTGAAAAGATTAGAAAACAGGGCGAGAAAATCGGTTATTCAACTGTATATCGAACCTTAAGACTTTTAGTTAAAGCCGGACTAGCACAAACATTGACATTTGGCGGGGAGACCCATTTTGAACATAAATTTAAACACAAGCACCATGACTATTTTATCTGCAGTAAATGCGGAAAAACCATTGAGTTTACAAGTCCAACGATTGAAAGAATTCAGAACCGATTAGCCAAAAAGTATAATTTCACCCCGCAAAAACACACTCTCTTAATCTACGGATTATGCATAAATTGTCAGAACAAACAATGAAGACCGTACCTTTAATAAATATACGAACTGGTGAAAAAGCAATTGTTTACGAAATAATAGGCGGTCGAGGATTGGTCAACCGACTCGGTGCCTTGGGTATTATTGCTGGTAAAGAGATAACAAAACTAAGTGCGATGATGATGCAGGGACCAGTGGTAATTTGTATTGGCAACACACAAATTGCACTGGGCTATGGCATGGCAAGTAAGATTATTGTAAGAAAGGAATAGGATATGAAAATTCAGAATATCACTGAAGTAGTTATTGCGGTTGATAAGGGAGAGGAAGCAGTCAAATTTTTCGAGGAAAATTTAGGTATCAAGTTTGATATTCAATGGCAGATGCCAAATGAAAAGATGAATGTTAAAGCTGCCCAAATCGGCAATACCCAATTACATATTGTCGAATCAACCAGTCCAGATGGTGTAATTGGAAAGTTTATCCAGAGTAAGGGGCAGGGTTTGCATCATATTGCATTTAATGTAACCAATCTGAATGGGTGGGTGTCAAAACTGAAAGCAAACGGAGTGAAACTTATTCCTGAAGAACCCATTGAATATACAAAAGGTTGGTATATTTTTATTCATCCCAGGTCTGCGTTTGGAGTTTTAATCGAATTAATTGAAAATAAATAATCGGTTAAGATGAAAAAGATTCTCCTCGTCGGCAATCCTAATGTCGGCAAGAGCGTAATATTTTCGCGTTTGACTGGCATCAAAGTAATCGTTTCTAATTATCCAGGTACGACCGTCGACTTTACTAAAGGTTATATGAAACTTGGCGAAGAAAAAGTCGAGTTGATTGATGTACCCGGTGCTTATACTTTAGAACCTACCTGTAAAGCTGAAGAGGTTGCCTGTGAAATGCTCGAACAGGGTGACATAATTGTAAATGTACTGGATGCAACAAATTTGGAACGGCATTTAAATCTAACTTTGCAGCTCCTGGGAAAAAGCAAACCAATAATTATAGTTCTTAATTTATGGGATGAAACCCGGCATCGCGGTATCCAGATCGATACAAAAAAATTAGAAGCGATTCTTGGCGTACCGGTAATTACAACTTCAGCAATAAGAGGGGAAGGACTGAATGATTTAAAGAAGCGGTTGAATGATATAAAAACAGAATCACAGTCTCGGCAGTTAGAGAATCAGCTTCTGATTAATCCAGAAACACGCTGGCAGGAAATCGGCAAAATTATCGCGCAAGTTCAGACCATCACCCATCGGCATCATAAACTGGACGAACGAATTGGTGAATTAATGATTCATCCATTCTGGGGTCTTGTTTTTGGGGTCGGTATTATGTATTTATCATTTCAGGTTGTCCGTTTTATTGGCGAAGGTTTGATTAATTACCTGCTCGACCCGTTTTTCTACAAAGTGTACGCACCATTACTGGATAAGTTATCGATAATATTGCAGCCGGAGAGTTTTACCCATAAAATTCTGATTGGTAATTTATTCGATAATGCGATTGATTTTAAACAGTCAATGGGATTATTATCAACCGGTATTTATGTCGAATTTGGTATGATTTTACCATATATTATTTCTTTCTATTTTATGCTCAGTATACTTGAAGATGTCGGTTATTTACCGCGACTGGCAATAATTGCAGATAACGTAATGCATAAACTTGGTTTGCACGGTTATGCAATTATCCCGATGTTTCTTGGTATGGGTTGTAATGTACCGGGAATTTTAGCGACCCGGATTCTGGAAAGCAAGCGTGAACGATTTATTGCGATAACTTTGATATCAATTGGAGTGCCTTGTGCCGCCTTGCAGGCAATGATTATTGGTCTGGTTGGTGCTCATGGCGTTAAATATGTAATGATTGTGTATCTGACTTTATTTTTAGTCTGGCTAATTACTGGTTTTATTCTCAATCGGACAGTTAAAGGATTTAGTCCAGATTTGGTTATTGAAGTACCGAGATATCGGTTTCCATCAATCTCGCAATTATTTAAAAAAGTCTGGTACCGGGTATATGGGTTTTTAATTGAAGCTGTCCCGTATGTATTACTTGGTGTATTGGTAGTTAATCTGTTGTATACTTTTCGGGTGTTTAATTATATTGCGCCATATACACGGGGAGTCATTACAAAAATATGGGGATTACCAGAATCGACAATAGTACCGGTTTTAATTGGATTTATTAGAAAAGATGTTGCGGTAGCAATGCTCGGACCTCTAAATTTGACAATCAAGCAGTTAATCATCGGCAGCACAATATTGGCAATATTCTTTCCTTGTATCGCAACTTTTACAATAATTATCAAAGAGCTTGGGGTAAAAAATATGATTAAAGCAAGTTTAATCATGATTGGTGCATCACTAATTGTCGGTGGAGTTTTAAATATTATTCTCTAAATCCGGCGACGCCAATATCTGAGATAATATGGGAATTTGGCAGTTTCGGATATCGCAATAGCCGTTAACGCGGTTATCAGACAGAATAATGCCTGCCATAAATTAATCGGTTCGAATTTAAATAAGATTCTTAAAAATGGAACAGTCAATGTTAAAGTCAAAATCACAAGCGTACCTGCAAATATCCACCAGAGCGCTTTATTCGGTTTTAGAAGTGTAGCCACAATAAAACGATGTTGAGAACGGTTGGCAAAAATAAGACCGAGATTGCCGATAACTAAATTTATAAAAGCAAGAGTACGAGCCAGGTCAGCGGACAGTCCGATATGCAAGGCAAGTATATATATGGTAATTACTATTGCAAGAATACTCAAACCCTGTATCAATCCGGTAAAAATCATATGGCGATTAAATAAAGGCTCATTAAATTTTCGTGGTTTTCGCTGCATGATATCGGATTCTGCTTTTTCCATTTCAAAAACAATCGAGCAGGCCGGGTCGATAATAAGTTCCAAAAAGACAATATGCACAGGAAATAATGCCAGAGGCATTTTAAATAAGACCGGTATCATGGACATACCAACAATCGGGATATGCACGGCAAATATATAGCCTATCGCTTTTTTAAGATTATCAAAAATTCTTCGACCTGCCTTCATCGAAGCAACGATAGAAGTGAAATTATCATCGAGTAGAACCAGGTCAGATGCTTCACGAGCAACATCAGTCCCGCGTCTGCCCATGGCAACTCCGATATGAGCTGCTTTAAGAGCTGGTGCGTCATTAACACCATCACCGGTCATCGCTACGATTTCCTGATTTGCTTTGAGGGCATTGACAATTCTTAATTTCTGTTCTGGTATGACACGGGCAAAAATATTAGTAGTTTTGATACGGGTCTGCAAATCTAAGTCTGACATTTGGTTCAGTTCTGGTCCTGTGATAATATGCTTATTTACATCCAGTCCGATTTGCTTCGCAATATTCAAAGCCGTACCGGGATAATCACCGGTAATCATAACGATTTTGATACCAGCATTATGACACTGGTGAATTGCCTGCTCGATATCAGGACGGACCGGGTCGGTTAAACCGAGCAGGCCTAAAAATTCAAATTCAAAATCGTGCTGTTGGACCGGCAACTCGGTAATCGGAAATTTTGCCTGAGCGATACCAATCACTCTTAATCCATAATCAGCCAGATGATTGATCTCTTTTTGCAGTTCAACTAACTGATTATTATTTAAATGACATAAATCAGCAATTGCTTCAGGTGCGCCTTTTGCCGCAATAACCAGTTCCTTGCCATTTGGTGATTGCCAGACCCGGGACATTGCCATAAGATTCTCTAATAAAGGGTATTCACGTAATAACTGCCAGTCATAATGCAGATGTTCTGTGTTATTAAGAGTTCGTATGCCCAGTTCTTTCATTGCTTTTTCCATCGGGTCAAACGGGTCGGCTGGACTGGCTAAAATACTGGCTTCGACAATCGTATGCAAATCTTCAGGCAGAGAAGATTGTTTAAGACTAATATCATAGATTCTATTTTTGATACTGATTTTAGTAACACTCATTTGATTCAAAGTCAAAGTCCCGGTTTTATCAACACACAGAACTGAAGTAGCGCCGAGCATTTCTACTGCGGGCATTCGACGGGTCAGAACTTTTTGCTGAGAAATCCGCCAGGCACCAAGAGCAAGAAAAACTGTGAGTACAACCGGTAATTCTTCAGGTAGAATTGCCATTGCCATGGTAATACCAGCAATCAGACTGTGTAACCATTGATGTGTGTTTAATCCATGAATGATAATCAGAATCATACACAAAGTCAGTCCAACAATGGTAAAATTTCTAATAATTTTAGCTGTCTGTTTCTGGACATAGGTTTTTTCCGGTTTGAGTATTTCGAGTACTTTACCAATTCTGCCAAGTTCTGTATTCTGGCCGGCCCCCATCACTCTACAAATTGCATTGCCTTTGACAACCATAGTGCCTGAATAGCAAATCGAAGATTTGTCATAATTAATGTCTTCAGTTATAGGGCTACTGGTTTTAGTTTTTTTAAGGACCGGTACAGATTCACCGGTCAATAAAGATTCATCGATATGCAGATTGGTTGATGACAGAATAAACGCATCCGCCGGTACCCGGTCGCCTTCGGATAACAAGACAATATCGTCTTGAACAACTTCACGACCAGGAATGCGTTGTTGAATTCTGTCGCGAATGACTAAAGCGCGGGGACTTGATAAATCTTTGAGTGCTTTTAGAGTCTTTTCTGTTTTTTGGGTCTGGTACAGTGTGATTAATATGATGATGACGACAAAACTCATGAGCATTAATGCTTCAGTAATATCACCGATTAAGAAATAGATAAGACCGCAGGCAAACAGCAAAATGAACATCGGTTCAGCAATAATCTCAAGCAGTATTTTACTGAAATCATGCCGAGATACTGATGGCAACTCATTATAGCCATCTCGGTTGAGCCGAGTTTTGACTTGATTATTACTTAAACCTCGTATCAACTCAGATTTCATATCATATTTCATTATGAATTGCTGTAATTTATTGAATTATTTTTGGATTCTTTCGTTTGACCCAAAGATGTTCAATTCTTCTCGGTATTTGGCAACAGTCCGACGAGATAATTTTATATTTTGTTGAGCTAATAGTGCAACAATCTCGTCATCAGTAAATGGCTTTGTTTTGTCTTCACTATTGATGATGTTCTGGATTTTCTCTTTTAAGCTGTCACGGCTGAATGCTCCAATACCGGTGGTAAAGAAAAACTTTAAGGGATAGATACCAACCGGTGTTTCGACATATTTTGCCTGACAGGCACGGGAAATAGTCGAGACATGCACATTCAATTCCTGGGCTACCGTTTTTATCGGGATTGGTCTAATAAACTCTTTGCCATTGATAAGGAATTCTCGCTGGTTATCAACAATATAATTAATGATACGGCGCAATAATTGTTTACGAGAATCGATTGCCCGGATTAGATTGAGCGCACCATGTACTTTACTGCGAGCAAAATCTACTTCTTCATCGCTAAAGTTTTTCGGGTGTTGAATAATTTCCCGATAACGGGGAGCAACGCGCAGGACCGGTATGGATTCATCATTAATCAAAGCGACCAGTTTATCGTCCTGCCAATAAATCATAAAATCAGGATGAATATATGCAGTAGCGTTATGTAAATAGCGACGGGCTGGTCGAGAGTCCAAATTCTTTAAGTTGAGTACAGCATACGATACTTCAGATTCAGAAATATTGAGCAGTTTGGCAATTTTATCGGTCTGCCGTTTTAAGAGTAAATCATAATAGTCATGAACTATTTTATGTTCCAAACTGTCTTTGCCATATCCTAAAATTCCCAGTTGTAATAATAATGCCTGCTGGAGATTGGCGCAGGCAATCCCACCAGGTTCGATGTTCTGAACAACCGAAAGAACATTATGCACTTGTTCAGAACTGACTGGTAATGCCTGGCTGATTTGGTCAGCCGTTAAATTCAAGAATCCGTCGTCATCAAGATTGCCGATAATATACTCAGCAATCGGTAAATCATTAATCGAGATATAGGGGCTGATAAATGGCAAGAGAGATTCTGCTAAACTTGATTTGGGATTGGTTGTTGTTTCCTCAGCATTAGCGACCAGCTCAGCTTCATTGGGCAGGGCATATGTGTCATCACTGAGTAATTCTTTTAAATCGAATTCTTCCGGATTGGTTTCAGGGCTTGTTTCTTCGTTTTCGGCTGATACCAAAGGGTCTTTTTCTGTTGGTTCATTGCTATCAGTTATCAATTCGATAGTCGGATTCTGTTCAAGTTCAGCACGGACTAAGGTTTCTAATTCGAGATTGGGCAGGGCCAGCAGTTTTAATTTCAATAATAATTGGGGCGTGATAATTTGCCGTTGTTCTAAATACAGGTCTGGTTTCATATCCGAAACTTTTCACCCAGATAATGTTCCCGGGCTAAAGGATTATTAATGAGTTCGGCGGGTGTGCCGTGAATCAAGACTTTACCGTCATACATAATATAAGTGCGGTCAGTGATTTCTAAAGTTTCCCGCACATTATGGTCAGTGATAAAGATACCGAGCCCCTCATTTTTGAGCCCGATTATAATATCCTGAATTTCAGACCGGACAATCGGGTCAATACCAGTAAAAGGTTCGTCGAGCAGCAGGAATTTCGGGTTTGAGACCAATGCCCGTGCCAATTCAACCCGCCTTCTTTCTCCACCAGACAGGCTACTGCCTTTATGATTTGCTAAATGCGCAACATCAAGTTTGGCTAAAAATGAATCGACAATTTTATGTCGTTCTTGCTGTGGGGAGTTGAGAAATTCAAGAATGGCTAAGATATTATCACGAACTGATAATTTCCGAAAAATCGACGGTTCCTGAGCCAGATAGCCAATTCCGAGCCGAGCGCGCCTATATACAGCAAAATTTGTGATGTCAGTATCAGCAATGAAAATACGACCTGCTTCAGGCTGAATAAAACCGGTTATCATATGAAAAGTAGTGGTTTTACCAGCGCCATTAGGTCCTAATAACCCGACAATTTCAGCCTGATGAATTTCTAACGAGACATCATTAACGACTTTACGCAGGTTATAGCTTTTAACTAAATTCTGTATTGATAACGATCGGCTATTTTCCATGTTATAGTTCTTGTTTTGGTGTGAAAGTTCCGGTAACATAAGCCAAAGAGTCACTAAAAACATTAACCTGCCTGATTTCACCATCTTCATAATAAACAAAAAATTCATTTCCGTGAACTTTTAGTAATCCGCCATCTTGAGTCAGGTATGTGGCATGCGCCTGTTCTTGGACTTTGATATGAGATAGAGCGGTATGTCCACTTTGAGCCGATTCGATAAAATAGAATTCAATCGTATTCCCGGCGAGCAGGTTTTCTTTTTCTGTGATTCGGGGATTGCCCTGAGCAATGCCATAATCCTGGTTTGTATAGAACACAAGCGTATCGCAAGTAAGAATGGTCTGCCGGGTCTGGACAGATACATCATTGATAGCAATGAACCGGGATTGCCTGTTTTCAAGTATCATTTGCCGGCTGCGGACAACAGTTGTGTCATCCCGTTCAATGTATAATACCGGTTCTGAATCAACCATCCCATTGTCATCAGAAAAATTAAACATGCCCTTTTTGCCTAATATTGTCAGGCGCTGTTTTTTCTCCCGAATCTTGACATCAGTCGGTGCCGTAACGATATTCGGAGACTGCTCAAATATGAGCGAAGCAGTTTCAATCCGTAAAGTCTCAGATTCGACAATAACATTACCCCGGAGCCGTGAAGTCTTTTCACGGAACGAATAGAACACGGTATCAGCGTTGATAGTGAATTGCGGGTTTTCAATTAAGACTGAATCATAAATTTCGGCACGGTTATCTCTTTCGTAGAAAGTTGCGTATTTACCTGTAATTTTAGTGTCTTTATCTGTAATAATAATGCCTTGAGGAAAAACAGTTAATCGTCCCTCTATAGAATCAATAATCTCCATTTTGGGGGCTTCAATATCAGCAGCGTATGAAAAGAAGTGAAAAGCGATAAATAGGAAGTGAGAAGCAAGGATCAAGAAAATTACGATATTTTTACTTGAATTCATAATGTGATTTACCAGTAACACTGCTTTTGATTTCAATCTTTTTTAAACCCGCGTCTGAGATTAAGCCCTGTCCGGTAATTTTGCCCTGTTTGGATTCGATTATGACCCAGGCATCAGTCGTGATTATTTGTTCCTGATTGTTCCAGATTAATGAATCGGTATGAAGAATGGTCGAGTCCTGGGTTTGGACCAAGACACTGTCCTTTAGAAAAAGATTGGAGTTTTTTGTATTGACACTGCCTCGTAAGGAATTAAGGGTTGAACTGACTGTGCCATCTTCGTTGTAGAATATGATATAAGGATTATCGACATCAATTTTCTGCGCATCACTATAAACATATGCTTTGGCTGCATTGACACGGTATAATTTGAGACCACTGGTGCTTTCAAACAGTTTAAAATCAGTTATGATTTGCGAAGGCAGAGTTTCGGATTGTGCTGGTTTTTTATTATCAGGACACGCACATAATAACAATATAAGCATGGATAGGATGGCTGATAATAGATACCGGGGACAGATATTCATAAGATATTTTGATTTGTAATTACAGCCCTGTCAAGAGGCGATTGCTATCATTATAATTTAATGGATTAGGTTTTTCGTGCATACTCAATTGCAGCTTTAATAAATCCGGTAAACAGAGGGTTGGGTTGCAAAGGACGGGAAGTGAACTCAGGATGGAATTGCGTTGCTAAAAAGAACGGATGATTTTTCAGCTCAATAATCTCAACCAGGTTTTCCGGTTTGTAAATACCACTCATGACCAGTCCTTTTTTGGTAAGCGTTGAAACAAACCGGTTATTGACTTCATAACGATGTCGATGTCGTTCCCAGATAATTTCTTTTTGATAGCATTGATAAGCCAAAGAATCTTTGTTCAGCGAAGCCGGATATTTACCAAGACGCATAGTCCCGCCTTTTTGCCGTTTGCCGCGTTGAGCTGGCAATAGGTAGATTACCGGATAGCGGGTTTTGGGATTAAATTCAGTCGAGTTAGCGTCTTTCAAACCGCAGACATTACGGGCAAATTCAATGACCGCACACTGCAGACCGATGCAAAGCCCGAGAAACGGCATTTTATTTTCCCGGAAATATTTAATCGCAGAAATTTTACCTTCAATGCCGCGCATACCAAAACCACCCGGAATAATCACGCCAGCCAAGTTGGAAAATTGTTGTTTGCTGTTGTGAAAGTTGATGGATTCGGATTCGAGCCAGTGCAGATTGACTCTGGTTTTTTGTTGAGTCGCAGCGTGTTTAATTGCCTCGATGACACTTTTATAAGCGTCACGCAATTTCGTATATTTGCCGCAGATGCCAAGAGAAATTTCCTGCCCGGGATTTTTACTATTATCAACATATTTTTGCCATTGGTCTAATTTAGGCGGTTTGGCAATTTTGTGCAGATTCAAACGTTTGATAATTAACTTATCCAGACCCTGCTGGGCAAAAATTAATGGTATTTCATAAATATCCTGCACATCGATTGCTTCAATCACTGCTTGTTTCGGCACATTACAGAAAAGAGCAATTTTATCCTTCGCATCCTGCGGCAATGATAATCTGGTGCGGCAGAGAATAATATCGGGTTGGATACCGATTTCGCGCAGTTCTTTGACCGAGTGCTGAGTCGGTTTGGTTTTATATTCGAAAGAAGTCTCGATAAACGGAACCAGAGTCAGATGAATATAGAGCACATCGTCTTTTTTTTCTTCGAGCGCCATCTGACGGATTGCCTCTAAGAACGGCAGTCCTTCGATATCACCGACCGTGCCGCCGATTTCAGTAATGACCACATCAACTTTGTTAGCTAATTTTCTGATGCGAGTTTTTATTTCATTGGTTATATGTGGTACAACCTGAATCGTACCGCCTAAAAATTCGCCTTTGCGTTCTTTTTCAATAACTGAGTTATAAATCTGGCCAGTGGTGAGATTATGATTGCGGGTTAGGCTCTCATTGACAAACCGTTCATAATGACCCAAGTCCAAATCAGTTTCGGCACCATCATCAGTAACAAAGACTTCACCATGCTGAAACGGACTCATCGTACCCGGGTCAACATTAATATAAGGGTCGAATTTCTGTAGAGTTACTTTCATACCACGGCTTTTTAATAATAACCCAATCGAAGCTGTGGCAATACCTTTACCTAATGAAGAAACCACACCACCAGTCACAAAAATGAATTTAGCCATAACTTAAGATACCGAGAATAATTAATAAGTCAAGAGTTAATGATGAGACTTCTGAAGAAGTCCTGATTACACAGATTAAAACCAATAAAAATGGGTATCTGTGAAATCTCTTAAAATCTATGTAATCAAGAGAGCGAGTTTTCCCGAGCTCTCATGATTGGATTAATCAGACGATGAACCAACTCAACAGGCAATAACACAAACAGCCAACTGATTCAGGTAAAACGACAGGGTATTCAAATAAAAAATAGAAGTACTCTTTGTTTTTCTTTTTACTTGATTTTCCGAGTGGCGAACCATATGCCGTAATCGGTTATGGCATCAGATAGGGGTTCAAAAACTTATCCGTATATGCACGCGGGTTCGGGCGCGGTGATGCAGGATAATTTCTAAGAT
>JAGXRL010000147.1 GCA_018335915.1 Candidatus Latescibacterota bacterium
GGTTTCGATCGAATCTTTTGCACCAGCCAGGGCTATTTTCTCAAGCGTATTATCAAGATAAACTTTACATTCACGCAGGGCCTCTGTTTATGTTTTTGTTGATTTTTATTGACTCTTGACTTGCCTTTTTATTGTTATAATCTATCATTGTTGTTCTTTCTGCCGGTATCGGTTTTTGGTTGATACCGGCGCTTTTATTATACCCATAAAAAGGCATATTTTCAATTTCCACATAATTTGATTATATCTCAAGCTCATTCTTGACATAATACTTTTTTGTAATTAGCATAAAATAATGCGGAAACATCGTGATTTCATCATTATACTATTCTTGTTTTTCCAAATCTTAAATATGAATTGCGCGAAATTACAATCAGTTAACTATGAGTATAATGATTTTATTTACGGCAGTTATCTTCGATTAGTTATATCGGCATCAGATTCTTTGCAGGCACAAAATGCTATCAATAAAGTAATGCAGGTACTGCATCAGATTGACACTGTGGCATCATCATTTAATCCGCACAGCGAAGTTTCTCAACTCAATAAAAAAGGTGCGGCTTTGATGTCTTCAGATTTAAAAGCTCTGATTACTCAAGCAATGCAAATATCAGAAAATACTGACGGCGCCTTTGATATTACGGTCGGCTCGGCAATGCAATCATTTTATAATCGACAAGAACCGGATTTATCAAGTATCATTGATTATCGCAAAATAAACATAAAAGATGATTCGATATTTTTACCGCCAAATATGCTGATTGATATAGGCGGCTTAGCTGTTGGTTATGCGCTCGATAAAGCAAGTGCTCTTTTAACGTCAATCGGTATCAAAACGGCTCTGATTGATGCTGGCGGTGATATTATCTGTTTTGGTAATAAATTCTATACGATTGGTATTAAAAACCCCAAAGGAAAAGGCATCATCCAAACTATCAAAATCAAGAATCAGGCAATTTCGACTTCAGGTAATTATGAGAAATATTTTGAAAAAGATGACCAAAAATATACACACATAATTAATCCTAAAACGAGCCATCCAATCACCGCGACACCGGATGGTTTAACCAGTGTTACAATAATTGCGGATAAATGCGTTGATGCCGATGCTTATGCCACAGCAGTTTTTGTCTTAGGAACAGAACATGGACAAACCCTGATTAATAAGTTAAAATTACAGGGTGTCTTAATTACCGATGACGGTCAGATTATTGAAACAAAATGATTAGAGCAAAATATTACAAGAAAATAACCAAAGCGAACAAGGAATTATTACAATGCGAACTCTGTCCCAATTATTGCCTTATTGCTGAAAGCAAAGTTGGTGTTTGTTTGGGTCGTAAAAACATTGACGGTAAGCTGTATGCGATAAATTATGGCGAAGTCGTCTCTCTAGCAATGGACCCGATTGAGAAAAAACCTTTATATCATTATTTTCCGGGTGCGCCGATTTTTTCAGTCGCAACATTTGGTTGTAACCTAAAATGTCCGTTCTGCCAGAACTGGGAAATCTCGCAAGAAAACGCCGAAAGTAAATTTTACTCACCCGAAGCACTGGTTAAAACTGCGCTGACCTATCCAACTATTGGTATTGCCTATACATTTACGGAACCGTTAATCTGGTTTGAATATCTGCTCGATACGATGATAATCGCAAGAAAATCCGGTTTAAAAAATGTCTTGGTTACCAACGGCATGATAAATCCCGAACCGCTCAATGAGTTATTACCATTAATTGATGCGCTCAACATTGACCTGAAATCAATCCGCGAAGATTTTTATAAAGATTTTGTCAAAGGAGATTTAGCAAGTGTTAAGCATACTATAGAAACGACCAAAAAACACTGTCATATTGAACTCACCAATCTAATTATACCGACTAAAAACGACTCCCCACAAGACCTTTCTGATCTGGTTGATTATTGTGCTTCCTTAGGACGCGATACCGTGTTACATTTTACCCGCTATTTCCCCTATCATAATATTAATCTGCCGTTGACATCAGAAAAAACTTTGCTGACCGCAATGGAAATCGCGCAGAAAAAATTAAATTATGTTTATCTCGGTAATATCGGCGGCCACGATAACAACACCTATTGCCCGAAATGTGGTAATCTGTTGGTCAACCGCGGTTATTTTAATACGATTACAACCGGACTTAAAGATAACAACATTTGTAACAAATGCGGTAATAAAATATACGGAGTTTTTAATGATAAAGATTAACCCACTGACAACCACGGATAAAAAAAACAGGATAAATATCCGTGTCAATCCGTGGCTAATAGAGGAGGTAAAATGAGAAGAGGTATTGGTATCATTATCTTAATGATTATTGTTGGCGCTGTAGTCGGTTCAGGTCTATCTTTTGTTTTGGCGAAGATTTTTCCTTCCGGACCGGTTTACAACTTGCTGTGCAATGTTTTTTCTTTTGGTATCCCCCATTTTATATTAAATCTCGGATTTATCAGTTTATCATTTGGTTTGACCTTATCAATCAGCGGGTTAACCATCTTATTTATTATTTTGGCAGTAGTGCTTTTAATAAAATTCTAAATAACTTTTTTTCTTGCCGGATAAGCTGTGGTTGGAATATCCGCCGCTTCAATGATTTTCTGGGCAAGTTCTTGTAACTGCCCGTCACTGATCATTTTTATTTTACTGCTCGCAACCGGACGGTCGGTTGAGTAAATTTGAATTTTTTGAGGGTTAATTTTTTTAACCGCCACAAGCCATTGTTCAAATACAATTCCTTCATAATTTTTAGTCAAACCGTCAAAAAAGACGGTTTGAATAATAATTGGTAAAAGCGATGACAATTTTTCCAGAGCCAAGATAATATCTTCAATTTTGATGCCGGCCAGCGCATTATTAATTAGCTCAAAAGTAGTTTGGTCGGCGCAGTCTAACTTAAAAATTCTGACATTTATTTTTGACAATGCGTCGATATCGAAAGATTTTATCAGACAAGAAGAATTACTTAAAAGGGTTATTGGTACGGTTGGGCGTAATTTATCTCGTAGATGTTTAATCTGGTCAACGATTTCGGCAAAATCTGGATGCAACATCGGTTCGCCATTACCGGAAAAAGTCAGATAATCAAATAGTAATTCACTTTTTAATGCTTGTTCTACTGCACTAATAATCTGTTTGACTGTTGGAAAATCTTCTCGGTGAGGAGTTAGGGTTTTATCATCAGTAAGACCATAATGACAATAAACACAATCATAGGTACATATTTTCCGTGTCGTTGACAATAAGTTAATCCCGAGCGAACGACCTAACCGTTTGGAATTGACCGGACCGTATATTACGCCTTTTTGTAAGGGAAGTACTTTACTCACTAATCAAGATAACAACTTTACAGTGTTCTAATAATTTCAAGTTATCTTGCGAACTATGCATCATTTTTGACGACGCATTGGATATTACAATATCGGTTTTTCGTTCGCCGACACTTCTCAGTGCAGTTATGCGCAAAGGATTAATTCCAACCAGGTTGTTATTAAACGCATCGGTCAGTGCGGTGACATAAGTTATTAATCCGCTCACCTGCAGATATTCAAGATTAGCAAAGTTTACGCTATATGCTTGTTTATTCTCTTCATTGTAAATTCTCGGGAACATCGCTGGTTTCAATATTATATCACGGGCATCGATTAAAATACCGGTATATTGAGGAGTTAGTTCACTTTCCAGAGGGATTAGGCTAATCCCTTCAGGAACCGGAGTATTTTCAAGCCAGGCTCTTTTACAGGTTGGGCAGGCAAGCTGAGTTAAAAGAGTCGGTACTTCTTGTTCTGGGGTTAAGAGCTGTAAAATTGCTCCGGTAATCGGTACTTCATAGTCGTAAATTGTCGAACCGTCAGAAAGAAACCTAATATCAGATGCTTTGGATTTTAACATCAGCCGTTCGAATTGACGCGCGATTTTACCATTTACTTTTAGAAAATCTTCGACTGTCTGATTTGCATCATAATCAATGTTTTTTATCACTACCCTGGCAATCGATTCAATTTGAGTATGAGTATAGGTCGTACCAGAAGGCAAGTCCTTAGTTTCAATCTTAACTGCCCATTTGGAAAAATCGAAACTATTCGCAAATTGGACACCGATAAACACCAACAAAATTAATAATATTTTCATCTTCATATATCAATTCCCTTTACCAATAAATTTTACAAACAATTTGCCATTCTTAAATGCATAATGGCGTCAAAAAATCAAATCGAGCAACCTGGTCGTTATGACTTTACCGACGACCAGAGCCCTTAAAGCGGGCGACGGGAGTCGAACCCGCGACCTCGAGCTTGGGAAGCTCGCGCTCTACCAAATGAGCTACACCCGCACTCATAACTCTATTTTAAGCTTATTAAATGCAATGTCAAGTCTCTAATGCAAATAATAACTGCTCATTAATGTCTCTTGACTTTATAACCGCACGATATATTATTTTTTATGCCTATTTACCCGACCGACTTAAGACTACAATCCTTTCTTTCTTATTTATCCAATGAGAAGAATTTTTCAG
Organism: Candidatus Latescibacterota bacterium; assembly: GCA_018335915.1. GTDB lineage: Bacteria > Hydrothermota > Tepidihabitantia > Tepidihabitantales > CAIPLT01 > JAGXRL01. Next base: position 4,532 of record JAGXRL010000147.1, read on the forward strand.
CACATACTTGTCGGTCGTATCAGGTTGATTTAAGTCAGTTTCTCGAGTTTTTAGCTGACCGTAAACACGGTAAAGACATAATTAAGATAAAAAGAGAGGATATCCGGGATTTTATCGGTTATTTATTGAAATACGGTTATGAAAAAAGTTCGGTTGCCCGAAAACTCTCGAGTCTAAAATCATTTTACAAATATCTTACCCGCCGTAAAATAATTACGGCTAATCCGGTGCGAACAGTAAAAACACCCAAAATTTCAAAAAAATTACCCGGATTTTTAACCCAATACCAAACCCAGAAAATATTAGATATATCGGGTAAGGATGAACGTTCTTTACGAAACAAAGCAATTATGGAAGTATTATATGGCGCCGGACTCCGGGCATCAGAACTGGTCGGTTTGAATATTGATGATATTGATATGCATAATGAGGTTGTCACTGTCAAAGGCAAAGGCAACAAAGAGCGAATCGTGCCTCTGGGAAGTTATGCCTTGCAAGCAGTAAAAGAATATTTAGCAATGCGTAAAGATAAGACTAATCCAGCTTTGTTTCTTAACCTACTGGGTAAACGACTGACCACTCGCTCTGTGCAAACAATCGTAAAAAGAATTATATCAAAAGTATCTGATGCGAGTCATACCAACCCTCATACTTTAAGACATTCATTTGCAACGCATCTACTTGAGCGCGGCGCTGACCTGCGAGCAGTGCAGGAACTTTTAGGTCACAGTTCATTATCAGCAACGCAGATTTACACACATCTATCAGTTGAGCGGTTAAAAAAAATATATAATAAAGCTCATCCCCGAGCCGAAGAGTAAAGATTAATTCTAATAGTCATACAAAGCCAACAACATTCAGAGTTAACATATAACACAAAACTCTGAAACTCTCAAACTTCGAAACTCTAATTTTTGCATCTTGACATTCGCAACATTTACTATAAAATAATGTAACTTTCGCTTGTGCGGTATTAAATCTTACTAATATCGTAGAAATTTAGCATTATACAATACATAATGCGGGCGAAAAGGAGGAATATATATGTTACAAATTGTATTGGTGTTGTTCACAGCACTCGTATCACCAATGACCACACCACAGGAAATAACCAAAGGTGGCGGTGGTCCAGACGCATATGGTTACCGGTATATTGACAATGATACGGTTGCGCCACATGCTCCTGTTTACAACTGGAAAGATATCAGCACTGCTGGCACAAGGATTATCGGCTTGATGGATGACAATGTGATCGGTCCGTTTCCAATCGGTTTTAGTTTTCCATATTACTGGTATCGAGTTAACAGTTTTTATGTCAGTTCTAATGGCTACATTTCGTTCAGCGATAATTTTAATGGTGCCAGTCCGTTCAGTAATGTTCCCAATCCAGCACGCCCTAATGATGTTGTCGCACCGCTTATGTCTGACTTAGATTTTTCCGCGGCGCCAGGTGGTGATTCGGCAAAATGTTTTTACTGGACCAACGCAACCCTCGACACCTGCATTATATCGTACATAAATGTGCGCTGGTGGAATGTAACTACCTCGCGATGCACTTTTCAGATTATTCTCGCCAAACCAGACAGTTCAATTACTTTTCAGTATAAGCGCATTGTTGGCGCACCTTTTCAAGGCTGGTCACCAACCAATAACACAACCGGCATTGAAAATGTTTTAGGCACGGTTGGTCTTAGTTATCTCAATGGTCTCTTGCCTTCTCACAATGTCTTACATGAAACTTTAGCCGTTAAATTCTATCCTCCACAAACGACTTCATATCAAGTAACCGATATTGGCATTTCCAATGCGATGAATGAAAACTCGGGTGGTTTTTTCATAATAAATAACACCCAAAAACCATTATGGGCAAAGGTACGAAATTCCGGTAATCAACCGCTTTCAAATTGCTCGGCGTTTGTCCGAATACGCAATTCTGCAAATGCGATTGTTCACTCCAGTGCGGTTGCGATTGGTTCGATGACTCCATCGCAAGTAGAATCAATTACATTTACGCCCTGGACACCCACTACCGCTGGTGTATATCGAACGACTTTCCGCGCCAAAGTTACCGGGGATATGTATGTTGCCAATGATTCGGTGATTATTGAAACCCGGGTCATAACTTATCCTGGTGAATTGATGTATGATAATAATGTCGTTGACCAGGGCACTTACTGGCAGGGGAATAATGCTGGTATGGGTGTTAAGTTCACGCCTCCTCAATATCCTTGCCGGATTACTGCTGCAAAAGCATACTTATATTATCAAGCGGCACCACACACATGTACACTTTGGGTATTAAAAGGTGATGGACCGGGTGGAACTCCGGGGACGGTTTTAGGCCGGGGCAATATCACGGTCTCAGCAACCTCAGCGGCACCAGAATGGTATCAGATAAATCTGAGCCCGGCACCAGAAATATCTTCTGGTTCATTTTTTGTTGGTGTAACTTCAAATGCTCCTTCTGACCCGGTCTATTGTATTGATACTTCTTTCCCGATTTCCCGACAGGCATGGGAATATACCGGCTCCTGGGCGCCGTATCGCAGCAATGATGTCAATGAAGTCATGATGCGGGCATTAGTGCAGTTAGGCACAGATATCGAAGAATTAGGTCCGAATTCGTATGTCGGCACCAAACCGTCGCTGTCTGTTTTCCCTAACCCGTTTGCCAATCAGACGAAAATTCAATTCAACGGTTCGGTCTCCCGATTCAAAATCGTCGAAATCTATAACACTGCAGGTGAACGCGTAACAAAATTAACAACCGACAATGATTTTATAACCTGGAATGGCAATGATTATCGTGGTAACAAACTGAGCCGCGGCATCTACTTTGCAAAACTTAAGAACGAAGACGCACCAGTGGTCAAAGTCTTATTGTTGAATTAATAAACATTATAAAATAGCAAAGGGGACTCAAATGAGTCCCCTTTTTTTGTGCATAAATAATTAATACTTTAGAGAGTATAAGTTAACTCTTTCTAAATGAAATAAAAGATAGTTCTGAATTAAATCTAAAGTCGGCTTGAAAATTGAAAAGTTTAAACTTTTCGAAAGTGGTTTGTTAAGCAGATAATCCATTGATTTAATATGGTTGATTCCATAAGTATTGCTCGATTGAGCGTGTTTCGCAGAATTACAGATAACACCACCATAGTCAATACTGAAACTGCTAACCTGCGGATTTTTACATAATACGCAGTGTCTCAGTTGTGGTTTAAATCCTAAGAGTGCTGCTGCTTTCAGAAAAAAAGCACCGGCTAATGACATGTAGTTGTTTTTTTTCTTGGTTTTTGCTGAGTTTAAGTGTTTCAAAGCAGAGACAAGCAGATGATATAATTTTAAATTCGGGTCTTCCAGTTCAGTACTTTTAAGAATCAGTTCAATAATCTGATTGGCATAGAAAAATTTTTCAGTCGTTTTTAGATTCGGAAAGGCATTGATAATATTGGTGTCAGATAAGGTATAGGTCGGTTTTGGTGCGCTCTTATTGAATATGATTTCTGCTTGAGTAAATATTTCAAGTGCGGCTCCGTATTTGCTTTTCGGATTACGAGCGCCTTTGCATATAAAATTCAACTTGCCAAAATTTTCCGTGTAAAAAGTTACTAATTTACTGGTTTCTCTAACTTTCCTCGAGAAAAGACAGACGCCCCGTGTCTTAATTATCTTCAACATAACTAAGCTCCGAACCTAATAAAATTAACAATAACAAGTATTGGGTCAATGGGCACCGAATTTTTTAATTGCTATTGTAGCCAGCCCTAATAAGGCGAAAAGACCGAGACAATCAGTTACTGCAGTTAATAACAATCCTGAAGCCAAAGCCGGGTCTTTTTTCAGTTTTACCAGAATTAATGGCAGTAAAAGACCGGTTGCTGCACCAACCACCATATTTATTACCAATGCTCCAAAAACGATAAGCCCTAATATCGGCGAACCGCGAAAGATTATTGCGACTAAAGCAGTAAGCGCGCCGCAGGCAACACCGGTTAACAATCCAACCCTGATTTCTTTAATTAACAGTCGCTTGGTATCTGCTAAGGTTACTTCACCTAACGCAATGGCACGGACAATAATTGCAATAACCTGACTACCGGTCGCCCCACCCATTTCCGAAACAACCGGCATGAAAGCTGCTACCGCAATCATCATCTTCAAAGTTTCTTCAAACGAGCTGATGACCAAGGCGGCGACAAATGCACCCAACAAATCAATATATAAATACGGCAGCCTTCGCCGGGCACTTTTGCGGATTGGTGAAAATGCTGATTCCAGTTCAAATGAATGTCCTAATTTAGCAATGTCTTCGCTTGCTTCTTCTTCGATAACTTTGATAATATCTTCACTCGTAATTATACCTTTTAAGACACCGGCATCATCAACAACCGGAATTGTGGTTAAATCGTATTTGCGTGCGGCGCGAATCGCTTCTTCCTGGTCATCAAAGAGCCGGGCTTGATATTGCGTGGGCTTGGTGATACGTTTTATCAACATACGGGGCGAACTAAAGATTAAATCAGCTAGATAGACATAACCTTTTAAATGCGAATTCTCATCAATTACGAAAAACAGGTTCGACGGTTTAATAATGTTACGGTTGACCCGAATCTTTTTCAAAGCTTTGCCTATAGTATCGCTGTCCAGAATCGCAAGATAATCCAGACTCATTCGGCCACCGGCAGAAGTTTCCGGATATTTTAAGAGTTCGGCAACTTCTTTTGATTCCTGCTCTGGCATTGCCTGCAATAAACGGGTTCGTTCTGGTGCTGAGACACTGCCGACAATATCAGTCGCTTCGTCTGCTTCCATCTCCTGCACTAATTCGGATAATCTTGGTTTATCCAGTTCTCCTAATATGATCGAGAGCGAAACTTTATCAATATCGAGCATTACATCTGCTGCCTGGTCAACATCTAACAACTGGAACAACTTTTTCTTTAATTCGGGTTCTAAGCGACGAATTGCGATACTGATTTCTTTGGCTGGCAGCGTAGGCAGAATCTGTTCGAGCGCTTCAATCTGCCCGGTGCGCAACAACTGTTCAATATGAATATGATTTTTTTGATTCATTGCTATGTCTCACTGCGGATTTCGCCAACCAGTTCTTCCAGCAAATCTTCCAAAGTGATGATACCGATTGTCTGTTTTTGTTCGTTCTGCACAACTGCCATATGTTCGCCCTGATGGCTCATTGCTTTGAGCACGGTCATTGCTTTGGTCTGACTATTAACAAAATACGGTGTTCTTATCAATTCGTTCATTTGAAATCTCTTTTTCCGCATTGCAACCAAAATGTCTTTAATATGAATTATGCCAATAATATCATTATTCTTTTTTTGATATACAGGATACCTTGAAAATCGGAATTTTTCAATAGTTTTTTTAAGAGTTTTCAAATCCGCGTTTTCAGTAAAAGCCACGATCCGTTCTTCAGGTACCATAATTTCGCTTAATGATAAACGGGAAAAATCGAATAAGGCTTTTGCCATTTGATTGGTAACCAGCGATGTCTTGCTCTCTTGCGATTGGAGCAGGTACAAGAAATCTTGACGCGACAATTGATGCGGTTTTTTCACTTTACCTTTGGACCGGAATAACCCGACAATCATTGATAACAACTGAATCGCCGGACTGACTGCAATTGCCCAGTATTCAGGGAATCCCTGTGCTATTGTTTTGGGTAAGAATTCACCGAAAATTAACAATAATACAATAACAATAAAAACCGCCGCTGTGGTATACGCAGGACCGAAATGAATGACGAAAAAACGAGTAACAATTGCTGAGGCGACAATATTAAAAACATTATTTAAAATCAGAATGATAACTAATACGCGTTCCTTTTCAGTTAGAAGATGCAACGTTGCTGTAGTGCGCAGTCTTAACAGAGAAAGTGTGGTCTGTTTTTTCTCCCAAGTTTTAAGGCGAATCCAATTCGCACGGGTAAAAGCAATCTCACTCGCAGAACAAACACCAGATAAAATTATTGCTATAAAACCCAATACAAGTTCGCTCATTATGTAATTTTAGTAATCAGCACTTTATTAATCCGTTTTCGTCTAATATCTTTAATTTCAATCCGGAAATTATGATATATTAAAATCTCGCCTTTTTTCGGTATTTTTCCCCAGTAGTGATAGATGAATCCGCTCAGGCGGTCACCGGCTGACTCGGGGATATCCCGGCTAAAATCTTCAAATAACTGGTCTAATATATTCAAGTCAATATCACCTGAAACCAGATATGATTTGGTATCGATGATTTGATAAGGCATCTCTTTAGATGTATCATATTCATCCTGGATTTCTCCTAATAATGTTTCCAGAATATCTTCTAAGGTTACCAAACCTGCGGTCTGTCCATACTCGTCAATCACAATCGCAATATGCGAATCCTTTTTTCTTAATTCTTCCAGAAGCGATGAGAGTGATTTATTTTCCGGAACAAAATAGGCAGGTCGCACGATGTCTTTAACTGGTTGAGATAAGAATTTACTGCTTCGGCTCGAAAAACCTTTTTGGATTACTAAATCTTTAAGATACAAAACGCCGGTAATATTATCAATGCTGTTTTTATAAACCGGAATCCGCGAATAAAGGGGCAGGGTTTCTTTATTGATTAATGAAAAAGCGTCAGTAATCGTCGCTTCCTGTTCTAAGCAAATCATCTTGATGCGCGGTGTCATTATTTCAGCTACTCGACGATTTGATAAATCAACCAGATTAAAAAGAAAATCTTCTTCTTCTGGTGTAATCAAACCCTGATCTTCGCTGACATCAATTATCGTCTTCAGATCATCAACTGACGGAAAAGGGGCTTTATGAACATATGCAGAGATTTTCTTAAGCATCCAATCGCTGATGCGGTTAAGCGGTGTCGTGATAAACCAGAAGATTTTTCTGAGCACACTGATAAACCAAGCCGTGCGCAAAGCAAACCGACCCGGTTTTCGAATCGCAATAACTTTGGGCGTGATTTCGCAGAATGTTACCAATATTATTGTTAAGATTATCGCACCGAGACTGACCAGTAAGTCACGGGAAAGATTGAATTTTTCAGCCAGGGTTATCATTAACAGGGTAAACACTGATGAGGCGGTTGTGTTGACCACTAAATTGGAAAACAATATTGTTGCCAAAAGACTGGATGGATTTGACAGCAGTGACTCGATTAAGTTTAATCGGGTAATTAACTTATGTGATTTTGTCTCCTGCGCCAATTTATCGCGCAGTTTTGTATGGGTCTCTTTGGAAAAGGCAAAAAATGCGGTTTCTGAGCCGGAAAAAACTGCCGATAAAAAAAGTAAAATGATAATTATGAAAAAGAAAATCAACATGCTTTACCACGAATGACACGAATCGGTCGAATTTAACGAATTAAAAAATAAATTTATCGAATATTCGTGTAATTCGTATATTCGTGATATTCGTGTTCTCTTCATATAGGATTATCTTATCGATTAAGTTCGCGTCGGATTTTCTTCATCTCGCGGTGCGAATAATTGGCAAGATGAAGTATGCCGTGTGCAATCAGATTAAAGATTTCCTGCTCGATGGAAATTTTCTCTTGCCGGGCTTGGACACGGGCGCGGTCTCTGGATATATAGATTTCGCCCCAAACCTTATCCTGTATTAAAAATGACAAGACATCGGTCGGTCGGTCTTTATTTAAGAACTGTTTATTCAATTTATGGATATAGTCATCACAAACCAAGATTATATTGAGCGCAACGGCATTGTCCGGAACACGGTCTTTGATTTTATGCAATACCTCCTTCGCAAAAATCCGATATTTTTGTTGTCTGTTCTTATTTGTCTCACCAAAGATTAAAATGCGCATAAAAAATTTTATCTTTATTCCGCGTATGCCCGAATAATTTTAGAAACTAAAGACGGACGCACCACATCCTGGGCATCAAAATAGACGAATTTTATATCGTCGATGTTTTTCAGTTTGTGCTGGATTTCGACCAGTCCGGACGAGTATTTTTTATCCAAATCAATCTGGGTAATATCACCGGTTACGATTGATTTTGAATTCCGGCCCAATCGGGTCAAAAACATTTTCATCTGGGTTGAAGTGCTGTTCTGGGCTTCGTCTAAAATTATATAAGCATCGGAAAGAGTCCGGCCCCGCATATAGGCAATCGGCGCAACTTCAATGACCTGTTCATCAATCAATCGGCGAATCTTATCAAACGCAATCATATCATAAATCGCATCGTACAGCGGCCGCATATACGGGTCAACCTTTTCCTTAAAATTACCTGGTAAAAAACCGAGCTGCTCACCAGCTTCAACCGCAGGTCGGGTCAGAATAATCCGGCTGATTTTACCGGCAGTCAATGCTTCGACTGCTTTAGCAACCGCTAAATAAGTCTTACCCGTTCCAGCCGGGCCAATCGCAACTGTAATATCATACTTATCAATTGCTTTTAAATAAACTGCTTGGTTTTCGCTTTTTGCAGAGATTACTTTTTTCGGAGTATAGATAGCGCCTGATTGTGCTTCTTGTGTATCTGATTTGGTTTCAGCCTTATCCTTTGCCTTACCAGTCCTAATGCTGTCGAGTTCTCTTTTAATGCGGATTGGATTGATATCTTCTTCGTTTTTGACCGCATTAATAAGAATCGAAAACAGCTCTCGAATCGCGCGAAACTCAGTTTTCGGACCGCTCACCCGAATCCGGTCGCCCCGCACCGTGATTCGGGAATCAAAATTTTGAGTAATAAACAATAAATTCTCATCAGCCAGACCCAATAACGAGACCGGGTCAATTCCTTCGAGACTGATTGAAAATTTACCAGTTGTCGATTTTTTACTTTCCACTCCTATATTCTATTAGACAACATAAAAATGTCAAGGTTGACATTTGATAAGTTATTGATTAATCTAAAATCAGATAATGAAGAGAACACGAATATCACGAATATACGAATTATACGAATATTGCATAAATTTATTTTTTAATTCGTTAAATTCGACCGATTCGTGTCATTCAAGGTAAAGAAAGATGCGGATTTTAGCAATTAATGTCGAGATTGGTTATGGACACCCGAATTATTTAGATTATGTGCTTCAAGCAATAAAAGAAATTGCGCCTAAAACTGAAATTAAAGTGTGGAATGTTTTGACTCATGAAAAAGGACTGACCCGGCTTTTCTGGCAAATGTCCAAACAAATCTACACGCTCGGTGCCAAAGGCGGTATGATTACCGGTTTATATAATAAAATCCGCAACCTCAATAAAACCCCGAATCTGCCATTATGCACGGCTAACACACAAGGATTTGACCGTATTATAGTCTCGCATCCATTACTGGCAAAGTTTCTTGGCTCGGTCTGGTATGTTCACGCAGAGATTGCTTTGCCGAAAGAATCTGTGCTCACAAATGTTGAAAAGATTATCGTACCAATAGAATACACGGGCAAGCAATTACTTAAAAACGGTGTTAAACAAGAGCAGGTTATTGAAACAGGACTCTTGATTGCAAATGAACTGGTGGACAATGCTCAACAAAATTATAAAAAACGATTATCCCGTATTCGGTCAAAGCAATCCTTAACAATCGGTTTTTTTATTTCCGGTGCATATCCGAAACCGCATATCAATAAGACAATCGATGCGGTGTATGCGGTTACGAAAAAGAATTTTCGCACGATTATGTTTTTAGGTACAAACCCGAAAAAAGCCAGTCAAATCATTGCCCAGTTACATCACAAATATCCAGATATTGCCAATTCCAAAACTACGATCTTATTTATTCAAGGAAAAAACAGAGTTGATTATCAGAAAAAAGTCCATCGCCTACTCCCATTACTCGACGCATTTGTTGCGCCAAGCCACGAATATACTAATTGGGCAATCGGTCTGGGTCTGCCGATGTTTGCCTTATTTCCGATGATTGGCAGTTATGCACCAAAGAATTTTGATTTTCTATTCAAGCAAGGAGTAACCTATCCAATCAAAACCAATCATGAAGCACAAAATCTCGGCGATATTTTAGAAAATCTGCGTAAAACCGGTGAGTTAAGTCAAATGGTAAAAAATGGGATTAACAAATTTCCGATTGACGGAGCAATAAAAACCGCACAAATAATCTTACGATTAACATAAATTCAAAATTCTCGTAACCTCCCTACGAATAAAATCATGAGGAAAAGAGCGTGGGTATATATATATTAATTAGTTACAGGTGCTGGGTATGTGAAGATTTTGCTTGACAAAAAGAAATGTTTTGTTAAGATTTGGGTGGAGCGATTTATGAATATAATACGAGCGGGTATATTATATAAATTCGGAAGAATCGTATTAGTTTTATTTGTCGTGATTGTTTCACTGTCAAGTCTGTGTAAGCATAAACCAGAGGAAAATTATCTTGAGCCTGTAAATGTGTCAAATAATTCGGGTCGTTCAGAACGTCCTTCAATTGCAGTTGATTCAAGAAATACAGTGCATCTGGTCTGGAACGACGACACCCCAGGAAATGAAGAGATATTTTATGCCATGAAATCTGCTAATGGAAGTTGGTCTGAACCAGTTCAAGTGACTTATAATATCGGTGCTTCGAGAAGTCCTTATATTACAATTGATAGAACAGATAAAATCCATTTAGCGTGGCAACAAGTTGTTTATCAAGGTAATTTTAGTTATTGGAAAATTTTTTATACTTGGAGAAATATAGGAGACACTTGGGCGACTCCAGAAACAATATCAGTTTACGGCGCTTCGAATCGACCAATATTAGCAGTTGATGATGAATTGGGACTTCATCTTTTTTGGAGGGAAGCATTTGCTCCAGACCAATGTCTTTATCATTATGCGCATAAAGCAAATGGAGGGCAATGGCAAATTCAGTATTTGTTCACTAAACAAATTGCAAGTTATGAAATGATAGTTGATGATGAAAATGGTGTGCATGTAGTGTTAGACCCATATATGGAAATATATTATATCGAAAAAAGACCAGATGGTACCTGGGCAGATACGATGCGTATTTCATATTCGCCGGTTAATGATTGGCAAACATCTGATCGTCCCTCAATCGCAGTATCGTCTGATGGGTCAATACATGTGGTATGGGCTGAAGGTGATACAGCGCTATCGGGTGTTGCGTATAGAAGAAAAACAATTCAAGGCGGATGGGGACAAATTGAACCTCTTTATAAAGGCAAAGTAAGTTTTTCCGAACCTAAGATTTGCATAGGAAATAGCGATAGAATACATCTAATTTGGATGATGGTGGATATCAATTACGGTATTAACAGCAACGGAGTATGGCAAGAGCCAAGAACTTTGTATAAAAATGTAAACTACAGAGATAAAGGTACAATGACGATTGACAGCGATGAAAAAATTTATTATGCATGGTCATATGGAGTGCAACAAACATTTCCGATAAATTATGAAATTTACTTTATTGAATTTAAATAAAATATGTAAAGAGGTGAACATGTCAAATTATAAATATGTTATAATAATACCAATTATTTTATTAGTTTAAACGTGTTATTAAAAATTCGGTAAAAATTCGGGACACATCCCAATTAATTAATAGGAGTTATATTAATGACGATGAAAATCAGAATGACATTGATTTTTCCGTTAAATGATTTATCAAGGTAAACCATTAAGAACATTACAGTTTCAACAGGAAACAGAAAGAATTTTAAAGAGATAGATGTTCTTTTTACGGCCGGGCAGACCAAAAGCAGCAAATATCCATTAAAGTCAGATTTGATTTCAGATTAATAATTCAATTGGACAACTTGTAAACACATTTGCTAATGATGAGATGAGTCCTGGTTATCGGAGCAATTCCAAGATTACAGATTAGAAGATTTTTCAATCTTAGGATCTTTCAATCTTAGAATCCATTCGTGAGAAGATAAAAACAGCACAGGTGCGACCCGTACTGAAATTTTATATTTAGTGACACAGAATAAATAAAAATTGTCATTATCAATGTTGGCAATTGAATACGGTTTAGAATTACATTTTACTTGTAAAAAGATTTGTGAGATAAAAAAATTGCCAAATAACATTTGGAGATGTTTTATACTCCCTACCGAATAAAATCACGAAGAAAAGAGCGTGGGTAATATATATATCAATTAGTTACAGGAAGCGAGTTTATGACGACTGTTCTTGACAGAAATATTTTTAATTGTATAATTTGGGTACAGAGGAAGAGTTCATGCGAAACATAATATTTGAGGGGCATCAAAATAATGCAAAGAGGAATTTGTTTTATTTGTTGATATTGCTTTTTTTATTATTCGGAAATCTTTTTGCCCAGCAGACAAATTATTTAAGATTAAATCTAAATGATATAATTTTGATGGAGGCAATATGAACAATAATAAAAAAACAAAAACAATTTTATTAATTTGTATATTGGTTCTCATTGTGATTCTGATGAATTTAGGTTGCGATTGGCCAATCTTTTTTAGAAGGAATTCTAACTTAAAGTTACTTATAAGCAAAGAGGGTTATTCAGCATTTAATCCCGTGTGGACACCAGATGGCAATAAGATATATTATTTAATGGTGCAACAAGAAGGTTATATTGAGAGTTACGGTGGCCAACTACGAGTAATTAATATAGATGGTTCTAATGATAGATTGGTATTAGATGGAACTTTCGGTTCATTAGCAATTACACAAGATTGTTCAAAGTTATCACTGACTTGCGGAAATATAAAAGAAGGAGGTAGTCTTATTCTTACGGACACTTTGGGTAATATACTCGATACTCTTTCGGCATATCCTCAAAAGGTATGCGATGTGGAATTTAATAGGACCGGAAACACAGCTTATTATTTCGCATACAATGAGGGGTTCTTCAAGGTAAATTTTGAGACAGGAATGGCTGACACTGTTTTGCCATGGGATATAATTAACGGTTTCGATGTGTGGGATGATTCTCTAATTATATTTGGGGGAAAATTATACAATCTAATTAATAGAAATATTACGGACTACTTTCATCTACGAATCTATCAGCATGCCCAATTTTTACCATTTAGTGCCAATCAAATCATATCTGCTACTCGAGATAAGGCGTACATCAGCAATCTGGAATTAGAGAAATACGAGGAGTTGGATGTATGTCCTTATTGGAACTCTTATATTTCTTTTCCATATTGGTCACCTGATGGTGAAAAGATAGTTTTTTCTGCAAGTAAAATGAAAGGAGACCCTAATAGGCCAACAAATCACGAGCTTTGGATATTAGAAAAAATAGAATAAAATGGATGGATGAGCTTTATGTTAAAAAGAATAAACTATATTTTATTAATTCTGTTAGCATTTAATGTATATGCTAATGTCTGGATAAGACCTGTGTGTTATTGGATAAAATACCAGGCAGAAGGCATACCAGAAGTCGGTCGTCAATTTCCACTAACACTTTCAATAGTTGCGACTGAAACCCTACCAGAAAAATAGCACAGGTGTGACCCATATCAGCAGAATATTATCGAAAAGGTCACAGCCGTTAAAATTCTACCTGCAGGTAGAATAAAATATTACTGATCAGTAATATTATTTTTGAGTAGAAATCACGGAGAATCAATTAATAACCAACAACTAACAACGAAAAATTGTTAACATAGGGGAGCTATCCCCTCCTTCAAGACCGAAGTCAAAGTTTCAGTGTTAAAGAGTTTGGAGTTATGAGTTAAATACAAAACTG
>JAGXRL010000148.1 GCA_018335915.1 Candidatus Latescibacterota bacterium
CTGTAATACAAAGAATGGCACAAACTAAAAAAGCGTTTTCGGTGGTAGCTTCCTTAGTAAGGATACATCTGATAAGCTTGTTGGATGTGTTTGAATTACTAAGAAGCACGAACCGATATTATTTAAAACGAACAGGCTCTCCTCCAATAAATTTGCAGTATAACCTGCAATTTATATAGGGGGTGGCTTTTAAAAATAAAATCATAATGCCTGTTTATCTGGTAGTTACGTTTGAAAAAGAGTAAAATTACTTTTTAGTCGGATAATAGTGATAATTTTTATTTAAAGATAAGCATTTTCTCTTCATGCCTATTCACAAGTCTCTCGGCGTTGGCATCGTACAAGTTAACCCTGAGGATGTAAACACCGCCATTTATTAATTGGGCAGCGTTGAAATCAACCTGATGCTCGCCCTGTGTAAGAAGAGTGCGGGGTGACTGCGAAACAACTCTACCGATTAGATCGATGAGCTGTATCTCAACTTTGTACTCAGCAGTTAGATTAATGCGAGCAGTAAACTTACCAGAGTTGGGGTTGGGGTAAACCGACACTCCAAATCCATTGTTTAAGCCAGCAACAGATGTGGCTGAAAACTTGGCGGCGATTATGTCAACATCCTTATGACTCACGTTAGCTGCCTTAACAGCACCCCAGTTTAGAAGGTTCAGGTTTGCTTTCTCAATCTGCATCAGCAGATGCTCACCCGCCGGGATTTGGTTGTTGTTCATGCTGTAGATAACGCCTCTGCCCGTTGAGCTGTTGAAAGACACCATGTGGTCGGTATCTAGCATGAGTTTAACCTCCATTTCGGGGTTGGCTGAGGTGAAGGCAAACTGCATAGCAGTGAGCGTTCCATCACTATTGAAAAGCACTTTGCCATCGCTATCTAAGTAGATCTCGCCAACTTCAGAGTTTACATCGTTTTTGCTTGCACCGCCTAAAATTAAATCGATAAGCGCAGTGAGGTCAGCAACGGTAATACCTCCGCCGGTGATATCGGCTGCTACCAAGTTAAAGCCCGCGGGGGTGTCGCCAGTGAGGTGGCGAACCATCCAAACCACGTCGAGTACGTTGATGTGTCCATCATTGTTCACGTCGCCAAGGGTAGCACCAGCAAGTGTTCCTGTTACAGCAATATCATCAACGCTCCAGTTCTTCTGGCGAGCACCTCCAGTGTGAACTGGATAAACTACTCTCCACCTGAACTTAACATTGTGTTTACCTGCAAGAGCTGGGATTATGCCCGACGAGTATGCTGCACCAGCACCCATTGATGTTGTCCATGTTGCTATCTGTGTCCATGTACCGCCATTTATGCTATACTCTAGGAACGCTGAATTGCCAGTATTTGCAGTATAGAACCGATGGAACATGGAAATGGAAATATCGGTGTAGGATCTAAAATCGAAGCAGTCCGATACCATTTGGCCAGCTTGTGCCGCAGTTCCACTATAGTTAGCATACGCATAAGGTGCTTGTCCTGCTGCTAGCGCATTGGTTGAGGTACCTACTGCCCAAGTTGGCGTTCCGGTTTGAGTGAAACCTGCGGGTAGTGAAGAGAGTCCGGCAAAGTTCATAGCATAATTTGGACTAATACAAGTCGGTTCATAATTGGCATCTATATAGCTGTTTAGATTGTCATAGAAATATGTATGACCGGTAAGTGTATTCGAGTTAAATAGAAGAACTATTGTGCTCTGCAAGTATGGGTTTGCATTGGGATCAGGCCTGTCAAGAAACTCAAAAGGCAGTCTTTGCCATACCCCTTGCTGAGTAATAGTAGCAACATACCTACTATGACGACCTGCGGGGTAGTTGGATGGTGTTGCTACAGCTGGATTTTCCAACTGTAAAATGATTTGCGTGCCAATAGGTGCTTGGCTAGTGTAAACATCGATGTAAAACTTTTTAAACGCGAGGCCTGATGAATAATCTTGGGCATCAGTAATAGCATTAGTAGTGTAAAAAATGCAATCATACCGAACCCCTGATGCTCTTACATATCTTCCGCTTTGTGAGCTGCTGTTTACAGCATTAGGTGCAAGATTAGCAACAGCAGTTAAGACTCCATCAGACTTTACATAATCAGCAAGACCTGTACCTATACCCTGTTCGAAACTTTCTAAAATAAAATCAACCTCAAAATTTGGCTGTACATGCACAAAAATTGGGAGCGATTGATTGCCGTTTCCTACGTTAAAAGTTGCTGTTACATTACCACTGGTAGAGCCGAAATTTACTGTAACAGCGTTTGTTCCCTGTCCGCTAACAATTGTAGCACCAGTAGGAACAGTCCATGTAATGGATGCGCCACCTGCGTTGTGAACTGTATATACTTCACCCGTTGCACTGTAGTTCACCAGGCGATTACCACTAATGGTAGGCTTTGGACCATCATAAACGCGCACGTATTGCACCCTCATATAATCCGTCCATGCACCGCCTTGAACTGTTCCTCCAAGATTACCTCCAACAGCCACATTAAGCAGTAAATGGTGAAGTTTATTAAAACGCCATACCTCGTCAGCTTCAAAATCCTCATTCTTGTTTACTTTAAAGAATAATATGTCATTAACATAATATCTAACCTCATTTTCCTCCCATTCTAATACAAATAAATGATAGTCGTTATAAAATTTAGAGCCATCAATAGAAGGAAAATGGTCGTATCTAAACCTATGATTGCCCGTTTGATTGTTATAATGCAGCGCAGCACTAGTAAATTCAGGTGTATTAGTAACATATTCCATAATGTCTATTTCGCCACAGCTTGGCCATCCAACAACGTCCTGGTCTGCTCCAAGTGTCCAGAAAGCAGGTCATGAGCCTCCTGCAGCAGGCAGTTTTATTTTTGCCTCTATTCTGCCGTATTGAAATTCTTTTAACTTATGTGTTCTGATTCGACCCGAGTAATAGCTAAATCCTGGCTGTGGAGCATTGCTTACAGCTTCAAGCTTTATTACAAGTTCTCCATTTTCTAAATATACATTTTGTGCGCGGTAATTTTGTAGCTCATTGTTTCCCCATCCACAAACACCATAATTACATCCATTTCCCTCTTGGATATGCCAATCAAAGCCTTGGCCTGGAATCGGGTTTGTACCACCGAATGTTGATCCGTTGAACGTAGCCTGCTCAAACTCATCGCTCCAAACTAAGTTTGGGTTTTGTCCAAAGCTATGCATAAACCATAAGCATAATATGCTCGATAAGAAAGTTTTAAAAAGTAAAGTTGTGGTTTTCATAATTTTAAAATATTAAATGGTTGATAATTTATTATCATTACTCGTCATTGCTAAATTAGCTCTTAAATCAAAGATTATTTAAATGCGATTGTCAAGCATTTGTCTTCATTCATAAGCTGTATTTTTCATTTAATTGAATACTTAAATTTAGCAATAACAATAATAAATAAATTAAAATCTAGCCGCAAATAACCAAGCACATCTAGAGCACAACAAACAGATATTGCACTACATCATAAATACATCAGAGCAAAGCATAACACATTAAGCTGCAGAGTTATAGCAAGTATTGTCTAGCATATTTCTTTTCATCATATGGACAATATAGTTTTAAACAATTTTTGGGGATTGCATTTTCTTTCCTTGTTGTATTAAAACAAAACCTCATTTATATACCTATCAAAAATTCCCCGTTACATGAAGGCAAATGCATTTGATTTCGGTTCCAGCAAATATAACGTCAACACGGTGTAAGCTATCATTAACAAGGCCGTCGCGTAATAACAGCCATTCTCCCATAAGTAGCAATTGTCAACCTGAAACCCACAGTCCAACCGAGAGAACAATCAAGCCTTAGGCGATAAAGAGAATGTAGTCGAGTGTATGAAAATTCAATAGCAAAGTTTTTTTTGCTATTGACGTTTCAACAAAGTTTGCTATTTTAACTTCTCTATCTAATAATCAGTAGCCGCTTAGTTGTTGTCCCACTCTCAGTGTAAATCTGCACAAAATAAACACCTGTGTTAATATTCTGTACATTTAATATAGCAATCTGATCATTAACACTAGCATTTTTAACTACCAGCCCATTTATATTTATGACTTTTATGCTTTTTATCATCTCATTTGATACAACATTAAATTCATTTCTTGCAGGATTTGGGAATATCTTTATATCGAGAATTTCCTGATTGTTAACAAAACCAACCCAATCAAAATTAGCTGTAAGTATAACATCTTTAGCGGGCATTGTAAATGTGTAAGTTTCATTTACGCTAACAACACCTTGGCTGGATGTCCAGTTTACAAACTCATAGCCAGCTGAAGGAGATGCTACAAGAGTAACCACATCGCCTATATGATAATATTCTTTATTAGGTTCTATGCTGTAACTACCAGCATCATGGGGATTAATATTGATAGTTATTTCATAATCAATAGCCGAGAATTTTGCCGTAAGCGTTACATTTTTAGCAGGCATGGTATAATTAAACGCGATATTATTGCTTAAAATGCCATTGCTATCGCCCCAGCTAATGAAATTCCAACCTGCATTGGCATAAGCTGTAACTTTTATAATATCACCCTCTCCATAATCGCCATCACCAGTAAGGGTTCCACTGCCAGCGGGTTCTGCTGCTAGGGTAAGTTGAAAAACAGGGAGAACCTTAACAATAGCTGTAACTTCAAGGTTAGTTTCGGGATTGGATTGCACAACTCCATTGGGAAGATTAAATACTCCAGTGGCATTATAATCGGCTGCTGTAGAACCATTATACCCCTGTATAGACCAGCTGAGGTTAACCATAAAAGAATTATTATGACTATCAGAAATAGTAGTTGTAGATGAAAGTTTTGCTAAAGCATCCGCTTCTACTGTACCAAAAGCCACTTCTATATTATCAACATCTTCAATTGAAACAATATGAGGTAAGTCTACCCCATCTTCTAAAACAGTAACTATAGCCGTAACTTTAAGGTCAGTTTCAGGATCGGATTGTATAACACCATCTGGTAAATCAAAAATACCCGTGGCATGATATTGACCAGCCGTAGAGCCATCATATCCTACAATTGTCCAATTCAGGTTAACAGTATATTTATTATTAAACTGATCTTTGATAGTAGTTGTTTCTGAAAGTTGAGATAAGGCTTCCGATTCAATTGTATTATAAACTACTGTAAGATTATTTACAGATGTAATACTTGCTATATATGGTAATTCAATATTGAGGATAACAGGAATCTTTACTTGTGGAGTTGTAGGATCGTTAGAATTGACTATAATAGCAACATGATATACACCAGCTGCCAAATTTTCTGAGCCGAAGGTTACCTCAACCACATGCCAGTCGGTCGCTACAACACTGCCAGATTCGATACTGTATTGTAACCATTCCTCCTCTACTATACCATCATCTATTTGATAAATAGGGCCGTTCCAGTCGCTACACCACAGGTCTGTTCCATCGTGCGCTATAGCAGTGGCGTAATCGTCTGATGGTATATAAAATTCCTGGATTACTGAAACACTGCCTCCCTCCAATTTTAGCTGCATTACTATGTCTTCATTATTTGACAAAATATGCCCTTCAGTATGTCGAGGAACATATACAATAAAACGTTGCAGATTAATTTCAGATTCAAACGATTCAATAATGGAGCCTGTTTCGTCTAATCTGTAAAAAGTAGGAAAGTCTACAAATGCTGGTGCAACAATAAAATACTGATTATCCCAAGCTATGCCAGACCAAGAAGAGAAGGGTGTACTGAAAGAATACCCGGCACTTGTTCCATCTAAATTGTATGCATAGATATTTCCTAAGGGATCACCTATCCAAAGGTACTCTCCATCCCATGTAATGCCGTATGGATTTTCGTGTATATTATGTGTTTCAACAGTAGTTTCAGTCTTAATGTCGTACTTAAAAAATTGATTACTAGTAAGATTAAGAATATAAAGAAACCCATTTGCCCAAACCATACCAGAGTTGGCATCAGAGACATTTCCATAAGTTGCAATAATATCACCAGCATCTTTCCCCGTTTTACCAGGATTATTTAAAGCATATGCAAATGGTATAGATTCGTTTCTCTTTCTGTTTTGGTCAGCATAATCTCCAAGACTTCAGGATTTATTGCCAACAACATATTCTGTGTATAAGCTCCAATTCAAGTAACCTAAAGCTTCATTGCTTATAGACATTTTTTTAGACGAAGTCTTGCCTACTTGGATGGTTTCTTGAAATTGATCGGGGCTCACTGCAATTTTCGGAATTTGATCGGTGAAGTTAGCTGTTAAAGAAACATCTGTAAAAGGCATAATAAAGATATCGGTACTTCGATTAGATATCACTTCATCATCTTCGTTTGTCCAGTTTAAAAAGATATACCCTTCGGATGGAGTTGCGGTTATAATTACCTACTCGTTTCCGGCGAACCGCCCTTCACCTGCAACTGTACCCCAATTCTCAGGATTGACCATAAGTTTAAGTTCAAAAAGACCTGCCCCTAAAACACTCATAGATTGATTAAGAAGAGTGCCGTTAGCACCAAGGGCTTGAACTGTAAAAATATAGTTGTCGTAGGTTTCAATGTAATAATTTGCTGTAAATGTTTCATTATTAACATTTATAGTATTGCCTGGAGTTAGAATTCTATAAGAATGAGCACCCTCAACCGCAGTCCATTGAATAGTAACATTGCCACCGGATTCAGTAAGGGTAACATTTGGAGGAAGCGGTCTTTGAGTTAAGTAATCAATTAATCCATTCTCTGCAAGTCTTATTACGCCGTAAACAGATGGGTTATCCCAACCAGTATCAGTTAAATCATACCATGCAAGTTGCTTACGTCCTTTACCATCATGGTCGTTAAGTTTAACGTCAAAACCAAGAATACGACCAACTTCAGGAACAAAATTTTGATCAATGCTTGACCAGGCTACCGATAAATTCAGCGTGTAACCTGTGTCTTCATCTATTTCTGTTTTAATTAAACCAAGGGGAAGTCCCCAGTTTGGACCAATTCTCCCAAAATGGTTCTGAGGATTGTTCTCATACCAGTATATTTCCCAGTAACGCTGAGTTGCATCAACATAAGATGTTGTTTTTTTATTATGTAAATCAACAAAAACGATAATATTATCATTTTCATAAGCATTAACTTCCTCGCCCCAAAGAATATCATCTTGAACTTGTGCCCAAACATAGAGGCTGTCGGCATCCCAACTTACAGAAAACCAACCCGATAAATCATCTTCATCTTTAATTAGCGCATTGTTAATTACAGCGTGAATGCTTTCTTGAGTACGCTCACTGCTTGACCATCCTTTAGGAGAAGCAGGAAAGTCTTCATTAATAATAATTTTCTTCTGTGCATTCAAATTAACCAAAAGAAATAACATCGAAAATAAAACTGTAATTTTTCTCATAGTGCTAAAATTTTTAAGTTAAGCCCATTTTTATAATTTAGAAATTTACCTGTTGCAAATAATTTATGTCAACTTATGCTAAGACCAAAAATACTGAATTATAATTAAAAAACATTAGCAATTAAGTATTTCTAATTCATTTATTCTTAATTTTTTTGATTCCTGTTTTACACTTCTTTAAAAGCATTTACAATCTTTCGTCTTTATTTTTATATCTCTTGTCTTATTTGTACTGTTTTTTGTAAATGTTTTATATCTTTGCCGAACACTTGAAAGAATCCTATGCTGAAATTTCATATTATTAAGAATATCAAATCGTAATTTTACATCATAATGATACAAAATCAAGAAGACATAAAGGCAGCAAAAATGGCAGCCAGCTATATTAACAGCACACAAAGGCATGTTTTTCTTACGGGAAAAGCAGGCACCGGCAAAACAACATTTCTGAAACAAATTGTGCTTGAAACTCACAAAAATGCTATAGTTGCCGCTCCAACAGGTATTGCCGCGATTAATGCCGGAGGAGTTACTCTGCATAGCCTCTTTCAGTTGCCTCTGGGAATTTTCTTGCCATCAAATCGTAATCTTAATTTTAATGAAAGAGAGATAGAAACAGAAATTCAAACTCCTGCATCTATAATGAAAACTCTGCGACTCAACAAAACAAAGCGTCGCATGCTGCAGGAACTGGAACTGCTGATTATTGATGAAGTTAGTATGCTGCGTGCAGATATGGCTGATGCTATAGACACTGTGCTCAGGTCTGTTCGTAGAAAAAGAAACACTCCTTTTGGGGGTGTGCAGCTTCTACTTATTGGTGATATGCAGCAACTCCCGCCTGTAGTAAGGCAACACGAATGGAGTTTCCTTAGTCCATTCTATAAAAGCATGTATTTTTTTGATGCTGCAGCATTTGCAGACCATAAGCCTGTTTATATCGAACTTGAAAAAATATACCGCCAACACGACCCGAAATTTATCAGTATTTTAAATAATCTGCGTGATGATGTGCTTACCGATGAAGACAAAAAACTACTCAACAGTCATTATAATCCATCGCTCACAGAAGAACAAAAAGAGGGTGCTGTATTTCTTACAACTCATAATCGCCAGGCAGATGAGTTAAATGAAAGGAAATTATCTGCCCTTCCGGGAAAAAGTAGTTTCTATGAAGCTGAAATAATTGGAGATTTTCCGGATCGAAACTATCCTGTTGAATTTAGAATGGAACTTAAGGAAGGTGCACAAATAATGTTTGTAAAAAACGACTATTCCGGAGAGCAAAGATATTTTAATGGAAAAATAGGCAAAATTGCAAGCCTCAGCGATGATGGAATATTTGTTGAGTTTGCTGATGACAATGACTTTGTGGAGCTTGCGCCATATATTTGGGAAAACAAGCGTTATACATTAAATCAGGAAACTCAGGAAATTGAAGAGAAAATCATTGGCAGTTTTCAGCAATATCCCATTAAACTTGCATGGGCAATAACAGTACACAAGAGTCAAGGGCTGACTTTCGACAAAGCTATAATTGATGTGTCGCAGGCTTTTGCGCCAGGACAGGCTTATGTAGCACTTTCACGACTCAGAAGTCTTGATGGATTGATGCTTTCTAAGCCAATGCCTGAAAGCAACCTAAAAGCCGACAAAGCATTATCGGATTTTTCAGGCCAAAAAAGCGACACAATAATGCTAGAGCAAACTCTTAGGGATGAAGCTTTTCATTACACAAAAAGCTACTTACTCTCTGCGTATAATTTTGAAGAAATGGCATATCACTTCAAAGATCATCTGGAATCATACGATAAGGACGAAAATCGCTCTAAAAAACAGCAACACAAAGACTGGGCAAGCTCAATTCTACAGGAAATTATTCCACTAAGAGATACGGCTAAAAACTTTCAAAAGCAAATTACTACAATTATGCTTAATAAGGATTTAGCTGATTTGCAACATTTGCAGCAAAGAGTGTCTGCTGCAAACAAATACTTTGATGCAGCCTTGAAAAGTGTTATAGAGAAGGTTAGGGAAAAACGTAATGAAGTTGCAAGTGTTAAAGGAGCAAAGCAATTTAGAAGTGAGCTTGAAGAAATGGAAGGCTGGGTTATGAGCAAACTTAAACAGTTTTTGAAATGCGATATGCTTATCAACTCACTAATCGGCAATCTTAATCCTAACATTTCAGCTCTAATTGCAAGCCAAAATCTTCTTTATATTGAACAGAAATTCTCAATTAAAAAGCTCTCAAAGGCCAAAGCTAACGGCCATCTAAAGGAGAAAAAGCAAAAAGATAAAACACCATCTTACGAAATTAGCTTTAAACTATACAAAGAAGGCAAAAGTCCGAAAGAAATTGCCTCCGAAAGAGGATTTTCTATTACCACAATAGAAGGCCATTTAAGCCAATGTATTGCAAAATCATTGATTCCTGTTGATGATTTGGTCAGCAAAAAGTGTTTTGATGAAGTTGTAAATGCTTATCGCGAAATCGGAAGTACAAAACTATCGGAAATAAGAGAAAGGCTTGATAGGAAGTATACTTACAGCGAGATACGATTTGCTCTCTCTGGGTATTTTGCAGGATTGGCAGAGAATAATTAAATAAGAATATGTGGTGTTAGATGATTTTATTCAGGCTTTTCTGAAATATAATTAGTAATTTAATGGCCTAAATATCAGACAAATAAAAACACTGCATTTTCTTGATGCATAATATGTTAAACTCATGAGAGAAAGAAATGATTTAAAGCTGGCTGTGCTTATAGATGCCGACAACATCCCGTACTCGAATATAAAAGGAATGCTCGATGAAATCGCCAAACTAGGAACCCCAACAATTAAGCGAATTTATGGCGATTGGACAAAGCCCACAGTTTCAGGCTGGAAAACATCATTGCTTGAACACGCAATTACTCCTATTCAACAATACAGCTACACATCCGGCAAAAACTCTTCAGATTCTGCTATGATTATTGATGCTATGGATATTTTGCATAGCCAGAAAGTTGATGGATTTTGCCTGGTATCCAGTGATAGCGATTTTACAAGATTAGCTATTCGACTAAGAGAATCGGGCATGTTGGTAATTGGGATTGGTGAAAAGAAAACCCCAAACCCGTTTATAGTTGCATGCGATAAGTTTATTTATATAGAAATAATCGGAAAAATTGGAAAAACTAAAGCAGTTGGAACTAAAATAGCAAAAAGCACTCAGACTCAGGAGTCAGAGTTTGATTCTATAAATAGCGAATTACTTCAATTAATAAAAACTTCTGTTGAAGATTTGGCAGATGACAATGGGTGGGCATTTCTTGCAGAGGTAGGCAATTTAATTATTAAGAAGAAGCCGGATTTTGACCCAAGAAATTTTGGATTTACTAAGCTTACTCCACTAATTAAATCACTTGACGAACACTTTCAGGTTGATGAAAGAGAAGTTGAAAAAACCCATATTAAGCATATTTATGTTAAAATAAAAAGGTAGTTATTGTAAGATTACCATAGGAAACAATAAAAAATATTATTAGAAAATACAGAGGGATATTAAACACCTAAAACAACAACAATGAAACGAAATATAATCATCATAAGCTTATCAGCTATCATTTCCTTAGTGTCTTGCAATACTATTCCTAAAGGCATAACGGCAGTAAAGCCATTCGAAAAAGCTGATTATCTGGGCAAATGGTACGAAATAGCTCGTTTTGATTTTCGTTTTGAGCGTAACTTAAACAATGTTACTGCTCACTATTCTCTCAACAAAGATGGTAAAACCATCAAAGTTGTAAACAGAGGTTACGATTATACTACAAACAAATGGAAGGAAGTAACGGGTAAAGCCAAATTTGTTAAAGATGACACCACAGCAATGCTAAAAGTCTCATTTTTCGGTCCTTTCTACGCTGGCTATAATGTGCTGGCAATTGACAGCAAATATCGTTACGCTCTTGTTTCTGGAAGTAGTCTCGAATATCTATGGATATTTTCTCGCGAAACTTCCATTCCAGAAAATATCAAACAAGATTATCTCGCTTACGCAGAAAAACTAGGATTTAATACTGCTAATTTGATTTGGGTTGAACATAATAATCAGGATTAACTGAGGGGGCAAATTTATATCTCCCTGAAGCGTAGCATTGAGGCAAAACATAAAAAATGAATACAGAATGTTTAAAACTTTCAAAAGGAGGTCATAGTATGGCAGTAAAACATAAGAGACTTGGAAAGCACGGAGTTATAGTTAGTAATATTTGCCTCGGTACAATGAACTTTGGGTGGCATACCAGCGAAGAAGATAGCTTCAAAATAATGGATCGGGCTTTAGAATTGGGTATCAATTTTTTTGACACTGCTGATGTCTATGGCTGGTCGGTAGAACATGGTTATACAGAAGAAATTATCGGAAGATGGCTTGCTCAGGGTGGAGGACGAAGAGACGCTATTGTTTTGGCAACAAAAGTCTACAACCCTGTGGATCGCAAAGCAAATTTACCTGAGGTAAATAGCGATGGGCGAAGCCTGAGTGCCTATAAAATCCGGAAACATTGCGAAGGTAGCTTAAAACGATTGCAAACCGAATGCATTGACTTATACCAGATGCATCATATTGACCATGATTGTAGCTGGGATGAGACATGGCAAAGTTTCGATGCACTAATAAAGCAAGGGAAAGTAGTATATGTGGGTTCAAGTAATTTCGCGGGTTGGGACATTGCCACAGCATGCCAGGAAGCCTCCAAACGAGGAATACTTGGATTGGTTAGTGAGCAGAGTGTTTACAACCTCGACAACCGCATGGTGGAGCTGGAAGTAATTCCGGCATGCCGGCATTATGGATTAGGGTTTATTCCCTGGAGTCCATTAGCAGGAGGATTTTTAGGTGGTTCCCGTGAAGAAAATAATGGAGTAAGGCGTAACGATAAGAGCCAGATTGAGAAGTTAGAGAAAAAACGCCACCAGCTTGGGCAATACGAGGCGCTTTGTAAAGAAATTGGTCACCCACCGGCAGAAGTTGCACTTGCATGGTTGCTTCATAATCCGGTTGTGACAGCGCCTATTGTTGGACCACGAACTCTTGAACAATTGGAAAGTGCTATTCGGGCAGCAAATATTCAACTGGATGAAGAAGTTCTAAAAAAACTGGATGAGATATTTCCCGGACCTGGTGGCGAAGCGCCTATGGCATACGCTTGGTAGTTAGTATATTTCAACCATAGATAGTCTGAAGGATTATCAAATGATATAAAGAGTTTTCTTACAAAATTGAATTTCGGTATTGAATACTATAATCAGTATTAAAAGTTAATGATATGAAAACGTTTATATGTATAGCGATTATTTGCCTGATGCAATATTCTCAGGTGTATTCTCAATCGGCAAGATTGTTTTCTAAAGAGGATATTGTTAGAGATATTGATTTCTTAATTGAAGATATTGAAAGCATTCATCCTGAACCATTTCACTCTATCAAAAAAGAAGATTTCCAAAAAAAAGTTGAGGACATAAAGAATCAATTAAATGATTCCTTATGCATTATAGAAGCATGGAAAAACTCATATGCCATTTTAGCATTGCTTAAAGAAGGTCATTCATATTTCTTTCCTCCTATGAAAGAAATAGGTGACTTCCTGAGATTTCCTTATACAATTAAAATCGACAAAAAATCTAACAACTTTATAATTAGCGGTTCGCTTATAGATATCACAAACACACCTATTGGTGCAAGAATTTTGTCAATAAATGGCATTTCAACAGACTCTATTATAGATATTTTTAAGAAAAGTATTTCAGCAGAAAATGAGGCTTTTTTTATCTATAATAGTGAAAAACACTTTGACCTGTCGTTGTATGCTGTTTTTGGCTCTCCGGATTACTTTGATATAGAATTATTGGTTGAAGATAATATTGAAGTGCATAAGGTAAAAAGTTTAAACAATATACCACACAAAAATACTCCCGAGTTCACTTTCAGATTGTTAAATGACAGCGTTGGAATATTAGACATTAATAGCATGTACTCTTTGAGAGATTTTAAAAAGTTCTGTAAATCAACCTTCAAATATCTTAATAAAAAGAGAATCCCGCATTTAATAATAGATTTTCGCGGCAACAATGGAGGCGATTCAAGAATTGGCGATGAATTAATTAAATATCTTTCCAATGTTCCATTTATCCAATATCAAAGAGCAGTGACCAAAGTGAGTTCGGCATCTAAACACCGCTACACTAATCTTTCAACAAACGACACAATAATTGAAATCGAATTAGCTGGATTTGAAAAATATATGACAAAACCATACCCTGAAAAGAAAAGGTTTCTGGGAAATGTTTATGTTTTGATAGACGGAGGAACATACTCCAGCGCAGGTTCTACAGTGTGGTGCATCAATCATTATAACCTGGCAAAAATTATCGGAAATGAAACAGGAGGAGCGGGAGTACATTATGGCTATCCTATGAAACGTAATCTCCCAAATACAGGCTTAACATATTATATTTCACACATGAAATGGTATCAAATAGGAGCAGATGATAACTCAACCCACGGATTAATCCCTGAATATGAAATTGATTTCTCAATTGACAATGTTAAGAATAAAAAGGATGCTGATCTTGAATTTGCAATCGAACTAATAAAGCAAGTGAGATAAATAAAACCCTCAAATACTTTCATTTCTAAATAAGAATTGTTATTTTTACTGTAGTTTCGAAGTTTACACAAAAGCCCTATTAAGGAAAAATAATTAACCATATCAAAGAAAAGCATTCCGTTGTTTCATTAATAAGATGCAGTATTCTGGGCTAGAAAAAATCTTTTGAAAAATCACAAAAAATATTCTATTATAAACATCAAAAATTATTCTCATGGAAAACTCTAAAAAAGGCAAATGCCCGGTGATGCACGGGGCAAATACTGATACAAAAAGCTCTGTTATGAGCTGGTGGCCGCAAGCTCTTAACTTAGATATTTTGCATCAACACGATAATAAAACAAACCCTCTTGGAGCCGACTTCAACTATAGGGAAGAGTTTAAAAAACTTGATTATGAGGGATTAAAAGAAGACCTTAAAAAACTTATGACCGACAGTCAGGATTGGTGGCCGGCAGATTGGGGTCATTATGGCGGACTGATGATTAGAATGGCTTGGCATAGCGCCGGAACCTACCGCACAGCCGATGGTCGCGGAGGAAGCAACACCGGAAATCAGCGTTTTGCCCCTCTTAACAGCTGGCCTGATAATGTAAACCTTGACAAGGCAAGGAGACTGCTTTGGCCGGTGAAGAAAAAATACGGAAACAAAATTTCATGGGCTGATTTGTTTATACTTGCCGGTAATATGGCATATGAGTCAATGGGCTTTAAAACATTCGGTTTTGGCGGTGGACGAGAAGATATATGGCATCCAGAAAAAGATATATATTGGGGCGCAGAAAAAGAATGGTTAGGAAAAGACCGCTACTCCAACAAAGAAGATGAAGAGTCTCTTGAAAATCCGTTAGCTGCAGTGCAAATGGGATTAATCTATGTAAATCCCGAAGGCGTTGACGGAAAACCCGACCCTCTGAAAACAGCACAAGCAATGCGGGTTACATTTAAACGTATGGCTATGGACGATGAAGAAACTGTTGCCCTGACTGCAGGCGGACATACCGTTGGAAAAACCCACGGAAATGGTGATGCGTCCATTCTGGGTCCAAAGCCGGAAGAAGCTGAACTTGAGGAACAAGGATTCGGTTGGAAAAATCCAAAAGGTAAAGGAAATGCCGAACATACAGTTTCAAGTGGCCTGGAAGGAGCTTGGACAACTCACCCTGATAAGTGGAATAATACTTATTTCTACCTGCTTTTTACTTACGACTGGGAACTTAAAAAGAGTCCCGCCGGAGCATGGCAGTGGGAACCCATCAACATCAAAGAAGAAGACAAACCATTTGACGCACATGTACAGGGCGTTCGTAGAAATCCTATGATGACAGATGCCGACATGGCTTTAAAGATTGACCCTGAGTATAGAAAGATATCCGAACGTTTTTATAAAGACCCTGAGCATTTTGCAAAAGTATTTGCAAAAGCATGGTATAAATTGACTCACCGCGATTTAGGTCCAATAAGCCGTTATTTAGGCCCCGATGTTCCAAAAGAGGAGCTGATATGGCAAGACCCCATTCCTGCGGTTAATTACTCTTTAACCGAGCAGGAAATTGAAGAATTGAAGGCTAAACTTCTTAGCTGTGGATTAACCATGTCGGAACTTATTAATACTGCATGGGACAGTGCAAGAACTTTTAGATGTTCCGATTACCGAGGTGGAGCCAATGGCGCAAGAATTCGCCTTGCTCCTCAAAAAGATTGGGAAGGCAACGAGCCTAAGCGACTAGAGAAAGTTCTTAAGAAGCTTACTGAAATTCAGTCAGGCTTGAGTAAAAAAGTTAGTATTGCTGATTTGATAGTTTTAGGTGGAAGTGCTGCAGTGGAAAAAGCTGCAAACGAAACCGGAGTAAAAATAAAAGTTCCTTTCAATCCGGGTAGAGGTGATGCAACAGCAGAAATGACTGATGTAGAATCATTCGAAGTTCTCGAACCATTACACGATGGCTACAGAAATTGGCTTAAAAAAGACTATGCCGTAAAGCCAGAAGAAATGCTTCTCGACAGAACTCAACTTATGGGTCTTACCGCACCGGAAATGACTGCCTTAATTGGCGGCATGAGAGTTTTGGGAACAAACCACGGAGGAACAAAACATGGTGTTCTCACAGAAAGAGAAGGATTGCTTACAAATGATATTTTTGTAAATCTTACCGACATGAAATACAATTGGAAGCCTGTTTCTGACAATCTTTATAACATAGTAGACAGAAAGACCGGACAAACAAAATATACAGCAACCAGAGTGGATTTGGTTTTTGGATCCAATTCAGTGCTGCGCGCTTATGCAGAGTTTTACGCCCAAGACGATAACAAGGAGAAATTTGTGAAAGACTTTGTCAACGCCTGGGTAAAAGTTATGAATGCCGATCGTTTTGATTTGAAGAAATAGCCTTCATTGATGCATAATGTAATTGCCTGGAAATTGATTTGCGGAGAAAAACAATTCTATTCTCATTAAATATGCGGAGATTATTTCGTATATTTGCCGCAACCAAATAATTATAGCATGGCAAGATATATTTATCAATCTGACAAGTGGCCAAATTTCGAATGGGACGATAAAGAAATACAAATGATTCTGGGTAAAGTCCGACATTTGCAAGGAAAGATATTCGGACAAATGGGAGCTCTTGGTTTTTCCATACAGCAAGAATCTATTCTTTCTAATCTTACACTTGATGTTTTGAAATCTTCTGAGATTGAAGGTGAAATGCTGAACTATGAACAAGTGCGTTCTTCTATTGCAAGGAGACTAGGTCTGGAATATTCCGGAATGGTAAGCGTTGATAAAAACGTTGAAGGTGTTGTAGAAATGATGTTAGATGCAACGCAAAAATACAAAGATCCTATAGACCATGACCGCTTGTACGGTTGGCATGCTGCACTATTTCCAACAGGTTGGAGTGGTATGCGAAGGATTGACACCGGCTGCTATCGCAAAGGAGAAATGCAAGTAGTATCAGGCCCTATGGGTAGAGAGAAAATACATTTTCAGGCGCCATCGCACGATATTGTTGAAAAAGAAATGCACACTTTTTTGGATTGGTTAAATAAAGAATCTGAGATTGATGGAGTGCTAAAAGCCGCAATTGCTCATTTTTGGTTTATTATAATTCATCCCTTTGATGATGGCAACGGCCGAATTGCAAGAGCTATGTCAGATCTTTTGCTAGCTCGATCAGAGGGAAGTTCTCAAAGATTTTATAGCCTTTCTAATCAAATATTAACAGAAAAAAAACACTATTACCAGATTTTGCAAAAAGTTCAGCACAGTGAAGGTGATATTACAGAATGGCTTAATTGGTTTTTAAATTGCTTGTATCGTGCACTGATAAATACTGAAGAAACCTTAAAAAGAGTTTTGGAAAAAGCAGAATTTTGGAACACTCACAAGGAAACAGTTTTAAACAGCAGGCAAAGATTAATGCTGAATAAACTCTTGGATGGTTTCGACGGAAAGCTAAAAACATCCAAATGGGCTAAAATCACAAAGTGTTCCTCCGACACCGCTTTAAGAGATATCAAGGATTTAATTGAAAAAGGTATTCTTAGACAAGATGATTCCGGTGGCCGTAGCACAAATTACGAATTGACAGACGAGTGGAGAATGCAATAGTTCAACACATGGTGATTATATAGAAACATAACCAGCCAGCTTGACTGAAGGCGAAGCAATTTAAAATAAACTGTTTCAACATGAACAAAAGACCAATCATCTTAGCAATGATGCTAGTTTTTATCATCATCGTTAAAGCACGTGTGTCATTTTCAAGCGAAAACATCACAAGTAATTATTCCGCTATTCAACAACAATCAGATACAATTTTTGATGTATCCATGCCGGATATAAAGCTACGCGTTGCTTTAGGACCGGGTCATTGGGTAAGTGACAGATTTAGAACCACTGCCACTTTTGGAAAAAACTGGGGGCTGGGTGTTGGCTTTCATCCGGGACCTGATTATCTCCAAATTTTGATTCTTTCATGGGTTAAGTAAAGAATATCGAGTATTTGAATTTAACATGTTCAATTATTCAGATTTCCAGCATTGTTTCTAAGTCAGATATCGATGCGATTAGCAAAAATGGCTAAGTTCTAATATTAACAGCATTATCTTTAAATTGCAAAAACAGCTCATATGCGTATGGCGTAGCAAGAATTGCGTAGAACCATTGTTTAATGGTTGACTTCGTTCCATATAGTTTATCTTTATATGCAAACCAGTTTAGATAGTTTTGTAGATATTTTGAACTTACACCATTAAAT
>JAGXRL010000149.1 GCA_018335915.1 Candidatus Latescibacterota bacterium
ATCAGTAATATTTTCAGTGATGCGATTTTATAAACTAATTATTCCTAAATTAAGTCAGTTACGAAAAAATGCTGATTTAACACAACTGCAAGTTGCTCAGAGAATGAAGTTAAAACCCAAGTCGGGACAAACTTTTATTGCCCGATTAGAAAATGAGTTAATCAAAGCGCCTCGTATAGACACTATCCTGAATTATCTCGACGCAATTGGAGTCAGCTGGATAACTTTTTTCACAGAACTGTCAAACGAGCGGGATAAACAAGAACACGCTCAGATAATGACCAAAGTTACCTTGCCTTCAGGCGTTAGAATCCAAAAGAAATTAGACCGGGATACACGATTATATGAGGCGAAAATCAGACCGCCGCAGAATTTCTATACCAAAGTAGATATGGAACTGGTAAAACAGAAGATTACACTCAAAGTCCTGAAATATCTAAATACATTAAGAGTAGATGAAAAACTGATACCACATTATCTTGAATTTGCTCATAAAGTAATTACGGTCGATAAATACGCACCGCTGATTAAAGAATATAATATCTCAGGCGTATCAAAATCCTATTTAACCGAGATTATGAACATTGCCTTAAAAATTGAGCATACCGAAGAGAAAAAAGTTCAGGCGCAAAAGCCAATCACCAGACAAAAAGTAAGAGATATGGCACATAAATATGTCCAGGCAAGAATCAAACTGGTACCGGTTGAAAATGCGGTCAACCGTTTGCTTGTCGAGCACAATCTTTCTCAAAGCGCCTATTATACTGGCTATATGAATTTTGCCAGAGAATGTTATCGTGTCATTAAAAAATATCAAGGTAAAGATGACTTGATTCTGAAGCAAAAACTTGTTAACCTGTATCGGGTTTATACAGAGCAAGGGCTGGATAAAGAGATTGCAGAGAAGATAAAACTAACCGTGCTGAAATTGTATAATGTGGAAAATAAGAATTGACAAACTCAACCGGTTGTTTATAATACAGAAATACTTAAAAACAAATTGAAAAAGTATCGAACAAAATTTATAATGAATACAACTCATAATAGCGGATTAACAAAAGAATGAAGTATATTGTTTTAATAAAAAAGTTGAAAGAGAAAGAAACATATTATATCAACAACTGATTTTATATAAATGATTGATTTGAAAAAACTAAAGATTAATTTTTGAGTTACTATTGTTAAAAAAATTCTTATAGAAGGAGTCATATTATGATAAGAGTGTCATCTGAACCAATTAAGCTTAAAGATGTTCTCGAGGGAAATTATTATACAGTTCCTTTATATCAAAGAGAGTTTTCTTGGGAAATTGAAGAAGTTTCTGATTTGTTTCATGATATATTTGATGCGTCAGAGGAACATTTTTTTGGAACTATTTTGTTAGCTCAAGAAAGCGATGGAACAAACCGGTATGAAATTATCGATGGCCAACAAAGATTAATGACATTATTACTCTTATTATCTGCTATTCGAACAATACTTATTGAAGAAAGCAAAAAAAGTAATAAACCAGATGAAATATATAATAAAGGCTTAGAGCAATTATTGTTTAGCATACCGACAACATTTGCCCCTATCGCTACGAATACAAGTTTTGAACCAAGATTTAAAGCAAATAAACGAGATCATAATCTTTTTTGCACCGTCATCAAAGGAGGGGAACCTCAACCTACAAAATCCTTAAAATCACACCTTAAAATTGCTGCTGCTTACAATTATTTATACGATAATATCAATAGTATGAAAATAAAAGAGGGGATATCAGCAATACATAAATTTCTTGATAAAATTATTCTCAAATCTAAATTTATAAAAATGACAACAGAAAATAATGCAGATAAAGTGCTACTATTTAAAGCACTTAATGCTAGAGGATTAGAACTAACAAAAGCTGACTTAGTTAAAAATGAAATATGCAGACATCGAAAGAATCTAGAAATTGAAGAAGCAATTGAATTATGGGATGATATCAGAGTAACTATCGAACACGCGGGAGCAAATATTGACAATTTTCTTTATCATTACATCAATTCGTTAGAAAGAGCGAATGATATCAGAAAAAAAATAGCTGAAAATCGAAGTAGTCAACAATCTGACAAAATCTATTATCCGCCCATACCAGAAAAATATCTTTTTGATGCATATGAATATGAATTAAAGAATTCCACAGATACAAGAATTTTTCTTAATGAGATAAAAGAAGCTTCTGGACATTATAGCAGTTTTGCAAAACCACCTAAAGACGCATATCATCTTCTTGCATTAAAGGAACTGAATGCTTCACGATGTTATCCATTATTATTACATGCAAAGCGAATTTTAAGTGAAAAAGACTTTAAAAAATTATGTTTAGCGATAGAAATACTCACATTTCGACATAGTACAATAATTCAAAGAGATGCGAAAGAACTTGAAACATTTTATTATCAATTAATTGAATTACTGAAAACAAATCAAAGCCTACACTTATTATTAGATAATATAAAAAAACATGCATCTGTTACTAACGATGGTTTATTCAAGCAAGCTTTCCTAACAGCATCACCTAAAATATCTGTTTCGAAATTTATTTTACATAAAATAATATCATCAATGGAAGAAAGTGTTGATATAAAACAAGATATTCATTTAGAACATATTATGCCACAAACTCCTTCTGGCGAATGGAAAAAACTTGCGGAAACAGAAGAAAATCAAGAGAAATATAAAGAATATTTAAACCGCTTGGGCAATCTAACAATCATATTAGATCGATGGAATAGAACAATGTCAAACAAAGACTATGTTGAGAAAATTCCTTTGTATGATAAATCACGAATAACTATTACAAAAGAAATTCCTACAAAATGGAAAACTTGGAATTATAAAACAATTGATGAACGACAAGAGTTTCTTTATGAATACGCTAGTAAGATTTGGACTGCTGATAAAATAAAATAATTTTTGTAATATATTTAATATCGAATTATGTATGATAAATTTAAAATTAAGGTAAATTTTTACATGCAGAAATCGGTGAACCGGTCGGCTGTCCGAAATGCCATGCGTGGGGTGTGCATAATTTTGAACTAATCTAACAAAAATTTAACCACGGATTAAGCGGATTCAACTGATTTCTATAAGAAGACCAAGAAACCAAGAGAAATCTTTCCTGTATTCCTGGCTTCTTTATAAATATTTGTGTTAATTTCGTGACTTTCGTGTTTTCGTGGTAAAAAATCTGTGTAATCCGTGTAATCTGTGGTTAGATCTTATTTGCTTGACATAGGTAAAATACCGATTATAATACTTTGAGGTGAATAATGGAAACAAAAATCGAAGAAAAGAAACTTTATACCTTGATAAAAAAAGCGGTTGACGAAGCATTAAGGGATAATCTCAAAAAGATAAAACTTTCAATGATTCCTTGTTGTGACGATGAAGAAATAAAGGAAATAAAATCTATTTTTGGTTCTCCTGCCAAATACAAGAATCAAAAATGCACTGCAAGGAAATTGTAAGTGTGGCAGTACGCTTTTAGTAAAGATGCAGAAAAATCTCTAAAAAATATACCGTCAAAAACCGTAAGCGTTATCCTTCAAAGAATAAAAAATATTGGTGATTGGTTAGATGATAAGAAAGAACTGGTCGCTGATATCAGAAAATTACATGGAGAATGGGAAGGTTTTTTCAGACTGCGTATCGGCAGAATAAGAGTTATTTTTAGTATTGATGAAGAAAATGAAATAGTTAAAATCCACGACATCGGCTCTCGCGGAGACATTTATAAATAAATTTTCCTTCATTGGCGTGCATAACATCGAACTAATCTAACGAAAATTTAACCACGGATTAAGCGGATTCAACTGATTTCTATAAGGAGACCAAGAAACCAAGAGAAATCTTTCCTGTATTCCTGGCTTCCTTATAAATATTTGTGTTAATTTCGTGACTTTCGTGTTTTCGTGGTAAAAAATTCTTACAATCTGTAAAATTCGTAGTCTGATTTAAGGCAAATACACTTGACTGAACTATTCTTATGTTATATTATAAAACAATGCTAATTAAGATTATTAACGAAAAGATTTCTATTCAAGAATTACAGAAAATTGCTGAGGAATCGTTTGGTGAATTAGTTAAAGCAGTGGTTGATATTGAAAAAGGGATTATGGCAATCGGTGGTGAATTGCATGCGGACGAAGAAGCGGTTTTGATAGAACAGGGTTCTTCCCAAGAAAAATTATGGGGTATTAATATTTATCCATATAAAACTAAAGAAGAACTGGTTGAGTTTGATTCAATGATAAATATCCGCCCTTCAGTCGGTAATCGCTCGCGAGGTGTGGATAATCCTCAAATCAGAGAGAAAATTATCAATATCGTATATTCGTTAGTCAAATAAAGTATGGCATATATACATAAAAGTTTAGCATCAGGCCGCTGGCAGAAGTTATCGCTGATGGAACAACTTGCCAATATCGGTGCTGAAATTGGTCGTGCTATGTCCTGGCAGGTAAAAGGTGATACTATGACAAGTCAGAGAGCAATGGAACGGGGTCTTGAGCTTTTTGACTTGACGATTGCTGATAAACGCTGGCGACACCGGCTTAAAGAGATTTCCCGAATGCGAGAAGTTGTCTGTGATTTTTTTTATGGCAATAATCAATATCAATCAACCCCCGAATCGATTGATAAATATTTTCTCATTTTCGCATTTGCCGCGAGAATTCGTAAATAATATCCTTTAATTTACTTCGTGTAATTCGTGTCATTCGTGGTAAAAAATCTGTGTTTTATTCTCTTTTCTCGCTTGACATTTGGATATCTGTTACATAGAATACTGAGATGGAATTTATTGCCGATTTGCATATTCATTCTAAATTTTCCCGTGCCACCAGTGGTGATATGGTTATTCCAAAAATTGCCCAAGCTGCTAAAGAAAAAGGTATTTCCCTGGTTGC
Organism: Candidatus Latescibacterota bacterium; assembly: GCA_018335915.1. Lineage (GTDB taxonomy): Bacteria > Hydrothermota > Tepidihabitantia > Tepidihabitantales > CAIPLT01 > JAGXRL01. The sequence continues at coordinate 4,941 of JAGXRL010000149.1, forward strand.
GACTGGTGATTTTACGCATCCAGCCTGGCTTGAGATGCTGCGTAACGACTTGTCAGAAAATGGTGATGGTCTGTTTAAGTATGAAGATACAAATTTCATCCTGACTTCAGAAGTCAATAATATCTACTCGAAAAACGGGCGGTTACGCCGGCTGCATAATATCATCTACGCACCGAGTTTTGACGAAGCCGAAAAAATCAATGGTTTTTTAGGTAAATACGGCAATCTGAAATCAGACGGCAGACCAATTCTGAGTCTGGATTCGAAATTGATGCTCGAAAAGATTCTCGAAATCAGCCCGGAAAGTTTTGTCGTACCGGCTCATATCTGGACTCCCTGGTTTTCCGTGTTTGGCTCCAAATCCGGTTTTGATTCGATTGAAGAATGTTTTGAAGACTCGACCAAAGAAATCTTTGCCCTGGAAACCGGTCTTTCATCTGACCCGCAGATGAACTGGACTTTATCCAAACTGGACCGCTATTCCTTAATTTCAAATTCTGATGCTCATTCGCCGTCAAGATTGGGTCGGGAAGCCAATGTGTTCGGCAGTTATTTGTCATTCAAAGAATTGAAACAGGTGCTCAAAACCAAAGACCGCAAGCGGTTTTTATATACAATCGAATTTTTTCCAGAAGAGGGTAAGTATCATTATGACGGGCATCGTAATTGCAATGTAGCTGTGTCGCCTGAAGAGTCGATGGCGCACGATGATTTGTGCCCGGTCTGCGGTAAACAATTAACGATTGGCGTGTTGCATCGGGTGCTTGTATTAGGGGACAGAAAATTGGGATTTGTACCGGATAATGCGATTCCGTATAAGAGTCTGGTGCCGTTAGAAGAGATTATCGGCGAAGCGCTGAATGTCGGACGGGATACGCTGACCGTAGAAAAACAATATAAGAAACTGACCAGTGAGCTTAATGGCGAGTTTAATGTCTTGATGTATGCGCCGATTGATGATATTAAAGCAAATAGTGACGAACGGATTGGACAGGCAGTTGAATTGATGCGCGCCGGTAAAGTGCAGATTAATCCTGGTTATGACGGTGTTTTTGGCAAGGTCGGTATTTTTTCGGCTAAAATCGACAATCAGCCGCAGTCAATGATTAGTGATAGTGATAGTCAGATGAAACTGTTTTAGAATAATATGAAATCCCGCACCTATTCTCAAACACACTATAGTAAAATTAATAACCAAATGTTTTGCTTATGCAATCTCAAGAATAGGTGAGGGATGAAAAATTTGTGGGCGCCCTGGCGCATTAAGTATATTGAAGAGAGTTATCTGGTTAAAAATAAGAGCAAGCATACCGGATGTTTTCTGTGCGTAAAGAAATCAAAGACGGCGGATGAGAAAAATTTGATATTAAAACGGGGCAGATACGGATTTGTGATTATGAATCATTATCCGTATAATGCCGGTCATCTTATGATTGCACCGTATCGGCATATCGGTGACCTGGAAAAAATCCGACCGGCTGAAGCAAGTGAATTATTCTTATTAGTACAGCAAAGTATTGTAGCCCTGAAAAAAGCATATCATCCGGACGCATTTAATATTGGCATGAATCTGGGCATTGTCGCTGGTGCTGGAGTGCCGGGTCATCTGCATATTCATCTGATTCCGCGCTGGTCCGGTGATACCAATTTTATGCCGATAGTTGCCGAGACTAAAGTCATCAATGAAGAGTTAAAAGTAATGTATCATAAACTGAAGAAACACTTGAGATAAATTTTATGGCAAAAATAAAAGCAGTGATTTTTGATTTGGACAATACCCTGGTCGATTTTATGAAGATGAAAGATGCTGCGATTGATGCTGCCGCAGATGCGATGATTGATGCCGGTTTACCATTAAAGAAAGAAGTGGCAGTTCAAAATATTAATGAAGTATATCAGGAAAAAGGTATTGAATACCAGTCTGTATTTGACCATTTTTTAATGAATGTGACGGGCGAGGTCAATCCGAAAATTCTTGCCGCAGGCGTGATTGCCTATCGCCGTGCCCGGGAAAGCACTCTGGTTTCATATCCGCGGGTTACGATAACTCTTTTGGAATTGCTCAAACGGGGATTGCGGTTAGCGGTCGTTTCTGACGCACCGCGCCTGCAAGCCTGGCTGCGTCTGGGTGGTCTTAATATTCATAATTATTTTGATGTTGTCGTCACTTTTGACGATACCAATAAGCGCAAACCCGATGCCGAGCCGTTCCGAAAAAGCTTAGAACTGCTCAATCTTAAACCAGATGAAGTAATAATGGTCGGTGACTGGCCGGAGCGGGATATTGTCGGCGCTAAATTATTAGGAATGAAAACGGTTTTTGCCCGTTACGGTGATACTTTTGGTACAAAAGTCTCGGGCGCGGATTGGGATATTGACGATATCTATGATTTAATCAAGATAATTGATAACGAAAATAAATAATTATTATGGCGATTTTCGGAATTGGTATTGATTTAGTCGAGGTAAGTCGGATAAAAACAGCCATTGAAAAGTATGGTGAGCGGTTTAAAAAGCGGATTTTTTCTGCAAGTGAACAGTCGTTTTGTGAATCCCGAAACGGAAAATATTTATCTTATGCGGCACGCTTTGCCTCCAAAGAAGCGTTCTCCAAAGCACTCGGTACTGGTCTGCGCGGCAAAATTTCCTGGCTCGATATTAATGTAGTTGATAATGAATATAGTCCACCCCGGCTGGAAATTAGCGGCCGGGCTCAAAAAATACTGGGAAACCGAAAAACCTTGCTGAGCATAACCCATACTGAAAGTTATGCCTCGGCAGTCGTGCTGATTGAGGAATAGTATGAGAAAATATAAGTATTGGTTATTTTTATCAGTTACCGGATTATTTATCTTCTTCGCAATCAGCTGCCCCAAAACGGCACAGCTAACAAAAGACCTGAGCGCACCGGCATGGCAGGACGGCGAAAAAACATATTATGACATAATCATGAATGACGAAATTATTGGCGGTGCCCATTATACGATTTTTCTCGATATGAATGTCGATATGCCGGTGTATATTCTGCATCTCGTAACCACAACCGAACCGCCTTATGACTATTTTTACGACACATCGGTTGTCTGTTTTCGCCGTGATGATTTTACTCCAGTCTGGGCTTGGCGTAAAGTAGAATCTGATATGGGTTATAGTATTGTTACAACCCGCTATAGTGAATCTGAAGCAGAAATATGGAAGGAAACGATTGATGGTAACGAATCGTTTGAAGTTAGACATGATTATCCTTTTTATGATAATGAAATGGTACTGACATTGCTTAGAGCGTTACGCTTTCAGAGAGCGCGACGATATCAGCTTGATGTAATCGTGCCCATGACTTTAGAAAAAATCACCAATACGGTAAGACGGATAAGTAAAGCGACGGTTAAGACATCAGTTGGTTCGTTTGAATGCGATAAAATTCAACTGCGGTATCATAACCGGACATACTATATTTTTTATGAACGAAATGAACCACGGCGGTTGATTCGTTATCAGGAAAAAAATACTAAGATTGCATTAGAATTATCTGAAGACTAATGAATTTCAATTTCTTCTTTACAAAACAGATTAGCCGAATAAATCCTGCAGGTTATTATTGTTGGTTGAAAATCTAACTAGTCCGCAGCAGGGGGCGCCGGAACATCAGTGATTTCCGAACGCTTGAGCAGTTCAGCAATTTTATCTAATAAGATTTTGTTATCGAACGGTTTGGTAATATAGGCATCGCAACCAGTTTCTTTTGCCATTAATCGGGATTCTTCACCGCTGCGGGCAGTAAACATAATAATCGGAATTTCTTTATACGGGTCGTAATTTTTTAACAACCCGCACAATTTGAAGCCATCGATTTTGGGCAACATTACATCTAAAATAATCAAATCTGGTTTGGTTTGACGCAGCTGCTCAAACATCTGCATACCGTCGGTTACAACGATAACGCTGTAATCGTTTTGCTGTAATCGGAATTTTACAAGCTCACCGAGATTGACATCGTCTTCGACAATCAATATTGATTTCACAGATTTAACTTGTATAAAACATGCGTGTTATTTTATCGGCAAGGCGAAATGAAATGTGGCGCCTTTGCTCTTATTAAAAGATGCCCAAATCTTACCTTCGTGCAATTCAATGATATTCTTAGCAATCGTAAGTCCCAAGCCTATACCTCGGATTGGAATTGGTGCTTTGATACGCTCAAATTTTTTAAAGATACGGGTTAGGTCCTGTTTCGATATTCCGGGTCCAGTATCAGAGATAGTGGTTTCTAAATATTTTAATTTAGAGTTTAAATGTTGTTTGCGGTATTCAATATCTCCCGGTTTAATTTGCCGAGTTTGGATTGTAATAGTTCCTTTCTCCGGTGTAAACTTCAAAGCATTATCAATCAGATTGGCAATTGCGTCATACAGCCGGTCACGGTCAATGATTACAGTCGGAGAGTTATGAAGACAATTGGTTTTGATATGCATCTCTTTCTTCTGAATCGTAAAACTCTGGCTGTCTAATACTTGATTGATAATAACTTCAATCTTGGTCGGTTCGAGATGCAACTGGAGTTTGCCTGCTTCTATAATTGATACCTTTAACAGATTATTTACCATCCGAACCAGGCGATTAGTCTCTTCCCGTGCGATTAATAAAATTTTTTTACTTTTCGCATCAAGTTTTAAATAATTAAGGTCAGATAATAATGAGATTGCCTCTTTGATAGTAGTAATCGGAGTTTTTAATTCGTGAACAACTGTTGTTATTAAATCAGTGTGATTTGACGCGTTGTTTTTTGCATTTCGGTGTCTTTTTAAGCTTACCATATATCAATACATTTTAATTAATTATTCAAACATGTCAAGGATGTTACATATATCTTTCAGTCGAATGATAAAGTTACAATAAAAGAAAATCGGGGCTTGACTCAGTAGATTTTTGAGATAGAATTTTATTTGTGGATAAAGCGATTTTTACGATATCAGGTTTACGGGGTATTGTCGGTCAAAATTTAACCCCTGAGTTAATTACGAAATATGCAGTAAAATTTGCCCTGTATCTGAATGGCAAAAATGTTGCGGTTGGTCGGGATACGAGAACTTCAGGACTCGCCTTATTACACAGTGCGATTGGTGGATTTCTTTTTACCGGTTATAATGTCTATGATTTCGGTATCTGTCCAACACCCGCAATCGTCATGATGACTAAAAAATATAATCTTGACGGCGGTCTTCAGATAACCGCAAGCCATAATCCGGAAAACTGGAACGGACTTAAATTTATTTCATCCAAAGGCAGATTTTTCTTTGCCTCAGAAATCGCTAAATTTCAAACAGTCATAAATAAACACGTTTCATTCGATTTTAGTCATCGCAAACAACCAAAACTGGTTACGTGTAATATTATCGACGAGTATTTAGATAACATCGTCAACTCAAAATATTTTAAGAATATGCCGAATCGTAGATTTAAAGTCGGTGTTGACAGTTGTAATGGTGCGGCAGAACAAGCCGCCGTTAGATTGGTAAAAATGCTTGGCGGGATTCCGGTATCATTAAACAAACCGACGACCGGATTTCCCCGTGCGCCAGAGCCAAAACAAGAAAATTTAAAAACACTCTCCGCTTTAATCAAAAGAGAAAAACTCGATTTTGGTATTGCGTTTGACCCGGATGGCGACCGCTTTGCCTGTGTTGATGAATTGGGCGTTCCACTTTCTGAAGAATCTTCAATCTTATTGGCTTTACTGTTTGTGCTAAAGCAACAAAGAGGTGCGGTGGTTGTTAATAATTCAACAACCATGGCAGTTGATGATATTTGTAAGCAATATAAAGTCCCCCTTTATCGCTCAAAAACCGGCGAAGCAAATGTTGTCGAGAAAATGCAGGAAGTAAAGGCATTGATTGGCGGTGAAGGAAATGGCGGTGTCATATTTCCTGCCATAAATAACACACGAGATGCTTTGGTGGCAACTGCGATTTTAACGAAACTTCTTGCCCGAGAAAAACAACCGCTGTCGGTTATAAGAAAAAGCTTACCGCAATATTTTATGCTTAAGACTGCGATACAAAATTATCGTGAGAATTGGCAAAAAATCGCGATGAAGTATCTTACCTCTGCGTATTCTGTAAAATTTAATTATCAAGACGGATTAAAAGCAGTTGGTGATGATTTTTGGATTCTGATTCGCAAATCAAATACCGAACCAATTATTCGTGTCATTGCCGAAAGTAAAAAATTGAACCTAACCAAGCAATTGATTCAGAAAACCATTACAGCAATTAAGAAATAGTATATGTGCGGGATTATCGGTTACATAGGAAAGAAAAATATTAATGAAGTCATTATGCGGGGGCTGGAACGATTAGAATACCGCGGTTATGATTCATGTGGTATCTGTGTTGTTCAAGATGGCAAGTTATTAACTAAGAAAACTGAAGGGCGATTGCAAAAACTGAATGCACTGCTTCTGAATAAACCCTTTACTGGCAATGTCGGAATTGGCCATACCCGGTGGGCAACGCATGGTGCACCGAATGATATTAATGCTCATCCCCAGTTTGATTGCGCACAAAAAATTGCAGTTGTGCATAACGGTATTATTGAGAATTATCAGACCTTAAGGCAGTGGCTGATGAGCCGCGGTCATAAATTTGTTTCAGAAACCGATACTGAAGTCATTCCACACCTGATTGAAGAACATTATGATGGTGATTTGCTGCGCGCAATACAACATACCTTGAAATTACTTGAAGGTACTTATGGATTAGCCATTGTCTCAAGTTATGAACCGAACAAATTGTATGTAGTCAGAAACGGCAGCCCTTTAATTTTAGGAATTTGTTCAAATGGCGAATTTATTGTTGCTTCAGACGCAACTGCAATTATTGATTTGACCAGAACTGTAACATATCTTGCGGATGGGGAAATTGTAGTTCTTGAACAAGGAAAACATAAAATCACAAATTTAGCAAACGAGAAAATCGAAAAAGAAACTGAAGAAGTGCTTTTAGATTTAGCTGAGATAGAAAAGGGTGGTTTTCCCCATTTCATGCTCAAAGAAATTTTTGAGCAGACCGAGACGATTACTGATGCGCTGCGCGGGCGTATTATTCTAAAGCAAGGACTGGTTCGTCTCGGTGGACTGGATACAGTCATCAAAACTCAAGAAAAAGAAATCAAGGCATCTGATTTTTTAAGCAGAACCGACCGGTTTATTATTTCTGCATGCGGAACATCCTGGCACGCTGCATTAGTCGGTGAATATCTTTTAGAATCATTTGCCAAACTGCCAACCGAAGTTGAATATGCTTCAGAATTACGTTACCGCACTATGCTTGCCGTACCGAACACAGTTATGTTTGTAATCAGCCAATCTGGTGAAACTGCCGATACCATAGCAGTTTTACGAAAAGCAAAAGAAGTAAAGATACCGGTTTTGGGAATTGTTAATGTCGTCGGTTCGAGCATTGCCCGTGAGACTGATGCCGGTATTTATCTACATGCTGGTTCAGAAATAGGAGTCGCGTCAACCAAAGCTTTTACATCACAGGTTGTCGTGCTGACATTGCTCAGTCTGTTTTTAGCAGAAAAACGGCAAACCCTGAGTGAATCCATACGCGTCGAAATAATCAATGCTCTTGAAAATATTCCACAACAGGTTAAAGAGATATTATCGCGGCAGGATGATTTGAAACGGATTGCCAAAGAATATCACAAATATAATAATTTTCTCTATTTAGGCCGCGGGGTTAATTTCCCGGTTGCACTGGAAGGAGCTTTGAAACTGAAAGAAATTTCATATATCCATGCTGAAGGTTACCCCGCCGCAGAAATGAA
>JAGXRL010000150.1 GCA_018335915.1 Candidatus Latescibacterota bacterium
CTATTTAGCAAACCTTTGGCTTCCAGGCTAAAAATTTCCTCAAAGGATTCGGGTTTTGATACAAACACCAAATCCTTATTAAAGAATTTAGTCTGTACGAAATCACCGTGCGCATGATGGATGTTGGTCAATGCTTCAAGCGGGCTGGTAATCAATCTTACCAAGTCTATGAATAATGGACGGTAGCCGTTCTTAACTAAAGCCAACACTAGAATGACCACTTAATTTGACCAAGTATAGAGCGATCAGTCACTGGAATATCGCCAGGCAATAACGCTGGGTTGGCCGTAGGCTCTTTTGCGTTCATGTTAAGTAAATTGTTTGCCCTCAACGTAATCTCTAACGGTTTTGCAATTTTTGTGGACAAGGTTAATCCAAGGACAAAATAATCGCTTAGGTTACTCCGTGGGTCATTTGTGCCACGCCGCCGTTCGCCAATCCAGTTTAATTGGGTCCCAATCATCCAGTCTTTAGCAAGCTCCCAATTGATCAAACCCTTTGCCATGTGTTCAGGCAATAAGCCAGTGTTATTATTATTGCTAATCCCGTGATAGCTATAATTGAGTGCAACATTTATGGAGTCAGTGACTTGGTAGTTAGCTTCTGTTTCCACACCAATCCCATTTATTTTTTCGTTATTCACAAAACCGACTGGCGTTATTGAATTTGAGTTTGCCGAACTAATAAAGTTTTCAAATTCAAACCAATAGGCGTTAGCTGAGGTTTTTAGGTCTGATGTCCATTTGTTTTCTACTTGGAACTCGACCGTGTTGATTGTTTCTGGCTTTAGCGTTGAGCCTGGAGTTAACGGCTGCGCTAACTCAAAAAAGGCAGGGGCACGAAAGGCTCGACTGTAGAGCAGTTTTGTCGTCAAGAAAGGACTCACGTTCCATACCAGCGAAAGCCTTGGGCTAAACCCGTCCGAAACGTCCGAGTAATAATCATATCTGAAACCAGCGGTCAAATACCAGTCCGTCGCAAAGTTCCATTGATCTTGGGCCAAGGCGTAATAGTTATAGCGTTCGTTTGATACGAGCAACGGGTCTCTACCGAAAGCAGAGGCATCAGTTAAAGGTATTTGCTGCACCAATGATGGCGTTACTATGGCATTAATCTTATTGTACGCCGGTATTGTCCAGCTATAGTTAAGTCCTGTTCCAGAAGTCAATATATGCTTGTCAAAGCCCGTATAATTTAATTGCGTTGACACACCTGTGCTGCCCACAAAGCCATTGACCTTGTTCCTAACACCTAATGGTAACGCTCCACCAAAAGTTCCTGGCGGTAAAGCGTAGGTATCGGTATTAAGGGCTTCCCCATAAAAATAATACTTTGAATTGGCGGTCAGATAATCAGTAAAACCGTTCTTAGCGGTTATGTCCATCGTGTATAAGTCTACTTGGTTTGTCCCTAGTTTATCTAAAGCGAAGACCGAACCCACACCAGTCCCTACATCGTTAAATCGTTGGTATCCTGCACGTAGCCGATACTGCCCTTTATAGGCTAGGTCTAGCCTTGCGTCGATGTCCTCGCGGGCATTATTGGTAAAGCCTGGGGCATTTGAGGCACTTGTCTTAAATTGACGATCTATCAGCGTTTGTGCGTCTTGTTCAACCCTACCTTTGTTGCCATTGGTAGAGCCTCCCTGAAAAGCAAACGAGTATTCCCAATCACCTTGTTTGTTGCCGTACTCGGCCCATCCTTCGTAAGTGTCGTGAGAACCAAAAAAACCGCCTACATCACCACCTTTGAGATCACCCCCCGTTTTAGTGATGATATTAATAACGCCGCTGGTTGCATCCGCGCCGTATAACATTGAGCCAGCACCCCTAATAACCTCGATGTGCGATATGTTTTTGACGGGCATATCCCATAAATACGTCTTTCCTCCAAATTGGGAATTACGTATCGGCGTACCATTTATCATTACCAATACTTGCTGGTTGCCCTCTGAATGAAGACCGCGAAATCCAATGACATTGAACCCATTACGACCAGTTGATACGTGTACCCCTGGCAAGTATTCAAGCACATCTGTTACTCTCCTTGCACCGATGTGGTCTATATCTTCGCTGGTTATAACAGAGGTAACGCCGGGGCTAATATTTTCTGGGGTTGGATGCCCAGCCGCAATAGTGGAATATTTCTGGTAACTGCCCTTACCGTAAAAACTGTTGCCCAAGGAATCATCAGCTATTGATAACCGCATTGAAAACACCAAAATAAGAACTACCAATAATATTATTCTTTGTGATGTAATTTTCATACTTTATCTGCTTTATATGTCGCTCCTGTTGGAGTGGTTGATTATTTAACCCTGTGTTTTGATGGATAACCTAGCTTTCTTTGCTCAACTTACGTTTTTTCGTGTATTAGGGTGCTTCTTCTTTTCTGCAAAGATGCTATTTTTTTCTTATTTGCATCTTCCCATTGGCTCACCATGTAAGCCTGGTAATCTGTCAGGATCACTGCTTTACGGACATAGCCATCTGGTAAGCTTTTAACTATTTTTTTGCCCCCCGTTAGCTCTTTCAATGTTTCTTGATCTAAATCGTTCGACTCCAGCAGATACGGTAAGGATGAACCTAATGCTTCGGCTATTGATTCCATCACCTTAAGCGACGGGTTAGCTTTGCCATTTGTTAAGTCGCTCAAGAACGAGTCAGATATATTTGCTCGGATAGCCAGTTCCTGTTTTTGCATTCCTAGTTCGTCCAGCAAACGCAATATGTTGGTAAAAAGAATTTGATTGTACACTGCTTAGACTCCACGATTTCTTAGTAAAATTTTAGCCGCGAAAATTTTCTGGCTGTTTTATTAGGCGTGGATAGTACCCTACTATTAGGTTTTTTTATGTATTCAGCAGGGTTAAATTGGTTTGAATTTATATTTTTTAACTATTGGCAATATGCTTTAGGCCATACGATTCCATGCTTTTGTTATACATTTGTTCATCGTAATCTTTTTGTGTTTTATAGCCTAACCGTTTCCATATCTCTGTAGGCTTTTTTAATTCAATCTCTTTTTGTTGTAGCTCCCAGTCATGTCCCCAATCATTTATTAGTGCCTTGGTAAGGAAACCGCTATATGATTTTTCGGCTTTTGCGTTGCAGTATAATATATTCCTTCTGACGTAATCGGAATCATATTTCTTAATATTCTTCGCTAACACGGCAATTACGGATTTGTTTTTTTGGTGTGCTGGATGCACCAATTGCAAAAAAGGGTCAACATCAGTTGGTATCTCTATGTTTGATGTTGGCTCTGGTATGTTTTGGTAATTGATTCCTTCGTTTTCAGCAATTTTTTGTTTTTTGCAAAGTATTGTGAACTTAAGCGCCCCTACTTGGCGACCATACTTAATTTCCTTAAAATTGAATGTTAAGTCTGCCTTTGCTGAGAGTTCTTTTTGCACAGGTATAATGATATTGCTTTTTAGATGCTTATATTCTTTGTGTTGGTCATCCCGTAATCCAAGCATCTCTCTAAATTCTTTCAATTCATATTCTCTTTCCTTAAGCCTGTGATTTTGTTTAAGGAAGGTGTAAATACGCATCGTATATTGGCTTTTGAAGCTAAGGATCATTTCTAATTTACAGGTTGTGAAATTCCTCTTGAGTTTGAGCAAATATGGTCTTAGTTTTGGGTCAAAACTTAACGTAACCATGCCTGAGCCGTCTATGTATTTGGCGGATGACACCCAGTGTGTCTGTAACTCTTCTCCGATCTCTTTAATAATAAGCACGCGACCCAATAACGATTTTGTTACTTTTTTACACTCTCGATAAGCCGACCCTCTCGCCACTCCTAGAAAATCGGCTAATTCTCCTATACCGACTCTATATGGCTTAAAGTCTTCATCATCCGGTTGAATTCTGGAAATCATCGTTAACACAAGACGTTGCTCTGCAACCGGAAGAACATAACGTGCTGACACCAATTCATTAGCTTGAGTGACAAGATAAGAAGATGGTAATTTTTCTTTCTCTGACTTTTCCATAAACACCCTCAATTAATACATTAATAATCAACACAGATAAGATTTCACAACAATTTCCAGACCTTTAAGCAATAAGTCTATGTTTATTATTATATTTTTAAGTGTTGTTTTTAGCGATATATGTGCCTTTTTTGCATTAATGAACATACATAAAGTACTCATTAATGGGGTTTTATAGGATATATCGTGCTTTTACGGCTAATGCAAGCTCTTTTTATCACATTAGAGAGCCTATCACAACATATTTCAGACCTTTCGCAACAATTCTCAGACCTTTCACAACATATTCCAGACCTTTCACAACATATTCCAGACCTTTCACAACAATTCTCAGACCTTTCACAACAAATTCCAGACCTTTCACAACAAATTCCAGACCTTTCGATCTGTAACTATATGAACTTTATTATCTATTTTAATGATGAAACAATTAAAACAAATAAACAGGTAAAACAACTACAACAAAAGCAGTTTGTTTGTTTTTTTGAATTACTGAGAAAATACGAATACTTACATTTATCTACTAATAATGTACCTTAATTATCTACTGTTTGGTAAATAATCTGATTTTATCAAACAACAATAACCAAATTTTAGCTAAAATGGAGCTTTTCTTATCATTGTTTCTGTGCTAGCCTTCATTATATTATTTACTTTTTAGCTAAAATTATATGTCAAACAATGCTCGTTTAACACCATAATTATATAAATGGCTAAGTTTTGGAGGGTGTGATGATGGCGAAGATTATAGAGTTTCCTAATAAACCTAAAGAGTTTGCGCGGCCTAGTGTTGATGCAACAAAACTCAAGTCAAATCTAATTATTTGGAAGGTTATAGCTAAAATATTTAGAGTGACTATTGATTTTATTTGGGTTGTTGCTGTGCTTTTATTTCCAATACTAAGCTGGATCATTGCTCTCGATTGTGTTGTGCAGTTCATCCGGATGATGTATTACTGGCATGATAAAAATATCTATGCCGGCGTTACTTTTATCTTGCACTTTGCTGTTCTTACTAGTTTATATATTTTTACTTTCCTTTATAAAACTAAAGACAATTAAGAGCGGTAGTAAGGTTAATTTTCGCGGCTAAAATTTTGTCTCAATGCGTCAAATATAATCAGAATCCTTTATATGGAGTTTAAACATGGGTAGTTTAAATGAAAAAATCGTTGACAGAAGCCCAGTTCCAAGCGTGCGTAAAGAGTTTGGATGTGGGGGAGAAAACCCTGAAAATAGCGTATGGCGTATTGGTCAAGGGGGAGACACAAAAGGTTTACGTGGAACAACTGGGGCTGTCATGCGGAGCGGTGTCCCAAGCAGTAAACCGAGTCTGGAAAGCCCACAAAGACAACACAAAGAACATCCCAAGCGGGTTCACAATGGTCTCAGAAGTTCTTCCAAATCATCAGGCGTACATAGTGCAAAAATGGGCGGAAGCGGCGAAGAAAAAGAAACGGGGAAAAGAATGAAAACTCTTGTTGTGGCACAACAAAAAGGAGGGGTTGGCAAAACGTCCAGTCTTATCCACCTGGCATTTGATTTTTTAGAGCGAGGGAAACGGGTGGTTGTTATCGACCTGGATACACAAGCAAACGCTTCTTTTACATTGAATGAATACAGTAGTGGCTATTTTGCTAGCCAATTATTCGATAATGATGGCGATACGTTGCGTAAAGCGTTCGTCAATCTTCCAGAGGGCGCACTGTTGAGCCTTATTGCTTCTGATCCGGTTTTGGCCAATATGGAAAGGCGGAGTTTAACTGATGCGAGTGCGTCCTTTAAAGACAACATAGCAGCCTTGGCAGACTGCGGCTTTGATGTAGCATTGATTGACACTGCCCCTGCACTTGGCGTCACTTTGGCGGCAGCTTTATATTCGGCTGATTCCGTGCTGTCACCGATAGAGCTTGAAGTCTATAGCTTACAGGGGATTAAAAAGATGCTAACGACGATAGCGAATGTACGGAAATTAAATACAAAGCTTAATTTCTTGGGTATGGTTCCAAGCAAGGTTGATGCGCGTAATCCACGGCATCTAAGGCATCACGCCGAATTGATTGAAGCGTACCCGCAACTCATGATTCCTACCGGAATTGGTTTAAGAAGCAGCATAGCAGACGCTCTTGCTTCCGGTGTTCCGGTTTGGAAGATTAAAAAAACGGCTGCTCGAAAGGCATCAAAAGAAGTCAGAGCCTTAGCAGCTTATGTTTATGACAAAATGGAGATCGCGCAATGAACACAGTCACACCAATTAAACCGAAAGCAGGTAAATCAAGCCTTGGGCTAGAAAATATGGGTGACCTTTCTTCCTTGCTTGACGCACCCATTGCCGCAGACGGCACTCCTTCTTTGTTGCAGTTAGACCTAATAGATGAAGACCCAGGGCAACCAAGAAAGGAAAAAAACAAAGGTTACTCCAAAGAAAAAATGGAAGAACTTGAGAACAGCATTAAAGCCAGGGGCGTAAAAACGCCTATTTCAGTCCGTAAGAACCCAAATTCTCCAGGCCGTTACATAATCAATCACGGCGCACGGCGGGTTAGGGCATCGAGGAATCTTGGCTTAAAAACCATTCCTTATGTTCTCGATGAAGATTACACGCGTTTAGACCAAATAGTAGAAAACTTACAGCGTGAAGACTTAAATGCGATGGAAATCGCCACTATCATTGGTTTTGCCTTAAAAGAAGGCATCAAGAAAAAAGATATTGCAATAGCAATGGGTAAATCTAATACGTTCGTGACAATGCACACGACGCTTCTTGACCTGCCAGATTATATGTCGGAAATTTATCATAGCGGTCGTTGCTCTGACGTTACTCTTATCTATGAACTCACGATGGTAGGGAAAAAACATCCAGATGAATTAAAAGAGTGGTTGCAGGATGAAACGATGGAAGAAATCACTAGAGTCCCAGTTAAATTGTTCCGTGAATATTTGGCTAAAAAATATGTGGAAAAGGCTTCTGGTGATAACGATGTTGACAACAACAGTGAATCCCAAAACAACGATAATCAAGGTCTGGACTCCATAAAAGAAAAAGGCGAAAAACAAGACGACCCCACTAAATTTAAAAAAGCAATCATCAAGGTTTATCACAACAAAAGGGATGCACGTTTGTTAGTGAACCGTCGGCCACAATCAGAGGGCTATGCTTGGTTAAAATATGATGATGGTGGCTATGTGGTTGAAGTTGATCTTCGTGAGGTATCACTTATCGCCGTTATTGAGGGGTAATGTAAAGGGAATTAATTTTAGCCGCGAAAATTTTATGGAATTAATAGCCGAATGGATCGTTAAAGAAAAGCGACTTGAATTTAGCGGATTTAAAAGAAGGCGGTTTACTAAAAATTATTTTCGCGGCTAAAATATTAATTTTGAACTGGCTTATTTTACGGAGTAATTATTATGTCTACAACCGAGCAGCTTGCCCGTTTTGAAACTGCCCAAGAAACTTTGGGGATGCTAGTGGCTATACGTACCAGCTTGGTTTATTCTGAAAAACGTAAAGCCAAACCAGATGCCAATAAGATCTCCATTTGGGAATCTGAAATAACAAAATACAACGATGAAGACCTTTCCTTGCGCTTTAGTGACACCACTGAAATTGAGCGCATCCTTACCTCATACGGCCCAATGGTCAAAGCAAACAGCGTCAATGCTTAAGCGTGGGCAGTAATGGCAATACTCTTACGTTAGCAGAACATGAAGAAATTTACGCCAGCATCCAGGCGTATTACCTAGAAAAAAGCGTCCCGCAAACCAATCCCCGCGCAATCATAACGGGAGGGCAGCCTGGTTCTGGCAAATCAAGGATCACTTCTGATGCAGCGGCAGAGTTTTCCGAGCAAGGCGGTTTTGTTATTGTAGACGCGGATAAGTTAAGGCGGTTTCACCCAGGCTATAGCAAATTACTTAGGGAAGATGATACCAATGCCGCCGACCTGACGCATCAAGACGCGAGTGGTTGGGCAAGGAAATTGCGGCGGGCAGGACAGGAAGGGAGGCGTAACCTAATTATCGACCAAACATCAAAAGACCCTGTAGTGTTGATTG
>JAGXRL010000151.1 GCA_018335915.1 Candidatus Latescibacterota bacterium
CAAGATAAACGAGCCGTTCTGGAAAAATCCAATCAGCAAGTTATATGCGCCGGACGGCGGTAAAATGAACGGTGACTCGACCTGGTTTTATTATGCGTATGATACGGATAATTTATATCTTGGCGCAATATGCCGGGAACAGAAAATAGAAGAGCTAACTGCAAAGGTTACTGAACATGACGGCGCAGTATATGGTGAAGATTGTGTCGGGTATTTTTTGGCACCAAACCGCGACACAATCTATCAGATATATTTCAATCCGAATGGCGTGGTTTTTGACCAGAAGATATATAACAACGGCTATTATGCTGACCGGGAGTGGAATGGAGTCTATGAAGTCAAGACCGATAAAGGAGATGATTTTTGGTCAATCGAAGCCGAAATACCATTGGAACAGGTTGGCATAAGGGCAGAGTCAGGACAGGAATGGGGAATTAATTTCCGGCGCAAACAGAAACGGCTGAATAGCGCTGTGGATTTTCAGGTGCCGATTCAGTATGACCCGAAAACTTACGGGATATTGATAATGAAATAAGAGATTAATTAGTTAAGCACCCCCTATTCTATATTAAAAATCAGGTTAGAGCAGAGCCACACCTACTAAACAACCAAGCAGGCAATCTTCTTGGCAATAGAGCAGGCAATACAGTCGACAATCGACTTAACTGCATGCCCGATAATGGATTAGGCAGTTTAGCAGGTCGTCTACTCGACAAGCCCCCGGGCTGTCTACTCCACTGTCTATCAGACAGCTTCTTGGGCAGTTTATTATACTGCCTGCCGGATTGCTTACCGGATAACCTGCCTGGTCAGACCCGGCGCCCAACTTTTTATTGGTTGACATGGTTGGTAATTTATCTATACTAAACAAGACAATGTTTAGAAGGAGAAAAATATGAGTTTAAGCGATAAGAAAAGAATTGTTAAAATAATGAAAGAGACGCTCAATCACGCCTATTTTGCGACCTGCGAGGGAAGTCAGCCAATTATCCGCTCGATGACGCCTGTAATAGAGAGCGATATGACAATCTGGATTATTACTTTTTCTAATTCAAGAAAAGTAAAACAGATTAAGAAAAATCCTAAAATATGTCTTTTCTTTACTAAACAACCGAATGGCGATAAAACCGCGATTGTTTTGGGTAAAGCCAAAATCATTTCGGATTTGAAAACCAAAGAATATGTCTGGAAAACCGCCCATTATGACCCGACCAGTTATTTTCCAAAAGGACCGACCTCAAAAGAGTTCTGTGTCTTAAAGATTATGCCAACGAAAATTGAATGGTGGAGTGACTGGAAAACAGGAAGAAAAATTTATAAACCTTAAAAATATTTTATACGGGTTAAGGTTTTAAACTGACGCCAACCGCGCCTTTTGGGCATTTGTGTTTACATTCCAGGCAGCGGATGCATTCTTTGGCATTGGGATTGTCATAAATATTAATATCAACCGGACAGACCTTTCGGCAGACATTACATTTATTGACACCGCACTTGCTCTGGTCGACCGACATTTTAACCAAAGAGAAACGATTAAAAACCGAATAGATCGCACCAATCGGGCAGAAGACACGGCAGAAAAAGCGCTTGATAAATATTGAGCCGATTATCACAAACGCTAAAATTACCAGTTTGGTTTTAAACAGCCAGCCGACTAATGCTCTTAAATCACCGGTTTTGTCAGTAAGCACAATCGGAATACCGGCTTGGAGTGCGCCAGCCGGACAGAGCATGCAAAACCAGGGCTCAGCAGTAATATAAACCGCAATCCCGGCAATACCGATTAAAACCGCATATTTGGTATAAGTTGTCCATTTGGGAAGGTTCAGTTTTATGCGGGTTATTTTCTTTAGCATATCCTGTAAAAACCCGAACGGACAGACCCAGGCACAAGCCATCCGGCCAACCAGAATCCCAACCGCCCCGAAAAACCCAACGATATAATATGGAATCTGACGCAAACCGATAAAATGCTGCAAGCCGCCCATCGGGCATCCGAAACGGGATAGCGGACAACCCCAGCAGGTTAAAATCGGCACGCAGAATCGCTTGGCAAATCCCTGATAAATAAAACCGGTCCACAACGCAGGAAAATAACTGAACTGAACAATGGTCGCGATAATCTGACCTAAACGGAATGGTCTCATGGTTAAATTCTAAATTCTAATATCGAAATCCTAAACAAATTCAAAACCCAAATATCAAAATTATTATATATGTGTATTTTGTGAATTTTGGTCATTAGATGTTGTTTAGTGCTTGGTGCTTAGGATTTAGGATTTTCATCATTATTGCAATCCCATACAGGAAAGACACATGACTGAACCGACTGCTTCGATTTCGACGAGTTCGCCTTTTTTGTTGCCCCAGAAAATACCAAAGGCACAAATCAACAAAATTATTATAATTGCAATTAGTTTTTTCATAATATAATTCAAACAATTTTGAATTTATGTGGTAATGTTTTAATCATATCAGAATATGCTGGTTAACACTACTTTAACGCCTTTAAACGGCTCTTCAAACCGGCAGACACCGCCGGAACAGACGAGCCCGCCTTTTTCACCGCCGACCCTGACTCGCAAATTGTGTTTGCTGGTTAAGTCAAGACTGAGTTCTGCCATAGGCCAGCTTATATCTGCGCCGAGTTTGTTAATCAGCCATTCGGGTACATGATTGCGCCGTTCATAGCGAAGCGTAAACTGGAAAAGTTCGGCTTTGCCAATTGATACTGCCAGAGCGTGGTCATAATATTTACTGGTATCGGCAGTGATAAAATTATGTTCATACCCGGCTTCGATAAAGAAATTGCCAAAGTCATAAGTGGCTTCAAGGTAAGGTTTGAATTCGGTCTTTTTATCAATCGGCAGTTCAATCTGGTCTTTTATGGTTGCCTCAATACCGGTGATAATTTCAAGGTTTTCAAAATGGGTGGATTTGATTTTTAATATCTGTTCGGTAACGCCCTGGGTTTTATTATGATTCTTAATGCTATTATAATTTGCTTCGAGATACAAGTTATCAATCGGCGCGTAGTTCACCGATGTGCCAAAGCCAAACTCGTCCGTGCCCCGGTTGACCGAAAGACCTGATTTTATTGGCGTCGGCGGTTCATTATACCGATAGGTTGCACCGTATTGATAGTTGACATCGCCAAACCCAATCAAGTCATAATCCATAATCTGAAACGCAATACCCAAGCCAGGAAAAGACAGGTTGGATGAAAAGAGTAAGCCTGAGCCGGTTAATCTGCCGCCGACCCGCGGATAACATCCGAGCCGGTGCGCGTACTCAAGATAACCCTCAAAAGGCCCGAGTTGAATACCAAGGTTGCCGCCAAACAGTTCATTAAAAGCATTGGGCGTAAAATCATTTTGCCGGTTGACCCGCACATATCTTGCGCCCAACGAGACCAGGGGGATTAAGCGGGTCTCAAAATCAACACCCCGAATCTGGTCAGTCGTGTCATTGATAACGATATAGGCGTTTTCCTGAAAAAAGATATTTCTTGGTTTGCCGGCAAGGAGCGTAAATTGACTGTTAAAGTAATTAAACCCGCCTTTAAAACCAGTAATCGAATTGTCATTACGAAAATCTTCGTCCAGAAACTGGTTTAAGACCAGACCCCGGCCAAAAGTAGTATAATAAGTGCCGTATAAAATATTAATCGGTGCATTGTCATATTCGATATTATAGTCAATATAATTAAGCCGGTTCGGCTGCGGATGCGAAGGATTCCAGGTAAAAAAAGTTCCCCGCAAGGCGAGGTGACCGTAATTAAGAGAAAGTTTTAATTTATCTTCAAAGTGTTCTTTATAATTAATTGAATCCGCATCTTTGCCAACAAACAGCCAGTATTCAGCCGAATTGCCGCCGCTTAGATTAATCGATTGAGCAGACAACGACACGGGTACGAGGCAAGCGACAAGAAACAGGAAAGAGAAGCCAACCGAACGAATTCTATTTATGATTTTCACAGCCGTAACAATCTCCGCAATCTGCAAATAATTCCCGTATTTTTTCCATCAGCTTCTTTTCGTCGCCAGGCTTATAACCTTGATGCGTAAAAACAATCTTTTTGTTCTGGTCAACAATAAAGAGCGTGGGCATAACCTGTACGCTGTATGATTTACGAAGCAGATTATCCGGGTCCAAAACAACCTGGTAGTTCCACTTATGACCGGCCGCAAACGACCGAACTTCGTCTTTGGATTTTGCCTTGTCCTGGCTAACTGCGAGAAAACTGACGCCGAGCGATTCGATTTCGACATAATAAGGTTTTAAGGCATCGAGTTCTTTAATACACATCTTGCACCATAATGCCCAGAAACTCATAATGACCGGACCTTTTTTTACCAAAGAGTCAAGAATCACGGTTTTACCAGTAACGTCAGTCAGGGTAAAGCTCGGTGCATCTTTAAAAGAAACGGTTTTTTCTTCGGCAAAAATTACCAAAGGAATAATCAGCAATAGAATCAGTTTTTTCATTTTCTCCCCATTATTTTATAATTTCATTAATTCAGTTAAATTTTTTGCCAACTGCCTGCAATACTTTTTTGGTGTTCAAATTTTGCATAAATAAAACCGCCCGCATCTTTTCCACTGGAATCGTATGAATAAAAGTAATGGTTGTGTCCATGCTGTCCGGGAAAAACAGATTAACCGGAAAAGAATATAATTGCCGGGTAATATAATTGAAGTCTCGGGCAATGCCCCGTACCGAATCTTCGCAGATTATGATAAAGGCATAGACCGAATCGTAATGAAAAGTGTCGGCCGGCGAGATTTTTATTGACAAACTACCATTGCTCGCTGTTACCGTACCGTTCAGTTCAAGATTGAAAAGCGGTGTCGACGATTTTGCAACCTGAATGCTTTGATTAAACATTGAATCATAAAGCGAGGGGTCGGTCACGAATTGTTTGTCAGTACCGTCAAAGATAACGGTCGGATAAACCGGATTTTCATACAATTCACGCCGGACCGCATTAGACGGAATATCAAACGAATGATGATAAGAGATAATCACCAGGGAATCTCCATAATACTCTTGTAAAGAGTCAAGTGACTGCTCCGCAGCCACGCAGAATGGTCAGAGGTCATCGGTAAAGAGTTCGGCTAAGACAATCCGATTGGTCGGCGTTGGTACAAAGCGCGGCGCTTCAGAACAGAAAATAAACAGTAAAGGCAGAGTTAATAAAATTATTTTTTTCATTTAGCAACTATTATAATTATGGTTATGAGATATGTCAATAAATCACCCGATAACAAATTTATGATTTGATGTCTTCGCGAGCGTTAATCAATCAGTACAATTCTGCGGGTAATTTTCTTGGCGTTTTCCGCTTCCATGCTCATAAAGTAAACACCAGCCGGTAGTTTGCGGTTTTGCTCATCAGTGCCGTTCCAGACAATAGTGTGGTTCTGATTGTTTTCAGATTTGATGGTTCTGACACAACTGCCAAGCGTGTTATAAATTCGTAAATTGAGAGCGGCGGCGTTTGGCAAGGTATATTGAAGGCGAATTTGATTACCTGCTTTAACCGGATTCGGATATAGTTTTAAACTCGGATATAATTCAATGTTTGTGAGCCCGCTTTCTTCAATACCGGTCAGGGTGATACCAAAAAACTCCATAATCGAGTCAATCAGAACCCGTTTGGTCGAAGTCGCGGCGCCGTCAACCAGACTGCCGAATTCAAAAGAAACTCCAATCGTACGATAAACCGATGGCGCGTGCGCAACTCCGCAGTTATAACTGTTATTGCCGTCTTGAAAGATAAGATATCCGGTCGTTGCGTTGATTCGGTCCATATAACTGTTTTCACCCGAATATCCAAAATTCATACTATTGGTAAAAGTGTTGGCAACGCCAATTACCGGGCCCATATCACCACTGCCGTCACTAAGACCAACCAGTCCGAACATCGTACCAAAATTATGTCCGCCGACTAAGGGGTCATAATACCAGACATCACCGCCTTCCAGCCAGACCCGTCCGCCATTATTAAGATAATTAACTATGGCAGTTGCTTCTGCGCCGTTCGCTACAATCCGGTAATTATTGGGATAGATACCGCAGCAGATGAATATTGAGCGGTAAAGGTCCAGGGTTGGCTCGGCAAGTAAATTGGTTGTAATCGCACCGCTATAACCATTGGTTGTCAGGATATTGTTAATTGTCTGACCTGAAGCCGGCGTCGGGTCTGGATTCCAGACCAGATAATGATAAGAGCCGACTACTTTTGAAAAAGTGAAGGTGTCGGCAAAAGCACCATCAGTTGCGATAATCTGAAATACCGCATTATGCCCTTGTGGACAATTTGGGTTGACCGAGACAGCATAGGGGTCGCCAATGTTTTCTTTAATACTGTCCACAGCTAAAACTCCGAAATGACCAGAATTGTCAGTAATTGTGATATACGGAGAAGTACAGATTAAGGTAGTTTGGAGATTGGTAAAATTGGCACCGCCGATATTGCGCAGGACCGAAGTCAGATTTGCGGTTTCACCCGGGTCTAAACGGCCATTATTATTGCCCGCCGCATCATAGACATGAGAATTGACAAAATTGAGATAGTGATTAGTGCCGTTATAATCTAAGGACACATCATCCGCGAGGACCCTCGCGATGCAACTGCTGCCTCAGCCACTGGTGAGAGTATCAAAAAGCGCAATTTGTATTTTTTTAACAAGGGCTGGGTTTACGCCGGGCAAATTCAACAATTCATTGTTAATATTAAATGAATAATTATACCAGTTGTTGGGGGCGGCAACTTGAATAATATGAATAGTGCTGGTATTTGTCCAGGGACAATACTGCGACTTGTGGGCAATTCTGGTTTCACCCAACAAATCATTATTGTCATTAAGATAACGCAGAATTACGGCCGCGGCAGCCCAATAAGGGCTGGTTGCCGTCGCGTAAAGATTGGCATTAACTGAAAATTCTAAATCAGTAGTTGGTATATCAAGAGTCTGGAATAATTTTGCATAACCGGCATTATATTTTCTGACTCTTGCTTCATAATCAGGGTCAGGGTCAAAATAAGTCTGACGGTCAATAGTATCAGCGCTGCTTGTAACTCCAGCCTGATACCAGCCTATGGTCAATTCTTGTTCAAAATCACCATTAACAACCAACCGGCCAGCCACACTAATGCTGACCATGAGTAATAAAATTAATATATATTTATTCATAGTAACTCCTTTCGGTGCAGTATGCTTAATGCCCGCATATTTTAAATATTATATTGACCCGATAAAACAATGTCAATATAGTTATAAAATAAACGGGATGACAGACATTATCATCCCGCCTGAATATTTATAAAAACTACTTAACAATAATTTTGCCGACTTTATTGCTAACCGTACTTTCAAACCGATAAAAATAGACGCCCGAAGCAACCGAATTTTTTAAATCACAATTGACCACATCATTATTCCCAGTCGCAACCCCATTTATGGTCTTGACCGCCCTGCCCGAAGCGTCAAATATATTAATCTGATAACTACTACCAGCCGGTAAGGTGAAAGAGAATCTTGCCTGGTTAACGCACGGATTGGGAAGCACCCTGAGATGAAACGAATTAACGGGCGGGTGGTTTTGTAATTCCTCAACACCAGCGAGGTCTAAAATACCTATTTTTGCGCCCTGCAAAATCTCTTTGGTCGAACCGACTAAAACCGGTGTCTGGATAATTGCGACAAATTCGATGTTTTGTGCGTTCCAGTTTGACTGAATCGTAAACGGGTAACTAACGGTTATTGAATCACCGCTATTAAACGATACCGCAGTGCCGATATGGTCCGGAATAAATTGACGGGCAACATGATTATGAACACCGTCGCCATTCGGCATAGTATAAGCTATATTGTCTTCGGTTATAACAAAAAGGACATTTGCATTAATCGTCGCGTTTGAATCGTTACGAAACCGAACATTAATCGTGCCGCTGTTTGTATGCGTATTATACTCGCCCCAGATTGAAGCGGTGAGCGGCGATGGTTGATTCAGGCGATTCGTGATATGAGTTGACCATGTCCCGGTGTTATAACCCGGCGCCGGATCTCCGTCAAGCCATAACCAGGGCGTGTAATAAGAGCTCGGTGGAGCGGTTGGTGGATAAAAAGACATACGCTGCCGGGAAGGATATAAATAAGTCGGTGCACTTGTAGGGTTAACATGCAATTCAATAAGTGCGATTCCTCTCGGGTTGTTTGCGGCAATTGATGCCAGTAAACTACTGGCAGCAGGACAGGTAGGTCAGGTCCCAGAATACAATTCTTCGCAAATGACCATTCGGTCTGCGCCAAAAGCAGAAACACTCAGCCCGACAACGAAAATCAAACTGAGGCTTAATAACAAGGTATGTTTCATAATGCCCCCCATATTAATCATATATTATATTTTACAAAGTGAGATATGACATGTCAAGTAGGCCGATATTTTATCTTGGTTATGGGCAGGGTTGACCCCGCACCTATTCCTGAAATTGAGTGAGCGAATTTTCATTGATTTATTTAAACCACGCTGTGTTTGAAAATAGGTGCGGGATGACCAGCGCCAGATGTCGCTACGCTCTATTTTAAAACAAAAAGTATCAATTTAAAATTTACAATCTTCAATTTGCAATTCGACGAAGTCGCGAGTGCGGGGTTGACAGTAAATAATTTTCAAATTACCATTATTGACACGCCAACCGCAATAATCTGTAATGATAAATGGAGGCGGCTGGGTGCTGGTGTGCCTGCTGGACTTCAAATCCAGGTGTTCTTCGAAAGGGGAACGGTAGGTTCGATTCCTACACGCCTCCGCCATAATCATATTAAATATTAAAAATCAAAAATACAAACCAAAAATGCAAATATTTTTAAGTTGTATTTTACTTGAATGATTGGCAGTATATTTAATGATTATTGTATCTAACGAAAAAAATACCACAGAAGCACAAACCAAAATTTTGAGTTTTGAATTTTTCTTCTCTGTGTCTTTGTGGTATCTGTTATTCAATGCTGCGTAATAATTATGTTTTTCTTTTGGTCGGGCAGCCGAAAAACTTTTTCTTGACAAACGATAAAATTAATAAGATAGTATCTAACAATGAAACGTAAGCAAAAATATCCGTTTGCTAAAGTCGCCTTTCTGGGCAACTATCTACCCCGGCAGTGCGGCATCGCAACTTTTACCGGTGACCTTTGCGAATCAATTGCTCTTGCCGCGCCAAAAATCAGCTGTCTGGCAGCAGTCATGAATGATATTCCTGAGGGCTATGCTTATCCTAACCGCGTGCGATTCGAGCTTGCCCAGAATGAACTCGCTGATTACCGTCGCCTGGCAGAATTCTTAAATATGGGACAGGCCGACCTGCTCTGCGTGCAGCATGAATTCGGAATTTACGGCGGTGTCGCAGGCGGTTATTTACTGACAACTTTGCGTCAGCTTCAGATGCCGATTGTGACAACCTTACATACCGTACTCCATGCACCAGATGAAAATCAGCGTAAAGTTATGAATGAACTCTGCCGGTTGAGCGACCGTTTGGTGGTTATGAGCGAACGGTCAATTGAATTCCTGCGCGAAATATATCATGTTCCGGAAAGCAAGATTGACTTGATTCATCACGGTATTCCGGATATGCCATTTGTTGACCCGAATTTTTATAAAGATAAGTTTCATGTCGAGGGCCGCGATTTAATCCTGACTTTTGGTCTGCTTTCGCCGAATAAAGGAATCGAATATATGATTGATGCCCTGCCTGAAGTTGTTCGACAGTTTCCCAATGTTGTCTATATCGTGCTCGGCGTAACTCATCCGGCAATAAGGCGCGAGAACGGAGAAGTTTACCGGCTGGGGTTAAAGCGTCACGCCCGGGCTCGCGGCGTGGAAGACCATATTATTTTTCACGACAAATTTGCTGATATATCAGAACTCTGTGAATACCTGGGTGCTGCCGATATTTATGTGACGCCATATCTGACTGAAGCCCAGATTGTATCTGGAACACTTGCTTATTCGCTAGGCACGGGCAAAGCAGTTGTGTCAACGCCTTATTGGTATGCTGACGAGATGCTTGCCGACAACCGCGGCACCTTGGTTGCATTCCGGGACGGACGCGCTTTAGCCGAAGCGATTATTGATTTATTAGCAAATCCGGTAAAGCGGCACGCAATCCGTAAAAACGCCTATACTTTTGGAAGACAGATGATATGGCCCGAGGTTTCCCAACGCTATCTTGAATCTTTTTCTCGGGCTTATGAAGAACGGCGCCGATCCGGACATTTTAACCGGCCGCGCCAAACCGAGCCGTTAGTTGCTGATTTACCAGAAATGAATTTTGGTAATCTGGTTAATCTTACTGACGAAACCGGTATTCTGCAGCATACCCGATACTCGGTGCCTGACCGGTCCCGCGGCTATACAACTGACGATAATGCACGCGCCTTGATTGTGGCGTTGCGCGGATTAGAAGCCAACCCAAAGAACCTTCAATTACTGCGGCTTACCTTTTGCTATTTGTCTTTTCTTGACCACGCTTTTGACCGCGAGCGCGGAAGATTTAGAAATTTTATGGCATATGACCGCAGGTGGCTCGAAGATGTCGGGTCTGAAGACAGTCACGGCCGGTCGCTCTGGAGTCTTGGCATTGCGGTTGATATCGCTCCGGACGACGGACAGGTCGCAGTGGCGCTCGACCTGTTTCATGCCGGATTACCTGCAGTAGAAAATTTTACCAGCCCACGGGCATGGGCTTTTACCTTAATCGGCATACATGAGTTTCTCAAACGATTCCCTGGCGATAGTGTTGCCAGAAGATTACGCGATGTTTTAGGCAACAAGTTACTCGGGTTATATCGCTCTACTACCAGCGAATCATGGCCATGGTTTGAGACTTATATGACCTATGATAATGCTGTGCTTTGTCATGGTTTGCTTCACACGGGTCAGGATCTTGGTCAAGAGGAAATGGTGGATACGAGTCTTAAAACTTTAGCATGGCTCGCAAAAATTCAGACCGCACCAGAAGGGCATTTTGTTCCAATCGGTACCGGCGGCTGGCAACGCGATGGTCCCCGCAGCCGATATGACCAGCAGCCAGTTGAAGCACATTCAATGACGAGTGCGTGTCTGGCCGCTCATGCAGTAACTGGCAATGAACAATGGCACAAAGAAGCGCGTCGGGCATTTGACTGGTTTTTAGGTCGTAATGACCTTGGGGTTCCTTTGTATGATTATACTACGGGCGGCTGTTTTGACGGGCTTTCACCTGACGGTGTAAATCTTAACCAGGGTGCTGAATCAACAATTTCTTTTCTGCTCGCCTTATTGGCAATGAAGTCAAGACAAGCAAAGTTAAAATAATGAAAGCAATATTACGCGATGACCGTTCAATGCTGCTCGAGCGCCATCCGAACAATCCGATCTTAACTGCCCAAAACTGGCAACACTCGGTCAATGCAATATTTAATCCGGGCGCGGTCCGTTTAAAAGACGGCACAACATTACTGCTCTGCCGGGTTGAAGACCGGCGGGGTATATCTTGTCTTTGGGCAGCCCGTTCCAAAAACGGAATTGACAATTGGGCACTCGACCCAGAACCGACCTTTCCGCCTGACCCAATCAATCATCCGGACGAAATCTGGGGCGTTGAAGATGCGCGGATTGTCTGGCTGGATGAACTCAATAAGTACGCAGTTACCTACACCGCTTATTCCAGGGCTGGACCAGCAGTGGCATTGGCAATGACCGAAGATTTTAACCGATTCGAACGGCTCGGAGTTTTAATCCCACCCGAGAATAAGGACGCATCGCTTTTCCCGGTGCGTTTTAATGGCAAATGGCTCATGATTCACCGTCCTCAGAACGGAATGGGTGGAAGTATCTGGCTTGCCGAATCACCCGATTTAATTCATTGGGGTAAAAATAAAATAATTATGACACCGCGACGCGGTGCGTGGTGGGATTCAAACCGGATTGGTCTTGGTTCGCCTTTGATTAAAACTGAGCGCGGCTGGCTTATGTTTTACCACGCGAACCGCCAGACTGGTGCGGGTTGTCTGTATCGCAT
>JAGXRL010000152.1 GCA_018335915.1 Candidatus Latescibacterota bacterium
TGTTCTCGTGACCCTGATGGGGTATACGCTGACCTCGGCCGGTTACCCTGGGCGCTCACTCGCTGCCAACGCCATCCGGGAAACTTTAATTGTTGTGGCCGCTCTGATTCTAATCCCCATCTGGGGCTTGATTGGCCCCGCCTTTGGGAAACTGTTTGCCTATTATGTGGCCAACCCTATTTCCATCTGGATGTTGCGGCGTAGTCGCATCCGAGTTGTAGCGGCTCCTTATATCAAGCAGACAGCCCTGCTGTGGCTTGGCGCCATCCTGTTCTGGTTGGTGCAGCCCGAGGGGTTTCTAATCAGGATGATGATAATTATTATTTTCATCGCACTAAATATTGTGTTGTCCACAATATCGCTCGATGATGTGGCGCTGATTTTGCCACCCATCCTGGCAAAGTGGTTGGGTAGACAAAAAAAGAGCATTCCAAATGTTCAATGACACTTGTAAGAGGAGGCAGAGTGATTGGTAAAAAATATATTGTTGGATTGCTTATATTTATTATGCTAATTTTTGCTGGTTTGATCGTTAAGCTCAGTATTAGTGAAGCCGTTGCGCTTCCTAGTGGTAACACGCCGGGTAACTCGATTAATTCCACTCCATTCAGCAATTTTACGCCTACCAATAAAGTGTCTCCTACAAATGGAAACTCTTCTACAAGCACCCCGGCTCAATCAACCGATAATTTGCTATACGTTTCAAAGGAAGGAAATAATACAGATGGGAAATCGTGGGAGACAGCCTGGAATGAGATGGACCAAATTCAATGGAAAAATGTCAGCCCCGGAGACACAATTGTGATTCGCGGTGGCGAATATCGCACAAACATGAAAGTGGGAGCAAGTGGTGTTTCTGGGTTACCAATTACGATAACGACAAATGGACAGCAAGTCGTTCTGGATGGACAGCGTCCGGCCCCACCTTATTGTGGAGAATCGGAATACATTCCTACGAAGGCTCAAGATGCAATCGATTTGGAAGGTCGAAGTTTTATCGTTATTGATGGGCAAGAATGGAAAGGAATAGTGCTTCGTAACCACAAGAGAGGAATTATGATGCGGCAGGGTGCAAGCAATATTATTGTCCGTAATGTTGAAATATATGATAACGGTTGGTCGCTTGGTTCAGGCGCGAATACAGCGCCGGAGGGAGCTGGTGTCGAACTGGGTGGCTCTGATATTCTCTTTGAACGGGTGATTATTCATGATAATGGCCAGGATTCCTTTCAGGCTGGATGGGGTGTCTGGAATTTCACACTCCGAAATTCATGGTTGTATAACAGCCGCGAACATCCCACTGTGCGTGGCAAACCCTTTAACTACTGCGCGCACACAGATGGTCTACAAATTTATGACGGTGGTTTGCAGGGACCTATTGTTTTAGAAAACAACATCATTGGCCCTTCTTTCACGCAAGGCATCATGATTAACAATAAGGCAACCGTAAATGATGTCTTAATTAAGAACACCCTTTTTGTGAGCAACGGTGAGGGCAGCATTGTCATTCAGAAAGGGGGCGCATCATCAAACTGGACGCTGCAGAACGTGACGGTTGTTCAGGATGCGGTCTATGAGAGTTGGAATATAAACATGCATGGTAATGACCACCTGATTAGAGACTCAATCTTTTGGGGTGGTCCGTGGGGAATGGGAATCTTTGACTGGTCAGAAGCAACCGGAAATTACAACTGGTTGACTCGCGACCAGCATGGCGTGGCGCTCGAACTTGACCCAATGTTCCTGGATGATGACTATAGTGGGTTTCAAGGCGCAGATTTTGCCGATTTTAATTTTTCAATTCAGAATCCTGCAATTCCACCAGGAACAGGCGCCTCGATTACTTCCGTCACGCAATTATTTGAACAAGATTGTATTCTCAGCCAGGAGAGCTGTTCCGATGACAAATAGCACAACTCCCAACCCGCATCAGCCGCCGACAACTGCGGCGAAAACCTACGTACTCATCACTCCCTGCCGAAACGAGGCTGACTTCATCGAAGGCACCCTGCAGGCGGTCATTGCCCAAACAGTACGCCCCAAAAAGTGGGTAATCGTCAGCGATGGTTCCACCGACCGCACTGATGAAATTGTTGAGCGTTACGCCCAGAAACATGACTTTATCCTGTTTTTGCGCCAATCTGGAGATAGGCAAAGAAACTTTGGCTCAAAAGTTGAGGCGATTAACTTGGCTTATGAGCACCTCAGGGAACTTCAATTCGACTTTATCGGAAATCTGGATGCAGATATAACCTTCGATAGCTCTTATTATGCCAACATTCTCTCGAAATTCGAGCAGAACGAACGCCTGGGCTTGGCTGGCGGGCTGAGGTTGGACTTTTCTCGCGGCCGGTTTGTGAAGGTACTCTGTGCCAAGAACAGCGTTGGAGGCCCAATTCAAATGTTCCGGCGTCAGTGTTATGAAACCATAGGAGGCTATCAACGTCTGTCATGTGGCGGCATCGACGCGGTAGCTGAAACGATGGTGCGTATGCACGGCTGTCAGGTCGAGTCCTTTCCAGATATCACAGTCTATCATCATCGGGCAACCGGAACTGCGGGAGGCGGGGTAATCAGGGCACGTTTTAAAAAGGGCGAGCAGCACTACCTGATAGGCTATCACCCCCTGTTTCATATGGCGAGCTGTATGTTCCGTTTTTCTAGTTTTCCGTTCATGCTGGGCAGCCTGGCAGAAATTGCAGGCTATACCTGGGCTTTTTTGAGAAGGCAGAAAAGAGTCGTGCCTGATGATTTTGTTCGCTTCTTGAGAGGCGAGCAATGGGCAAGATTACGATCATTGCTACTTACCCAACGGGACCCCGCTTTGCGCTCCCAAACACAGGAGTAACTCATGAAAAATGAAACAATCATCTGTATAGCCCCGCGCGACTGGCATGGACTTTGGAAAGAAGCCCAATCCATTATGTCACGAATCGCGCTTGACAATCGGGTTCTCTACTTTGACCCAGGCCGCGATTCGCAAGCATCCCTTGTCGGTGAGATGATCGGTAACCTGCCGAACTTCTTTTCTTTGCGAACCGAGCAAGTGCAGAAAAACCTTACTGTCATCTCAAGCCCATCCGTTCTGCCTTATGCCCGAAGTCATCTGCCGCGCTCCTTGCTTCAGGTAATGGTACCAGGCGTTGCTCGCATCAACGCTGAGGTGCTCATCAGGCATGTGCATCGGGCGATGCAATCTCTTGAGGTTGTCTCTCCAATTCTGTGGCTCTATGGCCCGTACCATTCAAGTCTTGTCGGCAAGTTTGGCGAAAAGCTCGCCTGTTATATGAACTATGACGAGTTTGCCAACTATTTGACAAACTCACGCGTCAAGGAACTGGTTCGACGGTACGACGACCAGTTGACGAACCTGGTCGACGTTGTGTTTGCCACCTCGCGCGCTCAGTGCAAGGTGCGTGAAGCAATCAACCCACATACATACTTTATACCCAATGCTGTTGACTTTGATTTGTTCAACCGTGCGATGATGCCCGACTTGCCAGTACCAGACGATATTGCTGGTTTACGGCACCCCATTATTGGTTACGCTGGCCGGATGGCCAGGCAAATCGATATCGAACTTCTGCACCGGGTGGCCGTAACGTACCCCGACTGCTCCCTGGTGTTGATTGGCCCGGATGAGCTGCCCTCCTGTCCAGATGAGCAGGCCTTGCGTGCAGCCCCGAACGTCTTCTTTTTAGGCTGGAAGAAACCATCTGAATTGCCTAATTATCTGCGCGTCTTTGATGCCGCGCTGATACCCTATCGCTTGGAAGGACACGTGTTATCGGGCTACCCGACCAAGCTGCATGAGTACCTGGCCGCAGGACGCTCAGTTGTGGCAACAGCCATGCCGGAATTGCTTCCGTACAGCCACGTGCTTCATATTGCCGAGAACAATGATGATTTTGTCGTAAAGGTTGGTGAAGCGATGCGGGATAATGCCTTACAGTCAATCGAAGCGCGTGTTGCGGTAGCCCGGGAAAATACCTGGGACCGGCGCGTTGAAGACATTTATCGTAACTTGGAACCATTCCTGTCGGGTGCTATCACCAGACGAATCCCTGATGCCCAAAACCTAGCAGGAAGTGGTTAATATGAATCAACCCATGATTATGACAATATTCGGCACACGGCCTGAGGCTATCAAAATGGCTCCAATCCTTTTGGAACTGGGCAAGCACTCCAACGTCAGTGCGTGTGTTGTTGCAACGGCTCAGCACCGATCGATGCTTGACCAGGTACTCAATGTTTTCCAGATAAAGCCCGACCATGACCTTGATATTATGCAGCCCGGCCAATCACTGACGGACATCACCGTGCGTGCACTGCAAAGCCTGGAGCGCATCATAGGCCTTGAAAAACCCGACATGATTCTGGTGCAGGGTGATACAACAACTGCCTTCATTGGTGGCCTGGCAGCCTTTTATCACCAAATTCCTGTTTGCCATATTGAAGCCGGGTTGCGCACCCGGGATAAGTACAACCCTTATCCAGAAGAAATCAATCGTCAATTTCTGGGTGTTCTGGCCGACCTGTGTTTTGCGCCGACCGCCACTGCCAGGCAGGCACTACTTGCAGAGGGCGTACCAGAAGAGCGCATCCTGGTAACTGGTAACACGGTTATTGATGCCCTGTTGATGGCAATTGACCAGGACCATCAGTTCACAGTGCCGGCTTTGCAACAAATCGATTTTGGACTACCGCGGAAGACTT
>JAGXRL010000153.1 GCA_018335915.1 Candidatus Latescibacterota bacterium
CGCCACCCAAACACCTACTGTAACCCCGTCCCCAACGGCTACAAAACAATTACTGGTTTGCACTTACGAATATGAATTGCAGCATGGCAATAAGAAAACAAGTAATGGGCTGGTAGTTTGTGATTGCTACAAAAGTAGTTGTTCTTGTCGCACATTTTATGATGGTACGTGGAGTTCGTCTTATCCAAGAGATTTAGAATGGCTTAAGAAATATATGAAACCAAGTTGTTATCAGCCCTGAAGTACACTTTTTCGGATAACAGAACCCTATGACCAATCTCATCGGACAATCCATCGGACGCTACCACATCCTCGAGCAACTCGGCGAGGGCGGTATGGCGAGCGTGTACAAGGCCTTCGACACACGGTTAGAGCGGGATGTGGCCATCAAAGTCATTCGCATGGATGCATTTCCTGCCCAGCAACATGAACGAGTGATTAAACGCTTTGAGCGCGAAGCCAAGGCTCTGGCGCATCTATCACATCCCAACATTCTCAAAGTGCTCGATTACGGCGAATATGATGGTGTACCTTATCTCGTGCTCGAATACTTGCCGGGAGGAACACTGAAACAAAAGCTGGGACAGCCACTCCCGTGGCAAGAAGCGCTTTCTTTGGTCCTGCCCATTGCAAATGCACTGTATTATGCACACGAAAACGGAATTATTCACCGTGACATCAAGCCCTCTAATATTTTATTAGACAGGAAAAACCAACTACATCTTACTGACTTTGGAATTGCTAAAATTCTAGGCCTTAAAGAAGGTCAAACCCTGACTGGTGCTGGCGTAGGGGTTGGCACTCCCGAATACATGGCTCCAGAACAGGGCTTGGGCAAACAAGTTGACGCCCGAGCAGATATGTATTCTTTAGGGGTGGTACTTTACGAACTGATAACCGGACGTAAACCTTATACTGCCGAAACCCCCATGGCAGTCGTTCTCAAGCATGTTACTGATCCGCTGCCGCGCCCAATAAAGTTTGTCCCTGGCTTACCAAATGATGTTGAAAAACTGCTCTTAAAAGCCTTGGCCAAACAACCTGAAGACCGTTATCCTGATATGAAGACGCTCGCTGCTGCCATGCAAACCTTGAGTGATAAAGAAGTACCATCCGCACCATCACCCCACACGCAGCACAAAGAAAGCAGATCAGGCACATCTTTTTCTGATAGCCCAACAACAGATATTGTTGACGAAAGCGGAAAACCACAACACAAAAAACAATCGCCGATATTAAAAAACAAGTTGGCACGGCTCTTGCTTGGAGGAATCACGGGAATTGCGCTACTCGTCCTAGTTTTCTTTCTTGGGTTTTCGAATTGGACATGGATTGTCCCCACTGGAGAAGGTTTTTTCACAAAAGCACCAACTATTTTTACCCAATCATCAGAAATCACAACAACAATCCCCCAAATACCGAGAAAAACTCAATCATCAACACCTATTTCCCCAACCCTAACCCCGACTCCAACTCCTGGAATATTTGGAGGAGCGCTTAGCATAGATGACCAAGGGTATGGAGTCATTGGCTATACATCCGACTTGGACTTAAGAAAAGCCATAACAATTGAAGCGTGGGTGATAGTCGCCAAGTATTCATTTGATTGTAAAACAGGATGGACTGGCGCATGTGGATATATTCCGGTTATATCCCAGGCCCATCAGAGGAGTTCTGCCGGGATTTTTACGCTTGCTGTAGGAAAAGATGGTTTGCTGTTTGCCTTTGAAGGCGCTGATTCCAGGTTTATGGCACTCACAGAAATGCCATTAAATCAATGGGTTCATATTGGCCTGGTACACACTTATGGCAATAGTTCAAGAACACGGTTTTATCTCAATGGCGAAGCAATAACGAATACAAAATGGGTTGATGATTTTGGCAAAGCAATCACAGGAAATGATTTGCCACGGGAAACCATAGAATCTCCATTTTGGATTGGAAAATACAACATCAATCAAATTCCAGAAAACGCTGTCTTTAGCATTGACGAAATTAGAATCTGGAACGTGGCCAGAACTCAAGATGAAATAATAAACACCATGCAAACACCACTCACATCAATCCCGCCCGGATTGGTAGCTTACTGGAGCTTCGACAATCTGACAGAAAGTAAAATTGTTCCTGATATGCTTGGTAATGGGCACGATATCAAACTTGTCGGAAGCGCGAAAATCATTATTCGATAACGCAGAAACACACAGGAAAGACTATGAGCAACCTGACCGGACAATCCATCGGACGCTACCACATCCTCGAACAATTGGGCGAGGGCGGTATGGCGACTGTCTACAAAGCCTTCGACACCCGCCTTGAGCGGGACGTGGCGGTCAAAGTGATTCGCACTGAAAGGCTGACCATCGAAACGATGGGCAAGACCCTGAAGCGCTTTGAGCGGGAAGCCAAGGCATTGGCCAAGTTAACTCACCCCAATATTGTGTCTATTGCTGATTATGGTGAACACGATGGCAAACCGTACCTGGTCATGCCGCATTTGCCCGGGGGAACCCTGAAGCAACTATTAAGCGGCAAACAGATGCACTGGCAAGATGCCATCCGCCTTTTGCTTCCGATTGCACGTGCGCTTCATTATGCTCATCAACAGAGCATTATCCACCGAGATGTAAAGCCATCCAACATTCTCATTACACAATCCGGCGACCCCATGTTGACAGACTTTGGGATTGCCAAAATTCTTCTTGATACCGAAGATACGTTTGACCTGACCGGCACTGGCATAGGTATTGGCACACCAGAATATATGTCCCCTGAACAGTTTCAGGGTAAAAATGTGGATGCCCGCACAGACATTTATGCACTTGGAGTGGTACTATATGAGATGGTCACTGGCCGCAAACCCTATCAGGCCGATACTCCTGCTGCGGTGCTCATCAAGCAAGCCACAGACCCGCTTCCTAATCCCAAAAACTTTGTTGCCAATCTACCCGACATGGTCGAACGGGTGTTAATCAAAACCTTATCAAAACAAGCGGGAGACCGCTATCAAGACATGCACCAGTTTGCCCAAGCCTTGGAAAGCCTCAACACCCAAGATGCACCGAATGAAGTGAAAAAGATTACATCCAGGCCAGCAAGCAGCAAATCCTGGCAAAGTTTGTTATGGGTCGGAATACTAAT
Organism: Candidatus Latescibacterota bacterium; assembly: GCA_018335915.1. Classification (GTDB taxonomy): domain Bacteria; phylum Hydrothermota; class Tepidihabitantia; order Tepidihabitantales; family CAIPLT01; genus JAGXRL01. The sequence continues at coordinate 3,139 of JAGXRL010000153.1, forward strand.
AATCTTCTTGAGCATAGGCCTGTTGGCAATCAGGGGTTTTGTTATTCTGGATCCAAATGAGATAAAACCGGCAGAAGGAAAAGATGCACATTCGAAACAGGCTGAAGCAACCTTTATGGTTGCTCAAACATCCACTCAACCATATACCCCGACATATAATGTGTCAACTTTGGGGGTAAAACCAACTCCAACAAAGTTTTTATCGAAACCTTTACCAGCTTCCACAAACACACCAATAAAGATTTCTTCAACAAAAACCCCGACTACCACTTTTACACCAACATACGAGATACTACCTCCCATAAGAAAAGTAATAAAGAATGAGGAGTTTAATACCATCCCGTCTGCTCTTGAAGTATACGGAAATTACAAATTGACTAATGGTATCATCTCGCTAGAATCACCTATTACTAGCGAAAACATCTGGGGGGACGATGACGCAAAAATGGTTACATCATTCCCTATACAAATCGGCAATGGTTATTTGCTTTTATTTAGAGCATATCCAGGTTCTTACTTTTTGATTACGATGGAGTATGGAGGGTTCAATAGCGAACATTACCGCGCTCTTTGGTTTGTGAATGGGGATAACTTGCTGGTTTGGAGTGGGAGAAATAATAACATCAAGCGGCCCATAAATTTCCAATTTAAATCTCTTACATGGTATTACTTTATGATGCGGCGTTACTCAGAAGGAATAGAGGGGATCATTTGGGAAAAAGATAAACCAGAAGAAACTCAATTTTTTAATATTGTTACAGGAACCGGATGGGCTCAAAACAACCTTATTTTTATGATTAATGTACCACAAGGGGTCGTCGAAATTGACAAATTCCAAGAATTAGAATTTATTACCGACATCAACACTCCTTTCAACAAATAACTTGCAAGAAACGGTGAAACACCATGACCAACCTCACTGGACAATCCATCAGACGCTACCACATCCTCGAGCCGCTCGGCGAGGGCGGAATGGCGACTGTTTACAAAGCCTTCGACACCCGCCTGGAGACGGATGTGGCGGTCAAGTTCATTCGCACAGAAGCATTGCCCCAAAATGCTATCGAACGGGCTTTGAAACGCTTCGAGCGCGAGGCCAAATCCCTGGCCAGGCTGACCCACCCCAATATCGTCAAAGTGACCGATTATGGCGAGTATCAAGGCAAGCCTTACCTGGTGATGGAATACCTGCCCGGCGGCACGCTCAAACAACGTTTGCAGGCCAGCGCCCAGGAACCTGGCTCGCCGGGCAGGCTGGGTTGGCGGGATGCAATCAACCTGTTGCTGCCCATTGTCCGCGCTCTCGATTATGCCCACCGCCAGGGAATGATTCATCGGGATGTCAAACCTGCCAATATCCTGATTACCGCCGACGGCGAGCCCATGCTGACGGACTTTGGGGTCGCCAAAATCCTCGACCTG
>JAGXRL010000154.1 GCA_018335915.1 Candidatus Latescibacterota bacterium
GCAGTATCTGTACCAAAGATTATATGAGCATATTTACCTGCGGATTTAACCCGGTAAATATTTTTCTTTATAACAAATCGGAAACCAGATTAAATTGGATAGTTAATAGCCGGATTTTTAACAAATCATCCTGCCTTGCCTGCTGGCGACCAGATAATACGCTTACCGGTTAAGCAGATGTCTGGTATCGGCTGAGTTTGCCCATGCCAGGGTACGGCACCCGGGCTTGATTATTTATTATATCGAAGTCGAACTTCGATATTTTTAGGGACGCAGATTTGCGCTTCGCGGGTTCTTTGAACGCGCAGATTTCAGAAAGACACCATAGATTCATCCCGCACCTATTCTCAAATGCAGTGCAGATAATCATATAGTATGAAATTACATAAACACAATCTCAAGAATAGGTGCGGGAGAACCAAAGGCACGGAAGGTACAAAGATTTTCTCTTGATTTTCTCTGTGTCTCGGTGTCAGGGTATTCGGTTAGAGACAAGACAAGCCAGAGTGTCAGGAAAGCGGGTATGTTAAAGATTTGAGTTATCAGGATTATTTTCTGATAATAGTTTTTTAACAAACTGATTTGGGATATGGAGTTAAAATTCGAATGAGTTTAATTTGTGTTTATCTAAGATTTTTTAGTTTAGAAAGTTCTGCCAAGCTGGAAATGGGGTTCCCATTTGCCGCCGCCAGCACGGTCAAAGCCATAACCAATGTCAAAGCCGATTAAGCCGAGCATTGGTATTTCAAGCCGGACCCCGACCCCGGCACCGCGATACAGATTCGAGATATTGAATTCCCGAAACGAATTCCAGGTATTACCGGCATCGGCAAATGCCAGGAATGCGAGCTGGGGCGAAGGACGAAACCGGTATTCGAGAGTATATAAGGCAAGGGCTTTGCCGCCAATGTTATAACCACCTTCCCGGATTCCAATCGAACGGTCCGCATAACCGCGAATGCCGTCCAGACCAGTGCCGCCCGGATAAAACCGGTCATAAACCGGAATCGTATCTTTGCTGCTAAATCCTTCGATTATGCCAAGCCGGGAACGCATCATTAAAGAGAATTTTTTAAACATCGGAAAATAGATGCTGGCATCAAAGATATGCCGGTGATAGAGAATGTCAATGGTGGAGAGTTCAATAGAATATGATAAGAGAGAACCGGACAAAGGATTGTAAATATAGTCGCGTGAGTCGCGCACAAAACTGACCAGCGGATTGAAAGTGGTCTTGTGCACGGTGTCGCGGTAAATGTTATACGGGCCGGACGGTTCGTAACCGGACCGGATTGATTTGGGCGGAACATAGGCATCGCTGATCTGGGCGCTGAAATAGATGCGCGAATAGTCGAGCAGTAAAGGACGGGACACATTGATGCCGAACGATTTTTCTTCTTTGTCATAATAGTCATAGGCACGGGTCAGATAATTGAGATTAAAACCAGCCGAAATGGCGCGGTCAAACAGGTATGGTTCGGTAAAGCCGATCTGGACATTGGTTTTAGTCCCGCCTTTTTCAAGTTTGACATCCAGGCGCTGACCTTTACCAGAAAAGTTGGGCTGAGAAAGTTCAATATAACCGGTCAGTTTATCCTGGGCATTATACGAAATACCGGCGCCAACCGTGCCAAACGAACTCTTTTCCTGAACCTGATAGATTAAATCAATGTTGCCAAATTCATCCGCCCGGTGATAATCGAGTTTGACATCAGAAAAATATCCGAGATTGAAAACATCACGCTGGCTGCGAAGCACATCTGACCGCTTGAAAACCGAACCGGGCAGAGTGCTGATCTGCCGGCGAATAACTTTGTCAATTGTCCGTTCATTGCCTTCGATGATTACGAGACGGATTGTCGCCGGCTCGTTTTCAGTGATATTGTATTTGATATGCACGGTATCGTTGCTGATTTCTTCAATCGGCACAATCTGGGCATAGATAAAACCCTGTTCTGAATAAAGACTGTAGAGTTCGATTAGACTCTGGCTGACTTTAGTCGCATTATAGGTCTGGCCGGTCTTAACCCGCAACGCATTTTGTAATTCGGTTTTGCTGAGCAGGCTTTCGCCTTCAAAAAAGATATCACCGATATAATAGGAACTGCCTTCATCAATATAAATCGTAATGATAAGCCATTCTTGCCGGGCTGTCTCCTGGCTAAAACCGAGGTCGTAATCAGTGACCCGGGCGTCTAAAAATCCGTTCTCTTTGTAGAGTTCAATGATTTTATCAAGGTCTTCTTTGAATTTATCTTCTTTGAACAGACCTTTACGAAAGAGCGCTTTTTCTTTGTTACTGAGCTTGCGCTTGATTTTGTTATCAGACAACTGCTGATTACCGACAATCTTAATCTGTTGGATACGCACCCGCTCGCCTTCGTCAATCTGGAAAATGAGACCGATTTTATTGGCACTGTCGCTCTGGGTGCGCTGAATCTGGATATTGGCTAAGATATAACCTTTCTCTTTATACAAATCATGAATCGTCAACTGCCAGTCGAACAGTTTCTGATGCGTGACAATCTCGCCAATCTTGACCCCGGTCTTTTCAAGCAGTTCTTTGCTCTTGATTTTACGGTTGCCGAAAAACTTGACATCTTTTAATGTCGGAAATTCGCTAACCACAAAATTTACCCGGACCCCGTCAGCAATACGCAAGGTCTCGACATCAACGGTTTCAAACAGTTTTAATCCGTAAATACGCCGGATTGCCTGTTCGATATCGTGTCGGGAAAATGTATCACCGATTCTTAAACCGGCAGTATTAACTACTAAAGAAGCATCAGTGAATTGGGTCTGGGCATCGATATTGGTGATGACCTGCGTCGTTAATAAGAGTGTCAAGATTAAGTTTATCACGGGTGAGGAATTATTCGGGAATATCAGGCAGCGGTTTATCAGAACTGACCTGAACGACCGGCTGCTGCGCCGTAAAAACAAGACGCTCATTATCCCGCTCAATTTTTATAACTGAACCGGGTGGAAAATGGTTTCTTAACAGTTCTTCGGAGAGCGGGTCTTCCAGGAGCCGGCGTAATGCCCGTTTGACCGGACGGGCGCCGAATTCCGGGTCAAAGCCATGTTCAACTAATAAATCCTTGGCACTTTTTTCAAGCTGTAATATGAGCCGGTTTTCTTTGAGCCGTTCGGCAATATCCGCCATCTGGATATCGACAATCTTATCCATCTGAGTGCGGTCGAGTGATTTGAAAACAATAATCTCATCGACCCGGTTTAAGAATTCGGGACGGAATACTTTTTTGACTTCATGCATAAGTTTATCTTTGACCTTGTCATAACTGTCAATTTCCGAAGCCGAGCGAAAACCGAGCGACGCCGCTTTCTTGATTTCAGCAGTCGCAATATTAGAGGTCATAATAATGACCGCATTTTTAAAACTGACTTTTCTGCCCAACGAGTCAGTGAGCTGGCCATCTTCGAGAATCTGCAAGAGAATATTAAAGACATCAGGATGGGCTTTTTCAATCTCGTCAAACAAGACCACTGAATAGGGCTTGCGTCGGACTTTTTCAGTGAGCTGGCCGCCTTCTTCATAACCGACATAACCAGGCGGCGCGCCAACCAGACGCGAGACATTGAACTTCTCCATATATTCGCTCATATCATAGCGGAGCAAAGCGTCTTCATGACCAAACAAGAATCGTGCCAGAACCCTTGCCAGCTCGGTTTTGCCAACACCGGTCGGACCTAAAAAGATGAACGAGCCGATTGGCCGGCGCGGGTCTTTGATACCAGCCCGGGAGCGACGGATGGCTTTGGCAATCGCTTCAATGGCGTGTTCTTGACCGACAATCCGTTCGCCAATATCGTTTTCCATTTTCAAGAGCCGCTGTTGTTCATTTTCTTCCAGTTTGGTGAGCGGCACTGATGACCAGGACGCAA
>JAGXRL010000155.1 GCA_018335915.1 Candidatus Latescibacterota bacterium
GGGCGAGATTGAAGTGCTGGTGCGCGCTTCGGACCGTCAGGAAGTGGCCTTCAAGCTGAAAACCAGCGACGACCCGTTTGCCCTGGTACGCATCGGCGATATTTCAGACTGGCTCAAGCAGGAACTGGCCGGCTATGAAGTCAATCAGCACTTTACAGACGAAGGCTATTTCAAAAGCCTGAACGCGTCCGATTCGGATATCAACATCCTGCTGGGTTCGCGCAGTTTTTACGAAGGCTGGGACTCAAACCGCCCGAACGTCATCATGTATATCAACATCGGCACCGGCACCGATGCCAGGAAATTCATCCTGCAATCGGTTGGGCGCGGGGTGCGTATCGAACCGCTCAAGAATCAGCGTAAACGCCTGCAAATGTTGCACACCAGCGGCAGTTTACAAGATGATGCCCTGTTCAACGCCGTCAAGAACGATATCCTACCCCTGGAGAGTGTCTTCATCTTCGGCACCAACCGCGAAGCGCTCAGCGTGGTGATGAACGAACTCGACCAGGAAAGCAAGCGGGCCGGCGAACTGGAAATCTCCCTGGATGTCAATCATGCCGAGGTGGACGGAAAGCAGCTGCTCATCCCCACCTACCAGGCCGATGCTTCCCCGCTTTACACGCAGCGCAACCTGGCCAAGTTTGCGCTTTCACCCGAGAACGCCGACCTGCTCAATCGCTATGCAGGATACGTGGATGATGACCGGGTTTTCCTGGCCCTGCACGGTTCGGCCCCTGAGCAAATAATAGCCCTGCGTGAGAGTCTAAAGCAGCCCGAGGAAACCTACCGAACCGATGGCAGGCCCTATCGCAACCTGTCTGTGCTGGTGCGCCAGGCGCTCAACTATTTCACCCTGCATGGCAAGGGTTTCAAGGGCTTCAAAGAACTGGAAGATGAGATTAACCACTTCCGTCAAATCAAGGTTTCCATCGAGCACCTGGGCGACCTGGAATTACGAATCCAGCGGGTGCTGGATTCTGTCTCTGCGGTGCGCGAGGCGACAGCCCGATTTAAAGCCGGCGAAATGGAACCCGATGAATTTGCCGACGAAATCCGGCTGCATTCTGAAAAAGAAACCTATTTTGCCGAAAATGTAATGCTGGAAATTCGCCGGGTTGCGAATCACTACTACATCCCCGTTCTGATTAGCCAGGAAGAGAAGATCGACTACATCCGCAGCGTTATCCGCGTAAAAAGCGAAGTCAATTTCATGCACCTGCTGGATGAGTACCTGCGCCAAAAGGATAACCGCTTCAAGGCTTTCGACTGGTGGCTGTTCAGCAAAGTGGACGAGAAGTCAGACGATATTAACATCCCATACTATTACCCCATCGAAAACCGGATTGCCAATTTCAAGCCTGATTTTATTTTCTGGTTGAAAAAGGGCAACGGCTACCACATCCTATTCGTCGACCCCAAAGGCACGGGCCGCTCGGAATACGAGCACAAGGTGGATGGCTACCGCACACTGTTTGAGCAAGATGGCCAGCCCAAGATATTCAAGCAGGATGGACTGGAAATCAGCGTGCATGCCTTCCTGTACACTCCCGACCGGCAGTACCTGGCAGATGGGTATCGTCGATATTGGTTCGATAACATCGGCCAAGTGCTGGAAAGCATCCTGGCCTGAAAGCCCTCCCCAAGACTTACCTACCGCCCCCAAAAACGCGAATTGCACAGGAATTCCACCGGCTGAAGCGGCCTTTTCGGTGATGATTCCTGTGCAATTTAATTTTGAATTGCACGTCCGGCCACAGAGAAAAAAGCCGGCTTTTTTGCTGTGCGATTGGAATTGTATCTTTTATATTGCACTTAAAAATCGAATTGCACAGGCAAAAATCTCACTCCCCCACCAGGTGCCGAACGGCTGCATCTCGGTCGCGGAAGATGGTGACATTAAGGCCGGCGTTCTTGCAAACAGTTTCAAGGAAGTCGTGCGAGTGGTCTTTGGGGTCTACCAGCATGGCTACCACTGCATTGCGGTCGATACCTGGGTCATCCGGCATATCGCTGTAAGCGAAGTTATAGTCATCCATCGGGCTATCCATATTGCGGCATTCGGTGGCATCGACCAGGTAGCGGCTAATGCCCAGGCGACGGCCTATGGCGTGGGTCTCGCGATTAAAATCAAGGGCAAGTTTGGCGCTGATTTCGCCGACAATTTTTTGGATGACGTATTTGCCGTCCGGGGAGATGGTATTCGTGCAGGTGGTGGACATGGGGCTGCCCCTTTCGCGGAAAGCATCTATGCATATGGTTCCCTGGGTGGTTTGAAGCCCATCAGCAGCAGGTAGATGCTGAATGAAATCAGGGCATAGAGCGCCAGGCAGACGTTGTAGATTACGATGGCGGCAAGCCAGCGGTTGTTGATGTCAAGCAGGAAAACAAAGGGAAAGAGCATCGCCAGGGCCAGGGACATCGAGCAGGCCATCAGCAAGGAAAACCGACGGTGCAGGCGCACGCCGCGGTAGAAGGTCAGAAGGATGCCGGCGAACAGCAAGACGGAGAAGATTCCCCACAGGTCTGCGATGACCTGGCTGATGGTGTCGGGGAAGGCGATGGCCGACAGGGCCATGATAGCTGGGAAAACGAGCACGGGCAGGGTCTGCCGCCAGTTGTGCTTGAATTGGTTGCGGATGGCCAGCTGCATGGCCTCGGCGGTGCCGCGAAGGTACTGGCGCTGCTCACGGTAAAGCGTCCTGGTTTGTTTGCCCAGTTCGTTCATTGGCAAGGTACTCTCCTTTGCGATGTTGGCTTCGATGAAAGTATGGTACTGGATTTTCAGGAGTTGTTCAAGGGGCAGGTTCCTGGCCGGCTTCCCTGGGAAATTACATAGCAAAGGCGCTCATGGTTGCCGAGACAAGGAGAAGCAAACCCTGGGATTTGAGCAGGCTCTCGCGGGTATAGGTGGCACCGGTGACGACCGAGAGCGGGAAGATGTAAACCAGGTTGAAGCCCAGGTAAAACATGATGGCGTTGTAGATCAAGGATGTAAACATGGCTCACTTTTGAAAAATATCAGGCCGACGGTTGCCGGCGGGCGGGATTACACTGCATCCTGTTGCAAATACGGGATAACCGGATGTCATTTTCGCATCCGATACTTAGGTGCTTTATTAGCCAGCCTGCCATCATTCGCAGTACGTCATTTAAAAAACGGAACATGCTCGTAGGGCACTTGGTTGAGCTGATTTTTCGCGCAATCCCATAACTGCACTTCAGGGACTAAGTTTGAATATTTTAAAGTCCTTAAAAAAGAATCTGTTGTTCCCTTCATTGTCATTTGGTGGCCTGCCAACCAATCCAATATTTCCAGTTTGATAGCCTTCCAGAGTGTCTTCTAGGCAATGGACTCCGTCAATATAACCAGTAAAATTTTGGCCTGCAATTTCTACTCTTAAGGTATGTGCTATCTTGCTGTCAAAATTCACAATTTGATGCTCTTTTGCGACAGAATAAAGCTCTTGGCCAGGCAATTTTTGCACAAGCCGGCATAGGCCGTCAGATGTAAG
>JAGXRL010000156.1 GCA_018335915.1 Candidatus Latescibacterota bacterium
GGTACATCGACTTAATCAGCAATGCTAAGCCGGCAACACAAGGAGCAGAAAATGAAGTGCCGTCCGGCGCATAATAAGCATTATTATTGGTCGTAGTCAAAACTCCGGTGCCAGGTGCCGTGACATCAACCCAGGATGCATAATTGGATTCATAACCGCCACCCCAGTTTGAGCGCATATCATTTGCATCTGAAGCCGCGCAGGCAATGACATTATTATAACAAGCCGGATAACGAGGCCCGCCGTAAGAATATTGATTACCAGCCGAACCAGTCAGGACACATCCGCTTTGCCAGGCATATTGGATTGCGTTGTCTTTGGGAGCATAATAAGAAGAACCGCCATAAGACATATTGATTACATTAACGCCCCGGGCAACGCCATAATATATCGAAGAAATCGCCTGTCCTATGTAAATACCGCCGCCAGAACCGGCTCGAACCGCAACCTGTTTGCAATTCCAGCCATAACTGGCAACGCCGATATTATTATTGGTGGTGGCAACGATAACACCAGCACACATTGTTCCGTGGTCATCACCGCCTTCAGGAATCGGGTCAGGGTCGCTTGAAACAAAGTCATAACCGATAACATCGTCAATATAACCGTTACCATCATTGTCAATGCCATCAAGGTCTCCACCAGAACTAGCAGGCCAGGGGTCAAACAGGCCATTGCCATTAATATCTTCAGGAACATTGACTTTAAAACTATATTTGAGGTCGTCATGATTATAGTCAATGCCCTGGTCGATTACCAGAACTGAGACCGCGGAGTTACCGGTTGTCGCGTCCCAAGCTAAAGGTGCCTGGGTTTTATGTAAATGCCATTGGGAACTGAAATATGGGTCATTAGGAGTAAGGTCAACCGGCATGATTATATTGGGACCGGCAAATGCGACAGCCGGGTCGTTTTCAAAATCACGGACAACGGCATTGACATCAGTATTTTCATCAAAATAGAGCGAATATAACAAATCAAGGCTAAAACTTTTGGCTAATTCATTTGGATTAGGGTCTTTAATCAATTTATTGAACCGGTCAATCTGCCATTTCTGGTTTAACTGGTCAATTGAAGAAACATTGGTTTGAACAATTCCGTCAGTTACTCTAAAGTTTATCTGTTCACGGTAGTGCTGATGAAACTGAATAATAATTTCACCAGGCAGGTAACTTTCACCGATTGCAATACCAGCAATCAGGATTATTGTTAATACAACTTTATTTAACATTTCACGCCTCCGTTATTTGTGAATATAGTAATCATAATAAATATTATCACTTGATTTGATATAAAAGTCAAGATAATTGTAACCATGTAAATAACCTTGACAATTTACACTTTTAAATTATTATAACATATAAGAAAGGAGTACTGTTTATGCACAAATTTTTAACGATTGTTATGATAGTCGGATTAATACTCAACTGCGGTGGTCCGAAAAAAGAGGCATCGGTGAAAACAGCAGAGTTCACAGCAGAGATCAAGATGGTGGAACCAGTGAGTGTTGCTTCGCTCGAACGGATGGGACCTTATCAGGAATTTGGCAAAACCATGAGCGAATTGTTTAATTGCACAATGGAACGACAAATTGTACCAACCGGCGCACCGTTTGGTATTTATTATGACGATCCATCACAAACCAAACCAGAATCGACCCGCTATGAAGTTTGTCTGCCGGTCAGCCCAGAAATCAGAGGCGATAAACTCGTGAGTGTAAAAACTTTGCCAGGCAGCGAGGTCGCATGGACAATTCACACTGGTGCCTATGACAATATCAGCTCGACTTACGAAAAACTAACCAAATGGGTTGATGAGCAGGGTTATCTTGTAAATGGTCCGGTACGAGAGATATATTTAAACGACCCAGGCACAGTGCCAAAAGAATCACTCAAGACGGAAATTCAATTCCCGGTCATTAAGAAAACAGAATAAGGATTTATAAGCGGAGCGTAATCTGCGGCTCCGCTTTTCTTATAATGGTTTGCGTGAAAATCGAGCCGATGACGAGTCAGGACTTAGACCAGATTATTTTGATTGAGAAACAGAGTTTTAAGATTCCCTGGCAGCGGAGTTTTTTCGAATATGACCTGAAGCAAAATAACCGTTATTGTCTGGTTGCAAAAGAGAACGATATTGTTTTAGGTTATGCCAATGCCTGGCATTTTGCAGATGAGATGCAGCTGGCAAATATCGCGGTGAAAAAAGAGCAGCGCAAACAGGGTGTCGGCAGCCGTTTATTACAAGAGGTCGTAAATATTGCCCAAGAAAACCAGTGTCAGAGCATTATTTTAGAAGTCAGGATATCTAATACGGCTGCCCAATACATGTATGAGAAATTCGGATTTAAATCGATTTTTGTGAGAAAACGATATTATCCGGATGGGGAAGAGGCGATTGTTTACAAGAAGAGTCTAAAGAAAAATTAGAATTTATCAGTGGAGATTATTTCTGATAAAGGTTTGCGGGGTTTTGGTTCGGGCGTCTGGTCCGGGTAACCGAGCGGGGTCAGAGCAATAACCTTGACATCTTCAGGTATATTTAAGATGCGTTTGACTTCTTTTTCTTCATAAGCGCCAATCCAACAGGTACCCAAACCTTCATTCGTCGCAGCAAGCATAATATGTTCCAGGGCGATTGCGAGGTCAACCGGATAAGAGCTCCAATAGCCGCCCATTCTGCACCAGGCAATTTTTTCTAAAGCAACTGCACAGATAACAACCGGTGCCTGACCAATAAATTCCTGATTACGGCAGGCCGCGACAAGCTGTTTTTTTATTTGGGCGTCTTTAACAACAATGAATTTCCAGGGCTGGATGTTTTTTGCCGAAGGGGCTAATCGACCGGCATCGAGAATTCTTTCCAGAACTGGTTCTGGAATCGGGTCGGATTTATATTTACGAATGCTTTTGCGTGATTTGATTACTTCGTAGAATTCCATAAAATTTAGAGAGCGCCCGAAGTGATTTGAACACTCGACCTGCGGATCCGGAATCCGCTGCTCTATCCAACTGAGCTACGGGCGCAAAAAGCAATAGTGCGTGACTCGCTTTTCAGTATTGCCACACACTATTGCTTGAATATTACTACCGTAACTTCTTCTTATGACGATTAGATTTACGGCGTTTCTTAAACTTATGTCGTTTTATTTTTCTGAGTTTGCGTTTTCTTCCACAAGGCATATTTTTCCTTTACCACGAAAGCACGAAGTACCATAAAGCGTACGAAAAAGAGAACTCGTTTTGTGCTCTCGAAAATTTCATCACTTCTTGGCGATTTTTGCTTTTAAGTTTTTACCCGGCTTGAATACCACGACCAAACGCGGTGGTATATGCAAGGGCACGTTTGTTTTCGGATTGCGGCCGACTTTGGGCTTGCGGAGTTTGGTGCGAAAGACACCAAAATCACGGAATTCAACCCGGTTACCGCTTAATAGTGCTTTGGAAACTTCATCGAGAAACATCTGGCAGATTGTCAAGACATCAGTCCGGGCAATGCGCGGTTTGAATTCTTTCGAAATCTTCTCGACGATGTTGTATTTTGTTAATGTCATTTATATCCCCCTCACTTACAGGTGCTACAATTCTGTGAAGAGCAACTGGTACAAGAACTAGTGCTGACTTTTTTATCAGTACCAGCAACTCCGAACAAAGAAACTAATTTATTTATTTTTTTGCTGCCACACCTGGAACAACAAATTTGTTTTGCATCATTTGAGTTAAATACCAATTCTTCAAATGATTCTTTACATTCAAGGCAGACATAGTCATACAAAGGCATAAGAGTTAGTATATACTAATAAGTAATATTTGTCAATTAAAAATTTATTCATATCTTAGAGCATCAATTGGATTAAGCTGGGCCGCCCGGTTTGCCGGGTAGATGCCAAAGAAAATTCCGACCGCAGCGGAAAAACCGATACCTAAGAATACGGTCCAGACCGGCACTGCCGCAGACAGGGGTGAAACCGCACTGACAATTTTACCAATGCCAACTCCAAGCAAGGTGCCGATAATACCGCCGATAATCGAAAGCATAACCGCTTCGAAAAGAAACTGATACAGTATATTGCGGGTCGAGGCACCGACTGCTTTGCGCAAGCCGATTTCACGGGTGCGTTCACTGACCGCAACGAGCATAATATTCATAATCCCGATACCGCCGACCAATAAAGAGATTGCGGCAACGCCGATCATCACGATGAAAGCAATATTGCTGATATTTTTGTAGATTTCTCTCAAACTTTCCTGGGTATTGATACCAAAATCATCAGGTTTATCATAACCGAGCCCGCGCCGGCGGCGCATCAGTTCCCGAATCTGGTCAATCGCGGGTTCGAGATGCTTAGCGCTTTTGGGCAAGACCTGAATCGAAATACCGCTGAATACGGCCTGCATGCCAATCGGTTTCGGGAAAATTTTATTAAAAGTGGAGAGCGGAATGATTATGACATTATCCTGGCTCTGACCGAAAAAACTTCCTTTCCGACCGAGCACGCCAATGATTAATGTTCGTTTTCCGTTGATATTGATATACTTTCCGACCGGGTCTTCAGTCGGAAAAAGATTGTCAACGATATAACCGCCAACACAGCAGACTTGCCCTTTGCGATTATAATCTTCCTGATTGATGAACCGACCCGATTCGATTGAATAGTTTGTCGTGTATTGCAGGTCGGGTGTCGAGCCGGTTACTTCAACCTGCTTGGCGGTTCGACCCTGATAGTTCAAGGATGAGATATTCGCGTTTCTTTGCGGAGCGACTTTGTCAACCGCCGGCAGTCTGGCGATTGCCCAGGCATCGTCAATCGTAATTTCTTTGCGCTTGGCAATTTCCTGGATATCCATTCGGCCAGTACCCCAGGAGAAACGCTGCACGAAAATCGTATTTGAGCCGAGCGACTGAATCTGCTCTTCAACCGACCGGTTCAAACCCTGGACCAGCGAGAGAATCGCGATAATGGTCATGACACCGATGACAATGCCAAGAATCGTCAAAAAAGAACGGAGCCGGTGGGTTCTTAAAATATTAAATGAAGAACTGATTAAATCTTTTATGGTCATCGGCTATTTAGTATCCTCAAGAATCTGACCGTCGAGCATTTTTATCTGGCGACGGGCATAACCGGCAATATTCGGGTCATGTGTAACCAGAATTATCGTATTACCTTCCTGGGCAATTTCATTGAACAGAGTCATAATTTCTTTGCCGGTTTTCGAATCCAGGTTGCCGGTCGGTTCATCGGCAAACACAACCTGGGGGTTATTTATTAAAGCACGGGCTACGGCAACCCGCTGCATTTCACCGCCGGACAGTTCATTGGGACAATGGGTTTTACGGTGAGCAAGTCCGACCCGTTCTAATATCGCTTCGATTTTTTCATTTCGGATTCTCGAATCAATGCCCGCATATAACAAAGGCAGTTCGACATTTTTCATGACCGTGACCCGGGGCAATAAATTGAAAGTCTGAAATACAAAACCGATTGATTGGTTTCTCAGGCGGGATAGCTCCAAATCAGAAAGACTGGTGACATCCGTATTTGACAACAAGTATTTGCCCGAAGTCGGAAGGTCGAGACAACCGAGCAGGTGCATGAGCGTTGATTTGCCAGAGCCAGACGGACCAGTAATTGCGATGTATTCACCGTTTTCAATGGCAAGGGAAACGCCGCGCAGAGCCTGGACAACATAGGTTCCGATCGTATAGTGCCGGGTCAGGTTTTCGGTCTGGATTAACATGCTTAATTTTGATTTGTCTTGGTGAATTTTACTTTGTCACCGTCTTTGAGCTTGGCGAGAATTTTATACGGACCGGTAATGACAATTTCACCGGGCTCGATGCCTTCGAGAATTTCCAGGTCAGTTTCACTGGCAATGCCGGTCTTGATTGCTTTGAGTTTGGCAGCATCTTTTTCAACCACAAAAACGGTCTGGGTTTCTTCGCCTTTGAGTTTTCTCCGGCCAGCCGACTGAATCGGTATCAAGAGAATACTGTCTTTTTCACTGGTTATGATTTCAGCATTGATCGACATGCCGGGACGCAGGTCAGGCGTGGTCTTATCGAGTTTGATTTCGACTTCAAAATCAGTTGCCTGGCTTACTCCGGCAAGCACGCTCTGTTTGGGCATATAACCGACCCGGCTGACCAGACCGGAAAAGGTCGTGTCTGGAAAAGCATCCATCCGGACAATTGCTCGGGCACTGGTCTTGACCAGCGGAACTTCGGTCTCATCAAGGTCGATAATGCCAATCATTTTTGACAAATCAGCAATGACCATTAAAACCGTGCCCGGATTATTCATGGTGCCAATCATAACTGCTTCACCCTGCTCGATGTTGAGCTGGGTGACAGTACCGCTGATCGGCGCATGTATCATTGTTTTATGATAACTGTCTTGTGCTTGTTCAAGACGGGCTCGAGCAGTCCGATACGCGGCTTGGGCAGTTTCATAATTCTCAAGCGAAATCAGATTTTGAGAGTACAAAGTTTCGGTACGGACAAATGCCTGAGCCGCCTGTTCAAACTGAACCTGAGCCAAATCCAAATTGGCTTTGGCGCTTTTCTGGTCGAGCACGCAGACAAGCTGTCCTTTATTTACATAACCGCCTTCTTTGACATGCAGTTTTTCGACAATGCCCATGGTTTGTGCCTGAATATTGACCTGGGCTTCGGCTTTGAGTTGTCCGTCACCCGATACTTTGGAAGTAATCGAGCCGTATTGAGCCGGCTTGGTTTCAACCAGGACGCCCTGCTCTTTAAAAACAAGATTCAAGACAATGATGATGATGATTAAAAGAATCACGCCTAAGATAATAAATAATTTTTTCTTATTCATTCGTTCCCCTTTAGGTAAAATTAAAAATTAAATACCAAATATTAAAAACAAAAATGAAAAACTTAAAAATTTTACGAGTGTGGTTAAGGTTTTTGCATTTAGTTGTTTGTGTTTTTGGTTTTTGGTTTTTCATTTTTTATTTTGAATCGCTTATTCCAAGTAAGTATTCAATCTGCGCATAACTGGTATAGGCATCATAGAGTGCCGAATAATAAGTGTTTTGGGCAGTCGTAAAAGCAATCTCAGTATTGAATAAATCGAGCTGGCTCAAGGCGCCCAACCGATACTGCTCTTGCGCAAGTTTAAGCAGACTGCGGTTGAGTTCGAGATTTTTCTGGGCATAATTATACCGTTCCTGTGCTTCTTGACAAGCATAAATCGCATTGACAGCGGTTTTGCGCAAAAGGATTGCCGCTTTTTCGAGCTGAAGCACAGCGCGCAGTTTCTCATTGCGGGTATTGCCGATGTTGAGTAAATAAGACTTGATTTCAAAGACAGGAAAACTGAAGCGGACACCATAACTTATCACATCATTGTTTTTCCAGGTGTCGAGTTTTTTCGGCATGAGCGTGTCAGAATAAGTCGATGACCAGAACAAGTTTGCCGAAGGCAAAAGATTGGCAATCGATTGAGCAAAAGCAGTGCGGGCAATTGCGCGTGTTTTTCGGACTGATTGCAGAGTAAGATTATGTTCGAAAATCTGCGACAAGAGCATTTCATAATCAATGCCGAATTCTGGCAATGACGGAGTCGTGGTCGGTTTGACGATTTCATAATCGACTCGGCCGATAAATCCTTTTAAATCCTCAATATTGATTAAAAGATTTTTCCGGGCACTTAACAAATCGAGCTCGGCTTGTGCCAGATAAGTTTCCGAGCGGAGCAGTTCAAAATCAGTTATCTGTTGGAGCCGGTTTTTTGCCTGGGCAAGAAGATAATTATTCTGCGACCGCTCAAAGCTTGCTTGAGCAATCGCATATAACTGATAAGCTTTGGCAAGATTGAAATAACTGGTCTTGAGTGAATAAACGAGATTGGCAAGTTTGTCTTGTGCCTGCAGCCGGTAATAGTCATTGTAGATAACTCCTTTGGCAACATTGGCAAAAACATCGGGCGAGAAGAGCACCTGATTCAAACCGACGGTACCGGTATAAGCATAATTCGGATTTGCGGGTAAACCCGGAATCGTGATTTCATTCTTACTGTAACTTGCGGATGCGGTTGGCGTCGGTAAAAGCTGGGCAATACTGCCGGTAATGCTCAAAACCCCGCTGGTTTTATCGATTGACGCTTCTTTTATCTGCGGGCTGGATTGTTTTGCCATCTGTAATGCCTGTTCGAGCGATAAAAAGAGCGTGTCGGGCTGACTGTAACTTAAACCGGTTAACAATACCAATAATAAAAACAAAATTATTCTCATTATTATGTTATACGATAATTGTACAAAAAAGTTTCGAAACAAAATTCAATATTCGTGCTCCGAATTTTTCTTTGATTAAGCTTGCCCGCGCATGCCGAAGATCGATGTTATGATTGCAAACAAGAGCCAGAGCCCAAAGACCAGATAATAACTCTTTTTCCCGGATATTGCATAGATGATTTTCAAGCCCAGTGCCAACAGAATCATCTGCCAGATTGTGAAGAAATCGAATTTGGACAGGAGACGGTACAGATAAGTATTTTTGCTGAGCATGGGAAAGAACAGGGCAAAACTGGTCTGCACCAAAGGCGAACCAGTGACCAGCGTGAGAATTATCCGAATCAGCATTTGCGGAATCGTGACTAAAGCCGAACCGACCACAATACTGAAAGTCATCAGATATTTGCTGGTAATGCCGAGCAGGGGAAGGGTGAAGTTAAAAATCAGGGAGATAAGCAGAAACATAATCGGAGTTATCACGATTGAAGAAACAATACCTGAGATGAGCACAACCGGGCTGCCAATCATTTTCTGCGCCTGTTCAAATTGTTCTGGGGTCAGGTTACGCTCCCGTAATTGTTCGAGTTGTTTTTCCGGACTGAAAGTCGATATTACAACAACTGATGCGATGACCGAAGCGATAATAATGACTATAAGTGGAATCAGCCATTTCGGTTTTTCTTTGAGCGCGCTAAAATATTTGCTCGGTGCAAAAAAGATATCAAGAACGTTCACGGTGCCTCCTCAATTTGCTTTATTTTACACATATTTTCTATTATATGCTGACAGAAATTTAAGTCAAGCGTATTAAATAGAGAGCTCGGAAAAACTCGCTCTCTTGATTACTCAGATTTTGAGGGATTTCACAGATAACCATTTTTATTGGATTTACCCCGCACCGTAATGTTTAAGAGTTGAGTGTTGCAGAGTTGAGGCGACAAACCCCAAAACCCTCAAACTCCCAAACCCTTAAATGAGAATAGGTGCGGGGCAGGTCTGCGTCCCAATAAAATCTGAACTTGACAGTTATAATCAGGAACAGTAGAATAAATCGAATAGATGTACGGCATCAGAAGATACTATTCAGAAAGTAAGAGGATATAAAAATGAAGAGCACAAAAAATATGATATGGTTCAATGCAGTTATTACTGCGCTTATTATTGCGGTGAGCTGTACACCGGCAGTTAAATATCCCAAGACTTTTATACCGGGACTTGTGTCAGAAAGCATATCAATTGAAATACCGGTAAATCTTCAGTCTGATGCAGTCTGGCAAAGTGCGGTTGCGGTGCTGGCTCAAAAATATTCACTCGCGACAATTTCCAAAGAAGCCGGCAATATCATAACCGACTGGGTCTATTCGGCAACGGGTAAGGATAAAACGGTCAATGACTATCGGGTGCGCGGACTTATTTCATTCGCATCCGACTGGACTAAAGTCAATCTCGGCACCGAAGCTAATTACCTGAAAAATGACGAATGGCTGGTCGGACATGATACAGAACTGCTGGGTAACCTGCAAACCGCAATAAACGAAATCATCGAGATTACTAAATAATAAGACGAACCAGTTGTAAATATATTTAGATGCAGATTAACGCGGCTTATCGCGGTTTTCTGTTATCTCCGTGAAAATAGGAAGCCGGGATAAAATAAGTAACAAATCCAAAGCACCAAGTTACGAATAAATTCTAATTTTCTAATATAAAAAATCCAGTGTTTAAAATCGATAAATTGTAATTTTGATTTTTGCCTTATTTTTAATTTGTATTTTTCATATATTAGTGTCATTTGTGTTCCACTTCGTACCTCAAAATGAGAACAAAATGTCAACTGGACAGATACTTTATTTTTACCATTTTTTCTTTCTAATGTTCTAACAACCAATAACTAACAACCAAAAACTGTTATCAAAGGGGTAGGGCGGAGGGGGTGGGGCTCGAAAGCAAGTCAGAAATGAGAATAAAATAGGGAAGAGGGCTGAAAATCAGAGCGGTGATTTGATATAAAACAAGGATTTGAATGGGATAGAAAATAAGATTTACAAGAAGAATTGGTTGAGGTTGAGGATTGAAGTATGGGGCAGGTTATGGAAAGGGATTGGGATAGATTAATGGGTTTTGAATCAGGAATGGAGACGGTATTTGAAATTTAAAAATCAAAATTGGTCTTAGGATGCAGATAAACCCCGCACCTATTATTAAATGAAATGAAGTTTAACCTAAAAATACAAAGTTTACTCCGCACCTTTTCCTGAGGTTGTAGAAGATAATCTCTTATTTTTTTACTTTATCTGTGCTGTATTCGAGAAAAGTGAGGGGTTTATCTTCACGTAACCTAACAACAGGTGCAGTGTAAACTCATATTTTAAGGATGGTTTGTCATTCTGAGCGATGTGAAGAATCTGGTTTCTTCTGTATTCATAAAAATAAAAAAGAAAAAAATCCATAAATCTTTATATGTACTCTTCATTATTATAATCTTTGTTTTTACTGGACTTTGTTATTTGTTTTGCTGTTTTTATTATAAGAACAGGGTATGAAAAATGCGGATAATTTTTTCGGGCAGTATAATAATAGATATAATATTTCGTGTTTGACTTTTAAGTTTTTTTTGGTTATGCTATTTTTATGAACAGAACACTGGCAATTGATGTCAAGAATCATATCGGCGAAGAGATTAAATTGAACGGATGGGTGCATCAAATCCGTTTGGTCGGCAAGATTAAGTTCGTGATTTTACGGGACCGGACTGGTCTGGTGCAGACAATTGTGCTGGATAAGAATATTGACATATCAAATCTGGAACGGGAATCCGCGGTTGCGATTTTTGGCAAGCCAAAACTGGAAAAACAGGCACCGAACGGAGTCGAACTTGAAGTGTCGAAAATCGAAGTGATTGAAAAAGCCCAGTCACCTTTGCCGTTCGAAGTGAACCGCGCAAGTGAGCTGACCAATGTCAAAATCGATTCGATTCTTGACCACCGGCCGTTCAGTCTGCGTAATCTGGAGCTGGCAAGTATTTTTCGCTTGCAGGCTGAAATCGTGCGGGCTTATGCTGATTTTATGCGGAGCCAAGGTTTTTTACAGATCCACACTTCCAAGATTATCTCGGCCGGCACTGAAGGCGGGACAAATCTTTTTCCAATCCAGTATTTTGAGCAGAAAGCGTATTTAGCCCAAAGTCCGCAGTTTTATAAGCAGATGATGGTCGGGGCTGGTTATGAAAGAGTTTTTGAAATTGGTTTTGTGTACCGGGCTGAAGACCACGCGACTTCCCGGCATATTAATGAGTATTTGAGTCTGGATTTTGAAATGGGTTTTATCGAAGATGAGCAGGATGTGATAAAGATGGAAATCAAACTGCTCCAATATATGTTTGAACAGTTAAAAAAGAACTGCGCCCAAGAGCTGAAAATGCATAATGTCGAACTGCCCGAAATCAAAACGATTCCGCAATTACGCCTGAGCGAAGCGATTAAGATTTGCACTGATAAATATAATAAGAAGTTTGAAAATGAGAATGATTTGGACCCAGAAGCAGAGCGCCTGATTTGCGAGTATTCTAAAAAAGAGTTCGCTTCAGATTTCGTTTTTATCACGCATTATCCGCAGTCAGGACGGCCTTTTTATACGATGCCGGCTGAAGACGGTCTGACCCGCGGTTTTGATTTGCTGTATAAAGGACTGGAAGTAACGACCGGCAGCCAGCGTATCAATAATTTTGAGATGCTCGTTTCGAGTATGAAAAAGTTTGGGCTCAAACCAGAAGATTTTGAATTTTATCTGGAAATTTTCAGATATGGCATGCCTTCGCACGGCGGTCTGGCAATCGGCACCGAACGCCTGACCCAGCAGATTCTGAACCTGAAAAATATCCGCGAAGCGTGCCTGTTCCCGCGAGACCGGTATCGATTGACACCGTGAAAGAAAACTCAAAATTCAAAATGAACAGATACCACAAATTCATCCCGTACCTTTTGTCAAGTGGGGCGGAGATGATACAAAACTATGATAATTTATCTAATTACGACCTAACAAAAGGTGCGGGAGAACCAAAGGCACGAAGGGCACAAAGATTTTCTCTGATATTTCTCTGTGACTCTGTGCCTCTGTGGTATTCGTTATTCAAAAGTTAAAAGTCAAGACATCTGGATTCATTCAAAAATGTGACTTGACATAAGCGCTACAATTAAATAGAATTTGATTATTAATGAGTAAGAGTAAAA
Source organism: Candidatus Latescibacterota bacterium (assembly GCA_018335915.1). GTDB lineage: Bacteria > Hydrothermota > Tepidihabitantia > Tepidihabitantales > CAIPLT01 > JAGXRL01. The sequence continues at coordinate 12,488 of JAGXRL010000156.1, forward strand.
AGGCAAAAGCTTTAGTTAAAATCGCATTGATTGCCGGTGCGTTTATTATCGGGATTGTGTTTGCCGCGGTTATCCGGTTGAGTGCGGGTTTACCATCAGCCGAAGATATCAAGAATTATCAGCCGGCCGCATCAACCAAAATTTTAGACTGCCAGGGTCGTTTTGTGGTCGAGTTTTTCCAGCAGCGCCGCACGCCCGTGTCATTGGCGCAGATTCCGCAAAATTTAAAAGACGCAATCATGATTATCGAGGATAAACGGTTTTACTCGCACTGGGGCGTTGATTTTATCCGGATTTTCGGCGCCGCGTTTCATAATATCAGGACATTTAATCTGCGGGCGCAAGGTGCGAGCACGATTACCCAGCAATTAGCAAGAACCATGTTTCTGACTTTGGAAAAGAATATGGCGCGCAAGTTTAAAGAGATGCTGCTGGCATTCGAGCTGGAACGCACTTATTCAAAAGACGAGATTCTGGAATTATACCTGAATATGATATATTTCGGACACGGCATGCACGGCGTGGAAGCCGCGGCACAAGCATATTTTAATATGCCGGTCAGCGAGCTGAATCTTGCCCAGTGCGCTTTGATTGCCGGATTGCCCAGAGCCCAGCGTTTTTATTCGCCGTACACAAATCCGCAGGGCGCTTTGAGCCGGAGAAATCTGGTACTGCGAATGATGTATAAACATGAAAAGATTAGCCAGCAAGAATTAGACCGCGCCTTTCAAGAACCACTCGGCGTGCAACCAAAATTGAGTTTTCGAAACGAAGCGCCCTATTTTGTCGAAGAGATTAGAAAGTATCTGATCAATCAGTATGGCGATGAGTTTGTTTATACAAGCGGAGCAACGATATATGCCACGCTCGATCTGGATATGCAGCGCAGTGCGAACCAGGCAGTGGAAACTCAACTCTCAAAGATTGAAGCAGATTATAAACTGGCAAATCGAAAGACCCATTATGATACTTTGACCATTACCGATTCACTGGTCAGACCGGTTTATCTGCAAGGTGCCTTAGTTGCGATTGACCCGCAGACCGGTTATGTGCGGGCAATGGTCGGCGGACGGGATTTTTCCCAGAGCCAATTTAACCGGGCAATGCAGGCAAGACGACAGGCCGGGTCGGCATTTAAACCGTTTGTGTATGCGGCGGCAATTGAACAGGGTTATACACCGGCAGATTTAGAAGAAGATATGCCGTTGAGTATTGAGATTGCGGGTGCACCAACCTATACACCGACCAATTTTGACCGTAAGTTTCTCGGTAATATGACTCTGCGCCGAGCACTGGCACTATCCCGTAATATTATTGCAGTGCGTCTGATAACAAAGGTGAGTCCGCAAGCAGTGATTAATATTGCCAGTAGCATGGGGATTTCGAGTCGGCTTATGCCTTATTATTCTCTGGCATTGGGTTCGTGTGATGTCACGCTTATGGATATGGCAAGTTCGTTTTGTGTTTTTGCCAATAGTGGTTATCGCGTCAAACCGATACTCTTTACCAAGGTTGTTGATGCGGACGGACGGGTCTTAGAAGAGCATAATATCGAATCCGAACTGGTCGTGGACCCGAAAGTGACTTATTCGGTAACGCATATGCTCAAGAGCGTGGTAAACGAAGGAACCGCAACCGCAGTGCGTCGCCTGGGATTTACTTATCCCTGCGCCGGTAAAACCGGTACGACCGATGATTACACTGATACCTGGTTTATGGGTTATACGCCGGATTTGGTATGCGGAGTCTGGATTGGTTATGACCAGAAAAAGACAATTTTTAGAGGTGCGACGGGCGGCGGAATTTCGGCACCAATCTGGGCAACATTTATGAATGAAATCAGACCGATGTTATCAGGACGGGATTTTAGCCAGCCGGACAGTATGATATGGGTCAGAGTGTGCGATTTGACCGGTTATCTGGCAACAGCGCGATGCCCGAAAACACGGGAAGAAGTTTTTATACTGGGACGCGAACCAAGACAAGAATGCATGTTTCATATGCACGGACTACCCATATATCAATTTGAACAACCAGACCAGGAACCAATTGAAGGATTTTAGACGATTTCCAGTACCAACAGTTTTCAAGATTTATCAGATTTTATTTGCTCATTACGGTTTACAGCACTGGTGGCCGGGCCAATCCGAGTTTGAGATTATGGTCGGAGCGGTGCTTACCCAAAACACGAACTGGCAAAATGTCGAGCGGGCAATCGGCAATCTGAAACAGAAAAAACTGCTCAGTATCAATAAAATTAATAAGTTAAGCGTATCACGATTAGCAAAAGAGATAAAATCATCTGGATTTTTCCAGATTAAAGCAAAACGGTTGAAAGCACTGGTAAATTATCTGATACTAAGGTATGATGGCAATATCAGGCAGATGCAAAAAAAGAAGACAGCAGTTTTACGCAGGGAACTGCTCGCTATTTACGGAATTGGTAAAGAGACGGCAGATTCGATTTTGCTCTATGCATTGAATAAACCGGTCTTTGTAGTTGACTCGTATACAAAACGAATATTTGTGCGGCACGGATATCTTAGTGATGAGATGGATTATAATGATATCCAGAAATTTTTCACGATAAATCTTCCTAAATCAGTTAGGATTTTTAACGAATATCACGCTTTACTGGTCAGGTTGGCTAAAGATTTTTGCCGAACCAATCCATTGTGCGAGAGCTGTCCGATTAAAGCATTTTAGCAATGTATCTTATATTGAGTTTTGTTCTATTAACCGCAACTGAAGGAGATACGGCGCAAAAGATTGTCCATTACACAAGTAAAAATATTGTCTATTATCCAAAACAAGAACGGGTGATTTTATTGGACTCAGCCCGGGTCAGTTATGGCGATGTCGTGGTTGATGCCGATTCGATTGAGTATGATTTGCAGACCAAAACCCTGAGCGCTTTTAAGAATGTCGTCTTTGTGACCGGCAGTGAAAAAGTAGATGGTAATGAGTTGTATTATAATCTCGATACGAAACGCGGTTTTATGCGCGATGCCCAGACTACAGTCGAAAACGGTTTTGTCGATGGTAAAGAAATCTGGCTGGTTAAAGAAAAGACTCTGCATATCCGGGACGGATATTATACGACTTGTGACCGTGACCCGCCCCATTACTATTTTTACAGCCGACGGTCAAGAGTGCTGATTGATAATACCGCAATTGCCGAACTGGTCGTGCTGAAAATTTTCGGCGTACCCTGTGCAGCAGCGCCGTTCTGGTTTTTTCCGGTTAGTAAACAGCGCAAATCTGGACTGATGCCGTTTAAGTTCGGACAGTCAAACACAGACGGACGCTATGCCAAAGGGGTTGCCTATTATCTGGTTATCAATGATTATGCCGATATGACCTTTATGCTTGATGTGATGGAGAAAAAAGGTTTTCAGCCAAAACTGGAAGCGGTCTATATTGTCAATCCGTTTGCGAGCGGTCAGATTTATGCATCGTACATAAGAGAGACTCAAACCAAACGCGAGCGCTATAGTATCAATGCCAAGCACCGTTCCCAGTTTCTGTTCGGTTCAAATCTAAACGCTTATATTGATTATCAGAGCGATGACAGTTATCTGCCCGATTATGCAGAAAACCAGATACAATGGCTGAAAAAGGAGATCTATTCACAGGTGTCATTGACCCGAGATTTTAAAAGAGTCGGCCGGACTAATCTGCTGGTCGAACAAAAACAGGATTTTGAAAAGTTAACCACAGAATGGAAATTGCCGAGCGTCGGTATTTCTTTTTATCGGCTGCCGCTGGCTGGCAACTGGAGTTTATCACCAGGCATAAGTTTTGCCAATGTCGAAAAGAAGTATGATTCGACTGAGACCAATCCCCGAACGCGCGTGCTTACGAGCCGTTCTATTAACGGGCGTTTAGGCTTGAATCATCCGAAAACATTGCTCGGTGCGTTCGATTTGCCGATTAATCTTAATTACCGGACAGTCCGAGATGAGTATGTTGACAGTATTACAAATAAATCTGAAGAAATCAGCGGTGGCACGGGATTTTCAACATCCCAGACCGTTTTCCAGACCTTGAATTTCAGCGAAGCAATCAGTTATAATCACTCGGTTTTATGGCGGGACAGCGCGCAGAGTAATGTTCGGTATGATTTCAGTTTGAATTCGAATTTGACTTTGTTTCGACTTTTTGATATTGGCGTTCTGGGAATCGATAATGTCATGCATCGCGTGATTCCCAGTTTGAGTTATAATATCACGCCTCAAACAAGAAATTATGGTATCTGGGGTTTGCCAAGATTTGACACGATACCAAAATCGTCAAATATCGGTTTTTCCGTAAATAACCTGTTACAGGGTAAATTTCACAAGTCGGGTGAGAAAAGAGACCTGGCAGTGGTTTCGTTTAATACCAATTATGATTTTCAAACACAAGCAGTGAGTCCAATCGCACTCAATTCGGATTTATTTTTGTTAAGTAAACCTAATGCCAATCTGCTCACCAATGTCAATCTGACAATACCGTGGTGGTCTCATAATAAACTTAATCTAAGGGTCAGTGATTTGACAGTCAACTCAAGTTTCTTTTATAATTTCACAAAACAGGATACAATTACGAACATCGAGCAGGGGATAAGAATTGGGTTAAACCATCTGCTGGCGTATACTACAAGTCAATCTGGATTAGTAATACAGTCCAATATGGTTAATGCCACGATGTCGGTTATTCCGCGAGGATGGCGGTTTGATTTGAGTTCGGGTATTAATTTTAAAGAAAAAGAGAAAATCACCAATTACAGCGTTACGGTCTATAAAGACCTGCACTGCTGGGAAGCAGTCGTTGACTTCAATAAATTCGGCGCGCAGTGGGCATATGATTTTAAAGTGCGGATTAAAAAGATTCCTGATGTTTCTTTCAGTAAAGGAATCCTCGGATTTATGCTGCCGTTTTAAAATATGAGTAAGCCACGGATTTATCTTGCCTCAAAATCACCCAGACGGAAAATGCTTTTAGGGCAACTCAGAATCAGATTCCAAACCATAGTTCCTGATGTTAATGAAGAGATAAATGAAAAGAATCCGGATCGGTTCGCGATTAAGCTGGCGCAGGAAAAAGTTCGGTCAGTTCAAACCAGAATAAAACAGGGGGTAATTATTGGTGTTGATACAATCGTCGTAATTGATAATGAAATCCTGGGTAAACCGGGCAGTAAAAAGGAAGCATATCAGATAATAGAGAGACTCAGTGGTAGGACACATCAGGTAATATCAGGATTGTATATCTTAAGTATACCCAGCCGGAAGTATTTTAAGACGATTGAAAAGACGATAGTGCGTTTTTACAGATTGAGCAGACAGGATATCATCAATTATATCAATTCAGACGAACCGTATGATAAAGCCGGTGGATATGGGATTCAAAGCAAAGCCGGCAGGTTTATTGAGAGCATTAACGGCTGTTATTATAATGTGGTTGGATTGCCGATTACCAGATTATTAACAGGACTAAAGAAATTTGCAGTGATTATTTAAGGTCGGTCGTGTCGTTTTTCTTGTTCAAGTATTTTCAACGCCAATTTTGCTTCGGCACGGATTTCTTCGGTTTCTTTGCCAAACGGCCAGGAACGCGCCATTGGTTTGAGTAAGGGAATTGCTCCAATATAGTGCAGTTTGACCAAAGTCTGAATCGCAGTAATTTTGAGGATGACCGATTCAGAAGATAAATATTTCAGCAAATGCGAACCGCTGTCCGTAATCTGGAGTTCACCAATTGCTTTGATGACTGAGATTTTGACGCTTTCTTCGTCATCATCTAAGGCACTGATTAAGGAGTCGAGTACAAAAGACATCCTGAGTTTGCCTAATGCCTGTGCGGCAGCAGCCCGAACCAAAGTATCCTGGTCAAAAAGACATTTCTCAATAAGGAGGTCGGCAGCAAGAGGATTTTTTGTTTCTCCTAAAGCAAAACAGACCGTACGCCTTATCCATAAGCGCGGGTCAGATAGATGTTCGGCAAGCATATTGACTAAATTGGGATTTTGAATTTTTCCGATTAGACGAGTAACCGTAATTTGACTATTCATGTCCTGTTCAGAAAGAATACTGGGTAAATATTTCACTACTTCCTCACCGCGTTCTGCCAACACAGTTGTAGCAGTCGAAATAATAATTGGGTCAAGGTCTTTAAGGCAGGAAATCAGAAATCGTAAAGTTGTTTCATCGCGGATATTACCTAATCCTTTGATTGCGGCAATTCTGACCTTTGGTTCCATATCATTAGTCAATTCAATCAATCGCCTGGCAACAACAGGGTCAGCAATATTACCTAAGATGATGGCAACGATTTCTCTGACCGATGCCGAATAATGCTTGGTTAATTCGATAAGCGGCAAGATGACGCAACGGCCAAGCTCGGATAATTTTTGGATGGTATGGGTGCGTGTCTCAATATCGGTTGAAGTGAATGTTTCTTGATAAGGTGCTATCAAATTATTACCGATAATCTTTAGAGTTTGCACTGCGGTTTTTCTGACCTGCGGGTCTTTATCACGAGTGCTAACCTGCCAGATGCTGTCACAAGACCGCGGTTCGTTGAGTTTGGCCAATGCTTCAAGCGCGGTAATTCTCACCAGAGACGATTCGTCGCTGAGCAACTGCAGTATGAGGTCAACCGAAAGGATATCATTCATATTTCCTAATGCTGCTGCTGATTTAGTCCGCACAATCGGCTCAGGGTCTTTAATAAATTCACGGATATGGGGTATTGACCAGATGTCTTTGACCTGGCCCAATATCTCGATTGCCGCCGCCCGCACCGAGCAGTCATGGTCAGATAATAGATTGAGAAGATGGACATTATAGGAGATATCAAAAACTTCAGATAGAATATTTACGATACTGTCACGAATAAGCTGATTGGCAGGTTTTATGTTTTTAATCAGTATCGGAGTAATCGGTTTGCCGAATTCCAGTAAAGTTGCCGTAATTATTCGCTGGATTTCAACATTATCAGTGTCTAATGCGGATAATAATATTTCAGTGCTTTTTTCAATACCGAGCGCTTTTATAGCAATTATCGCCTGGATGCGCTGGCTCGGGTCAGCTGAGTGTAAAGATTGGATAACTTCGTTCTCTATCATATCACAAAAAATTTCGTTTTATATTTATACCAAGTATCGTATTCATCTCTTTACAAAATTCGTTTTTTTCTCTTTTTATGTTTATTGGGAATCGTTTAACAAACCTATACTTTTATAACTTAATAAGTTAATATAAATAAATTATTCTAACACAAAGTAAGAGATTATATTCGAAATATATAATATGTCAAGGGAAAAATTTGATATTTGTTTTTTAAATCGGTTGGTTTATTGCTTGCTATGGTTAGGTGTTCAGATATTGTTGTAAAGTCCGGGTAATTTTCTGGGGATTTAATTTACCCTGGGATTTTTTCACGACCAGACCGGTCAGATATCCAATTACCGAGGTTTTTCCCTGCCGGTATTTTGTAACAATATCCGGATTTTCCCGAATGACTTCCTGCGCAATATTGGTGAGCAGCGCGTCGTCCTCAATAGATAATAAGTTTTGGGTTTTGGCAATTTCCTGGGCACTTTTGTTGGTTGTGACCATCTGTTCGAAAATTTGTTTAGCATTTTTCCCGGTTATCTTGTTTTCACTGAGCAGATTTAATAATTGAGCCAGTTGTTGCGGTTTTATTTTGAAATCATTAATCGATATGATTTGTTGGTTGAGTACAGCCCGGACTTCAGTAGTGAGCCAGTTTGCAACCAGTTTTGCATTGGGACAATGTTTTACGGTCGCGTCATAATAGTCAGCAAATTCTTTGGTTTCAATGATTACTTCGGCAATTTGCGGTGAGATTTGGTATTGCCGGATTAATTGTTGTTTTCTCTGGGCTGGCAATAAGGGAAGATTGGACTTAATCGTATTTATCATCTTCTCAGTAATATTCATAACCGGCAGGTCAGGTTCTGGAAAATAACGGTAATCTTCACTCTCTTCTTTAGTGCGCATGGTGCCGGAAGTTTTAGTCTGTTCGTCCCAATAAAGAGTTTCCTGTTGTACGGCTTTCCCTTCATTAAGTAATTTTGTCTGGCGATTTATTTCAAATTCCAGCCCTTCACGGACATTGCGCAGGGAATTGAGATTTTTCAATTCGGTACGGACACCAAACTGTTTTTGACCAATTGGCCGTAAGGAGATATTCGGCTCGCATCGGAAATGTCCTTTTTCCATATCACAATCAGATACCTCGAGATAATTGAGAATCTGTCGTAACTCGTGTAAGTATTGGACTGCCTGGTCAGGGCTCGTAATATTCGGTTCGGTGACGATTTCGATTAAGGGAACGCCGCAGCGGTTAAAATCTACCAATGATTCATTGCCAGCATGAATTGATTTACCTGAATCTTCTTCTAAATGCAAGCGCCGGATTCTAATTTGTGCTCGGTTGATTTCAATAAAACCTTCGTAAGCAAGCGGTTCTTTATACTGGGTAATCTGATAACCTTTGGGCAGGTCTGGATAAAAATAGTGCTTGCGGGCAAAAGTACTCTTCGGTCTGATCTGACAATTGAGTGCCAAACTTGCGCGAATTGCCAAGGCGATTGCCTGAGCATTGACAGTTGGCAAAGTTCCGGGCAGACCCATGCAAATCGGGCAGACATTAGTATTTGCCTGGGCACCAAAACTGACTGCGCAGGCACAGAACATTTTAGTTTTAGTTTTTAACTGAGCATGGATTTCCATGCCAATGACAACTTCGTATTTATTATGCATATAACTTTTCGATTGCATCGGCGCAGTTTAAAACTTCTTGTTCAGCAAAAGCCCGGCCAATAAGTTGAATCCCAGCCGGGAAGCCGTTGATTTTGTCACGGCTTGGTATTGAAATAGCCGGTAGCCCGGCTAAACTGGCTGAAGTAGTAAAAAGGTCAGAAAGATACATTGTTAAAGGGTCAGCGATTTTCTCGCCGAGTTTAAAAGGTGGGGTTGGTGCGGTTGGAGTAATGATAATATCACAAGTTTTGAATGCCTGGTCAAAATCCTGTTTTATCAAAGCGCGGACTTTTTGGGCAGTGCCGTAATATTCATCATAATATCCTTTGGATAGACCATAGGTGCCGAGCAAGATTCTGCGTTTTACTTCCGCGCCAAAACCCTGCCCGCGGGTCTGTTCGTACATTTCGATTAAATCATCTTTGGTTATTCGTAAACCGTATTTGACGCCATCATAACGGGCTAAATTGGATGATGCTTCAGCAGTACAGATGAGCTGGTAGGTTGCGATTGTATAACTTGTATGCGGCAGAGAAATCTGTTTGACGGCTTTGCATTTTTTACCGAGTTCAGCAATCGTCTTTTCCACGATTTGAGCAATTCGCGGGTCAAGTCCTTTGGTAAAATATTCTTGGGGCACACCAATCGTATAATCTTTAAGAGCATCAGGATTGCATAAGAACTGATTAACCGGCATATTGACTGAAGTCGCATCATAGGGGTCGTGACCGGCAATTGTCGATAAGATAAGGGCAGCATCCTGAACAGTTTTAGTTATCGGTCCGATGCAATCAAGCGATGAGGCAAAAGCAATTAACCCATAACGGGAAACCCGGCCGTAAGTAGGTTTTAATCCGACTACGCCGCAAAACGCGGCTGGCAATCGAACCGAGCCGCCCGTATCAGTGCCAAGCGCTCCCAAGCAACCCGAATAAGCAATTGCCGCAGCAGAACCGCCGCTTGAGCCACCCGGCACATATTCAGGATTGAGTGGATTGGCAACTTTACCGAAATAAGAAGTCTCATTCGATGAGCCCATGGCAAATTCATCGAGATTGGTTTTACCAATAATAATCACACCGGCATCTTTGAGTCTTTGTACGGCAGTAGCATCGTACGGACTATTGAAATTATGTAAAATACGAGAACCGCAGGTCGCGAGTTTATCTTTGACACAGATATTATCTTTTATTGCAAAAGGAATGCCGGTTAAAGGATGCAGGTTTGAAAAGTCTTTGACCGTCTGGTCTAATTGCTGCGCCTGCTCAAAAGATTCTTGTTCAAATAGACTAATATAAGCGGAAATTTTCTTTTCGTTGTTTTTTATCTGCTGAAAAACCGATTCAATGACATCAAAAAATTTTATTTCTTTGTTCTTTAGTTTTTGATGGATAGCGGCGATTGATAATCTGGCTAAATCAGATTTATTCATTCTAAAACTGGGGGCACATAAAAATGGTGGTGTTTTTGATAGGGCAGCATTTCGGTTGCGCATTTTACTGCTTTTAGCAGGTCTGGTCTAAGGGGCAAGCTAATCGCGACCGCATGAGTCATCGGCTCGACTTTTTGTAAATCGAGATTTTTTATCATTTCAAAGTATTCGACGATTTTCTCGATGTCATTGGTCAAAGAAACCGCTTCGGATTGAGTAAGACCTAAACGGGCGAGTTTTGCGACTTTAGTTAATTCTGATGCGGATATTTTCGTGCTCATACGAGACAATTATTATTATCGAGCCATCATCTGGCGCTGGGCTTCGATAAATTCGAGAATTTTTGCAATATAACCACCAATCACCGGTACGGAAACAGCCCGCTTCATGACAAGAATAAGAATTGCTGCTAAAAGCATAAATCCGATGGCAAATCCAAATCCGCGTCCAATACCAGCAACCACATTTAAGAAAAAGACTTTAAAAGGATTTCTTAAGAAGGCAATCATCTCGCCAACACCTAAAAAGTCAAAACGTTTTAAGCCTTCTTTTGTCTTGCTTTCTTCAGTCTCTTCTGGTTTGACTGGTGGTTCGGCGATATCTTTTTTTTCTTTCATCTTATATCAAACGGTTATTGTTTATAACTAATTCAAACTTGCATTTTATGAAATCAGCGGCGCGTCTTGAGATTACCATGCGCGATAAAAAGATTTCAAAATAGTCCATAACCGGTGCGATTGAGGTATCAATAGTTATATCAAAGGTAATTTTATGTTCCCGCCGATTGACAGTTAAGGTTGATTTTTTAACTGCAAAATTAACGCGGTCGTGAATATCGAATTTAATAAATTCAGGATTGCGCACCCGGCTTTGATGCACATCTGATTTATCAGCTAAAATCAAGGCAGCAGAGATTTCTGAAACCGGATTGCCATTTTCTTCGTGATGATTACCTATGGCAGAGATAATCTCGGCAATTTCACAAGCGGGCATTTGCATTCGGGATAAAATATCCCGTGCAATCAAGGCACTTATCTGTTCGTGGCGCTCACGGGATACGACATTACCAATATCATGCAAGTATCCGGCAATTGCAGCCATTTCGCATAACCGTTCATTATAACCTAACTCAACTAAAAGATTACGGGCTTTTTTAGCAATCAAACGGGCATGACGGGACCCGTGTTCAGTATAACCGATAATTTCCAGATAGCGGTCAGCCTGAATAATATATGCCTGCACTTCCGTATCTTTCATAATTGTTTTTAAAGTCACTTCCATAAGTATTGATTATAGACCCGATTAGATGTTAAGTCAATAAGCGATTAGCCGTTAGTCGTTAGCGGACAGCGGGGAACGGAGAGCGGTAAGCAGAATATAATAAGCATGACGCGTGAAGCGTATATCTGCGTTCGAGCGTGATGCTTGACATTCTGACTAATCTCAGTAAAAATGTAATATGCCGGCAAATTTGACACCCCAATATCTGGAAGCGGATAAACGGTTTAAACAGGCAAAAACGACAGAAGAGAAAATCGCCTGCCTGCAGGAGATGATGGCTGTGATTCCCAAGCATAAGGGAACCGAAAAAATGCGGGCAGATATGAAAACGCGGCTTTCCAAACTAATGAAACAAAAAGGCAAAAAATCCGGAACCCATCGTGCAGTCTGGTATCACTTTGAAAAACAGGGGGCAGGACAGGTTGCGATTTTTGGTACCGTGAACACGGGTAAGTCTTCGGTCGTGAAGATTCTGACCGGCTGTCAGACCGAGGTTGCGCCTTATCCTTTTACGACAACAATTCCGATAACAGGGATGCTCATCTATGAAGATGTTCAGATTCAGTTGATTGATACGCCGCCTTTGACCGAAGACAGCCCGCCCTGGTTATTTCATATTTTACGGACTGCGGATTCAGTGGTCTGGATAGTGGATGTGAGTGCGGATGACCTGCTTGAAACAACTGAACTTTGTATCAAGAAACTACAGGGAGCGAATTTGTATCCGAGCGCAGAAAATCCCGCGGTCAATAAAAAGATGCTCATAGTTGCCAATAAAACCGACCAGCCGAATGCGAAATTTGGTCTGGAAATATTAAAAGAGCTGATACCGAACACACAATTTATCGAAGTTTCGGTCAGCCGGGCACAGGGTTTGGAAGATTTGAAAACAAGGATTTTTGAGAGTCTGGATGTTATTCGGGTCTATACCAAACCGCAGGGTAAACCGCCGGATTTAACCGACCCGGTAATAATGAAAAAAGGCGGCTCGGTTATGGATGCGGCAAAAACTCTGCACAAAGATTTTGCCGCAAAACTCAATTATGCCCGGCTCTGGGATAATGATAAACACAATGGTCAGCGGGTTGACCGAAACTATGTGCTCAAAGATAAAGATATTATCGAGTTTCATGTGTAAAAATAACCACAGATTATCACGGATAATAACGCCAATAAAAATTTAGTTTTACAATCAGATTTATATTGATCCGGCACCTATTCTTGAGACTTGCCTTGAATCAAGTTCAGGGTCTTCGATGTAAGCAAAGACGAGATGTTTCTATTAGGACTATACCGCATTTGAGAATAGGTGCGGGGTTGACAGGATTATTAATTACAGGTATATTGAGGTGAGGAAAAATATGCGGAAGATAATAGTAATTATACTTATCGGTATAATTTTCACATCAATCCATGCTGATACCGAACAACAGTTCCAAATCGGGATGAAGAAAGTCGGTCTTACTGAAATTATAACTACTGACGGTGTTAAGCATACGGGCAGGATATTATATGTCCGAGACAGTCTTTTACTGTTTTGGGAGACGACTTCCTCATTTAAGAGTGATTTTCTTGATAAGTACGGGATGATTTATGATTATTCTGACATCGAGCGAATTAGAATCAAAAGCAGAAATGGTGCCAGCGCAGGATTTTCAATCGGTACTTGCGTTGGTGTTTCGAGCGGAGTTGCGTACGGGGACCGAGTATATCAAAGAGAAGCAAGTTCATGTCTAAGATTGCCGCTCGAATACTACTTAATTAAATACGCATGTATGTTTGGTGGTAGTGGTGCGGTGATTGGCGGAATTATCGGTTCGATTTTTGATAAAGAAGGTTATGACATTAAAGGCGATTATAATTTATACCGAAAAATTCTACCTGTGATAAATCAACATGCTGTTTTTCCGTATTATCTGACGGTAGAGTTACATAATTTTATTCAAGAGCAAAAACGGTAAAGATAGATATTACCCAAAATATTATTCTGTTTTCCGAGTGGGAATGTATATGTCGTATTCGGTTATGGAATCGGTTGGAAAAGCTAAAACCGATTCGTATTTGAGTGCGCAGTCGGGTTCGAAGATGTGGGATAATTGTTAAGATATTTCAAAGGATGTTTATTACGATGATTCGTGCTATGATTTTAAAGCAGAATTGTATTCAGATTTATATTTAACTTAAATAATCACCGCGATATTATGGACAGGTGCGTATAAATGGTCATATCTGAAGTCGACTCAGGGGGCTATACCATCTTTTTGAGGAATTTTGAATCAAGAATTTGGAATTTAAAAGGTTAGAAAGATTTTTGGGTTGACAAAAGTGTTAGTTATAACTAACACTTTGTTCGGGTGCGACCCGTACCAGTTTAATTATTAAGCAGGATGATTTTGCGGGTTTGGTTTTGTTCTTTGGTTGTGAGATGGCAGAAATAGATGCCTTTGGGCAATATTTGGTTCTGGTTGTCTTTGCCATCCCATACGGTCGTATGTAATCCCGGCATTTGAATATCGTTGATAAGGGTTCTGACTTCCTGACCCAGACTGTTATAGATTTTTAAGGCAACTTTGCTGGGCGTGAGTAAGTTGTATTTTATGACTGGCAGGGATTTTACCGGGTTCGGATAAACCGTAAAGTTTTTAATTTCCAATTTTCTATTTTTAGTTTCAGTGATTGCAGAAGCGTAATTATAATCAGTTTCCTGATAAGTCAGAATCGCGCTGTTGGTTAATTGATTGGTTCGGATTTGAATCCAGTAATAGTCATTAGGATGTTGAATATTATTAAAATTGTCGAGCGGTTGCCACTCGCTCCATTCAATGATACCGACATTGTCATACCAACTGCGACAGGATGCAGTTAAAGGCGCGACACTGCGTAAATAGATATCAAAGAATTTTGTACCGCTGGCCGGAGTAAAATCTTTGTAATGAAAACTCCAGTTATTGGTGCCGCTGACCGTATCAAGACTGATTGTACCAAGCGGATTGGTCGCAGTGCGCGACGCGTAGCATTTGAGAAAGATACTGGTATTGTCGCTCTGTTCGGTTTTAATATGTCCGTACAGCGTGTATTGGCTGGTATCAGAATAACAGATAATGTATTTTTTCAGATTGGTGATTAAAGGCAAGGAAGCAGCCGGACGGATTTGGCAAAGCGAACGCTGACCCTGATAAGCGACCGTATCATAAAACTCGTTGGTATTATTTAAGAGCCAGTTATTGGAACCTTCATCTTCAAAATTACCAAACCATAACCATTTTAATTCTCTGCCTAATCTGACCTGCCAGGTTCGCTGTGGCGCGATACTGGTGACGGCTGAAATATTCCCGGTTCGGTGCAATTGCAATGGTGCTGATGTGTAATAATTGTTTTTTAGTTGTAATGATAAAGACGCGTTATGACTATTTACTGTTGATGTTAGACTGAGCGTGTCGAGAATGATTTGTCCAATCACCGAATCGGGATTAACAATCAGATAAGTATTCAAGTTTTTCGAGCGTTCGGCTAAATAGTCGAGAATATAGGTGCCAAGTTGGCCCTGTGCCCGGCGCGGTATGTAATTGTCGATATAAACAGGAATGACCGAGAAATCATAAAATCCGGTGTGGTTGATATTGGTATTGAGAATGACAGACGGATAGGTTTCTGGATAGTCCAAATCAAAGATAAAATTTCCCAGAGAATGGCTAATCAGTTTTCCTTGATAAATTTCAAAGCCGTGAATAATATGCGGGTGATGGCAGATAACCAAATCGGCGCCGTGGTCGATTGCCGAGTGTCTGACTCTGATATCACTGGTGCACGGAACCAATGCCTGGGCAGAATAGAATTCGTCATCATTGTCTTGCAAAGGAATCGGGGCTAATGAGTATTCGCTGCCAGAATGCATCTGGACAACGATTAAGTCAGCATGGTTGCTTAGATCGGCAATATGCTGAGCAAGCGTAAAGGTGTCGAGTTCAGCAAAACCAGGTTTGTTATAACCGGCACCAAGATAAGGCTGATAATTATTATACTGGCCGGTCCGGTCACTATATGCGAGAAATCCGATATTGACTCCAGATTTGTTGATAAAGACAGGCATGCCTGCCTGATATGAATTGGCACCAGCGCCGGAATGGATAATATTAACCGAATCTAATACGCGTTGGGTCTGTTCAATCCCGTCAAGACCATAATCAAGAATATGATTGTTTGCTAATGTGACCAGGTCGATTCCAGCATAAACCAGGCCGGCAACATTTTCTGGCCGGCCCCTAAATACGATCGGTTTGGTCGGATGGCGCACCCCGCGATTGGTTAACGGACTTTCCAGATTGGCAACCGAGATATGCGCATTGTTTCCTAAATAGGGCAGAGTCGGTGCAAAGATCGATTCCACGCCATAAGTATTGATAATGCCGCCGGGCGCTTCGTATCTGCGGGCAAGCATGATATCACCGACAAAATTTATCTTAATCGGAAAACTGGAAATACCGCTGTCCGGCGTAATCTGACAGGTTGCCTGTCCCCATAAATTAGTACTGTCTTTGACACGGAGCAAAACCGTGTATTGATGGTCGTCTTCAACGAGATAAGTGTGGCTTGGCTGCGAGTCATTACTGGTCGCGCCATCTCCAAAATACCAATAGTATGCGTGCTGCTCGCTATCCGGGTCAAAAACCAGACTGTAGAACTGTACTGTAAGATTCTGTTTGCCTTGCTGGTCAGTAAAAACTGAACCGACTGAATCCCAGATTAAGACCTGCGGCGCGATTGGCAAATCTTCCGTGATATCAATGATTTCGTCAAAATAGACAACTGCGCTGGTGTCAGTATCGCGGTCATTGACAAAAACAATCGCGGTAAGAGTCGGCAGATAACCAAACCAGTTGAGCCAGTCCTGACCGATTGGTAATTGATAAGTGTTCCAGGTATCCTGCGCAAAGGCGCCCTGATAAACCGTAACCCATTCCTGAACGTTTAACTGCTCAGTACCAGCAAAGGCATAGAACAGAGTATTATCATATGAATCTCTTAAACCAAAACCCTGAATCTCGCCCAGTTCGTCAATATAAGCCGCAACCTGCCAGACCTCATTAGTATCGACAGCGCGAAAGTTGATGCTTTCCATTTTCCAGGTATTGCCATACAGTTTGAGTGAAAAAGGAGAGTTATGATAAGTATTAACTGAATCCAGAGCCCAGGCATCGGGATGCATATCCTGGCCCGGATAAGAATATAAATTGACAATACCAGAGTCAAAGTTTTCAATCACCTGATACCGAAAATAACTAAATAATAACGCCGGTAGAAAAAATATAATTAAAAGCGTTTTTTTCATGTTTATTTATTAAAATATGAAACGAGCAGTAAGTCAAGACTTATCGATTATTATTGAGCGGCTAATTGACCGCAGGCAGCCAGAATTTCCTGACCCCGACTTTTGCGGATGGTTACAGCAGGTAACTGGGGATAAAGTTTTTCGGCAAACGCTTCCATCTCTGGTAAAGTCGGACTTTGGTATTTTGTATGCGGGCAGGGATTGAACGGAATCAGATTGATTTTACAGGCAATGCCGTATAAGAGTTTGGTTAAGGCTCTGACATCCTGAGCCCGGTCATTAATGCCTTTAATCAGGACATATTCAAAAGTGACCCGTTTTTTCTTTTTTTCGATATAGTAACGGACTGCTTTGATTATTTCAGACAGGGGATATTTTTTATTGATAGGCATGAGTTCATTACGGAGCTGGTCAGTTGCGGCATTGAGCGAGATTGCCAGTTTTGCCTGTAATGGAAAATCGGCAAAATCATAAATCCGCTCGACAATCCCTGAGGTCGAAACCGTAATTCTGCGGGCACCGATGTTTAAGCCAAAGTCTGAGTTAAGATTTTCAATGGCTTTAAGACACTCGGCATAATTGAGAAACGGTTCACCCATACCCATAAATACAACATTGCTGATGCGTTCGCCGGTCAGCAGCTGTACCTGCAGAATCTGGTCGGCGATTTCATGGAATTTCAGATTGCGGATAAATCCGATTTGTGCAGTATGGCAGATTTTACAGCCGAGCGCACAGCCGACCTGAGTCGAGACGCAGACCGTTTTCCTATCAGTTTCTGGAATAAACACGGTTTCAATCTTATGTTGGTCGTGCAACCGAAACAGGAATTTCCGGGCACGGTCTTTGGCTTGTTTTGTGTCGATTAAATGAAGAGAGCTGATAAAGCAGTCGCAAGCGAGTTGCTCGCGTTTTGATTTTGCCAGATTGGTCATGAGATCGATATCATTGATTCCTTTTTGCCAAATCCAGGTATAGATTTGCTGGCTGCGGTATGATTCCCATCCAATTGACTTGACCAATTCGGCAAGTTGCGTAAAAGTTAAGGATTTTAAATCAGTCATTTTAGGTTTGTTTATGTCGGATATTGAGGATGATGCCGACTGCAATAAAGTAAAATAAGAGCGAGGAACCGCCATAACTGAGAAAAGGCAGGGCAATTCCAGTAATGGGCAATAAACCTAAAACCATGCCGATATTAACAAATACCTGATAAGCAAGGACCGTGAATAAACCGATTGCGACCAGACTGGCAAATTCGTTATTGGTCTTACGGGCGGTGTTCAAGAACTGATAGACCAGAAAGAAAAAGAGTGCCAAAACAATCAGACTGCCGATAAAACCGAATTCCTCGGCAATCGTTGAGAAAACAAAATCGGTCTGGCGATTGGGCAGAAATGCGAGTTTTTTCTGGGTTCCGGATAAAAATCCCTTGCCAAAAATCTGACCCGAACCTACAGCAATCTGAGATTGAATCAAATTCCAGTTCATACCTTTTGGGTCAAGCCAGGGCGAGAGAAAACCGATAATGCGCGTTTTCTGATAGTCTTTGATGTTTGCCCAGATAATCGGGGAGGAGAGACCGGCCAGAATGTTTATGACCAGGGTCGTCACCCAACCGACAATCGTACTTTTTTTATAGGTGACGATAGCCAGAAAAATGAAAAACGGTATCCAGAGATAAAGAGAAAAACCGAAAACAAAACTTAAAATTGGCGAGAAAAGCAGTAAAGTATGGAATAATGATAATCCTTTCCAGTAAACCATAATCGCCAGGATTGGTAAAAAAATCAAAGCAGTGCCTAGGTCAGGTTCTAAAAATACGAGTCCGGTGTAAATCAGTACTGCGCTTACCGGAAAAAACAAGTCCCGGAACCGGAAAGCGATTTTTCGGTTTGCCCAATATTGGGCTAAGAGCAATATGACCGCAAGTTTGGCAAATTCACTCGGCTGGAAATTGACAAAACCGATATTAAACCAGCGACGGGTACCGGCACCGGTGCCGACAAATAAAACCGCAACTAAAAGCAAGAGGATAAAAAGCCAGAAATACAAAGCAAAATTTTCCATGACCCGACGGGGCATCTGATAGGCAAGAATCAGACCTGCACTTGAGATGAAAAACCAGACCAGCTGACGGATAAAGTATGTTTTTCCAGCCCCACTGTAAATCATAATCAGACTGATTGCAACAAGAATCAGGCAGACAATAATAACGGTCGAAGAGCGTAATCTATTCATGAGTGACTGACCGATTTTTCTCTTCAAAATATTTTCGGATTAATTCACGGACAATCGGTGCCGCAATCGCACCGCCTTTGCCGACATTTTCAACAATGACACAGAATAAGACCTGGGGATTTTCGGCCGGCGCATAACCAACAAACCAGGCATGGTCAAGATTAGGCGGATTTTCCGCAGTGCCGGTTTTACCAGCCACTGTGACGTTACCAAGATAAGCACCACCGCCAGTACCTTTTTCAACTGCTTCTTTTAATGCTTGTTTGATGATGCTGATATTTTTATCAGATATGTTTAACTGTTGTTTTTGGACGGGATAGGATTCGATTACCTTGTCACCGTTTTTAACTGCTTTTAACAGGTGCGGTGTGTAATAAACACCATTATTAGCAATCGCAGCATAGATTGAAGCAAGTTGTAATGGCGTGGTTAAGATTTCTCCCTGACCAACTGCAAAGTTGGGTAAGAGACCTGTGGTCCAGCGATTTTTTCCATAACGGTTATCGAGGTATTTTCGGGAAGGGACATTACCTTTACGCTCACCGATCAGGTCAATACCGGTCCGGTCATCAATGTGCCAGGTTTGTAAAAATGAAGCGATGTTATCAACACCCAGTTTTAATCCGAGTTGATAAAAATAGATGTTGCAGGAATGGACAATTGCACTGGAAAGGTTTAAAGAACCGTGTTTGGATAGACATCGGTAGGTCCGGTTACCATAAACAAAACTGCCCTGGCAAGGAGTAAAACGGGTGTATGCATCGATTAAATTCTTTTCGAGCGCCTGTAAGGCGAGAATCGGTTTGATGGTTGAACCGGGCGGATATGCGCTGCCAATAGTTCGATTGATAAGCGGAGATGATTTATTGCTGATTAGTTTTTGCCATTCAGTGGCAGAGATACCACGGGTCATGAGTTCCGGGTCAAAACCGGGATAAGACAATAAACAGAGGATACCGCCGTCGCTTAAATCAATACCAACCACAGCACCGCGTTTATATTTGCTGATTAATTCATAGGCTAAGTTCTGAATCTGGACATCGATGGTGAGCTGGACATCATAACCCGCAGAGGGTAAGATTTCCCGTTTTTCCTTAATCGGACCGATTTCCCGGCCCGAAGCATCAATTTCAGTATAACGAATACCGTCAACGCCGCGCAGGTATTTTTCGTACTGGAGTTCAATCCCAGCACGACCAACATAGTGCCACGGTTTATAAAACGTGTCGTTCTGTAATTCGTCCGGGCTGACATCACTGAGATATCCGATTGTATGCGCATAGGCAGAGCCATTTGGATACACCCGGACCGGTTCAACTTCGACCGAAACGCCCGGTAAGAGATGAGAGTTTTCTTCCAATTTGAGAACACTTTTGATATCAATATTTCTTTTAACTTTAATCGGGGTGCGTAAATAAGCAACATCATTGATCCAGTTTTTTATCCGTTCATCATCGATATCTGCAAAACGCATGAGATTGGTAATAGTGAGACTATCCATTTCACAGGGAATTACAGAAATTGCAAAGGCGGGTCGGGAATCAGCGATTGGTAGATTATGACGGTCAAGAATCTTGCCGCGCGGAGCCGGGGTATAAATTTTGCGAATCCGGTTCGCTTCGGCTAATCGAAGGTAACGCTTGCCACCTAATACCTGAAGGTGAAATAGTTTGATGACGATAACAAGAAAACAGATTATAGTTATGATTAATAACTGTTTTCGGTGAAGTGCATGCGCCATTGACGGTAAAAAATATTCGTAAAAAAGATTTCTAATGGTATTGCTAAAATCAAGATAATGACAACCTGTAATAACCAGGTTGAGAATGGCTGGACAGTACGGATAAAAATCAGGGAAACAAGATACTTGAAAAACAGGGCGAGCAGTAAAATAATCAGAAAGTAAATTTTATCTTTATAAA
>JAGXRL010000157.1 GCA_018335915.1 Candidatus Latescibacterota bacterium
CAAAAAACGAATCCTGGTTATGGGTCTCGGTAAAAAAGTCAATATCCCAGGACAGAATATCCGCATAATTCGCCACTAAACTCGTTTTCTCTCCTGCTTTCAACATTGACTCGTATAATGACGAACTTATTTCACCCTTGACCAGACAAACCTGTTTGTCCAGCACTTTATAGACCATTGATATCTTTATATCATTACCGTCGATGTCAAAGTTATAAATCGTCGCATAGTTCTTTATATACTGAATTTTTACCAGAGAATCCTGACGGTAAAAAAGTTTTAAAGAATCTGATGTGCGAAGCGTACGGAAATTGAATTTGATTATATGCAGCAGTTTAACGATTTTGTCCGCAATCAAATGCGGTACCTCGGCTCGTCTCAGCATTGTCGCAAATACCTCTCCTGACTGGGGCTGAACAACTCGCGACTGCAGTGATTCAGTTTGAACCACTTCTTTTTTCGGTTTCAGGGTAGTCCTTCTCACTAACAACGATACTATCACAACGATTACGATAACGACGATAACAATTGATACGCTTTTTCTTCGATTAGATTTTAACACCTGGTAAAACCTCGATTATTCTTTGTTGAATTGTTGCCGGGGTTGTTAAATTCAACAGGTTAATACCGATGCCAAGTACCTGATTACGCCACCGGGCGTCGGTAATGATTGATAATATTTCAATTACGGTTACTTCTGGGTGCGTCTTAAAAATATCTTTATCGATTACATCATAAAAATTCTGCCAGCCAATCGGCAACAATCGGGTGAACGAACCGGTCAGGGTTATTCCCATTTCTTTAAGAATATTTGGGACCACTTCCCGGTAATAACTTAGAAATGGTAATCGATTCTCGACATCGCCAATCAACCAGGCCGATTCCTTTTGCTGGTCAATTAGAAAAATCATTCGGTAGTTTTTAAATACGGTCCGGAAATTTTCATTTAAGGATATTGACGCTAATGCATTAGTACAGAACTGCTGCACAATCTTTTCGGTTTTTAGTAATTTCTGGGCTGTTTTATCCGCAAAAATGTTTTTTATTCGGTAACCCGCTAAAATCTGACGAAATGCGTCGCTGCCGTGAAATTTCGGGATATTCACCAAGACTAACCCACAGCCGATTCTCGGACTTAATTTATCCTGTTCGACCGGCAACCACGAAAAAATTTCAACCCGTAAAGCATTTTGCATTAATTATCTGTGCCCTTCTGTGTTCATAATGCTGACAATCGCCGGCGAAAGTGTTCGGCTTCATTATCATCGTCGGCAATACAGCCGACAAACTGGCTAAGACCGTTCTTTTTGAGTATGTAATTCCCGTTACCAATCACGATTGCTTTCTTACTTATCCATTCGTCAATGACCTCAGGGCGTCGCAGCATCTGCATGTAGGCTTCGTAACTTGTAATCGGTTTTAGCAAAGATGGGTCAAATAATAAATCCGATTAACACATACGGGTATTCTCTAAGCACGATTTTATAACTGGGTGGAAACATACCCTCAGGTAGCAGAATGTCAATATTCTGAATATTTTTTCGATTCAAGATTCTCGGTAAATCGAATTCGCAGGTCAAGCCCAACCGGTGTGCGATGACTCCGATGCCGACATTCTGTAGTTTAATCGATTTATCGGTCGGTCGGTATAATTTAATCATTCTCAGCATAAACTTGTTTTTCTTCTGCATCGTAATCAACTCGCGCAGGATATAACGCGTCATCATCGAGGCGATACCTTTCATCCGGTATTTTTCTTCTACCATCACATCCCAGTAAACAATCGCCCCGGTGCGGACATTCCGTTCACAGAATGCCCGAGCAATGACGGCGCCGTCATGTTTAAGGAAAAAACGCAGCTGATAGGCATTTAACTCCTGCTCATATTGACAGGTCATGCCTTGCAGCTCGCCTTCACAGATTGTTATCGTATCGTCGCTGACAAACTGAAACCGGGGGCCGAGTTTGCTGGGAACAAAAATATGCCTTTCCCGCTTGCCGAATAACCAGGTCCAGAATGACATATGATATACCCTATTTACTTCATCAAATTCGGATTCAATCGAACTGCCTGTTCAATACATTTCACCGCTTCTTTTTTCATACCTTTGTTGCGGTAAATAATGCCCAGATTATACCAGCTTGCTGCGTGATTCGGATTTATCTGCAGTAATTGTTTATAGGTTTTGATGCTGTTATTGACTTCGCCTAATTCGTAATATGTTTGGGCTAAATTATACAGACAATTACTTGACTGCGGGTCTAATTTTGTTGCCCGTTCAAAGTAAATTAATGCCCGTTCGTATTTCTTCAAAGTGAAATAGACATTGCCCAGGCCGAAGTTAGCTTGAAAATAATTCGGTTCGATATTAATGATTTGATTGTAGGTCTCGAGCGCTTTATTGGTTTCACCGGTCTGTTCATAACATACTCCAAGATTATTTAGTGCTTCGATATAATTGGGCTGGAGCGTAATCGCTTTTTTCAATTCTTTAATCGCCTGCGCAAAATTACTCGACAGACAATATGCCAAACCTTGCATATGATAATACTCGGCTGAATCAGGATTAATTTCGATCGCTTTACTGAGCGTCTCGACCGCGCGCCTTGCGTCTTTAAGCTTGATATAAATCTGCGCCAAACTGGCATAAGTTTCCGGGTAGTCCGGTATAACGCTGATTGCGTTCTGATAGTGTTGAATTGCTTTATGACTGTCTCGGGAAAGCTGCAGGTACACATCGGCAATCTTGGCAATCGTTTTTGCAATCAAGAATCGATAATCGTTACGGTAGTTGATAGTTGGTTTCGCATATGCGATTGGTGCATTACTCAGCGGGTTCCAGTAAATAAGTCGCTCCTGGGGCACGATTTCCAATAAAATGGTGTCATTGCTAACTACGCAACTATTTTCCAAATCGAACCTTGATAAGATGATACTGTCCAAACAGGCAAATAATAATTCCGACGCACCGATTTTGTTAGTCTTATCTGGATTGTTCTCAAGCTGGCTATAATCTTCCAGAAAATCAATTAACAAAACTCGCCGGTTATCCTCAACCCGTTCGGGCAGATGTTTTAGAATCCGGTCCCGCAAGGTTGCCAACAGGATATACTCGGTATCAAAGGAGCGTTCAATTTTATTATTTTGCCATACGGTCTGCATTTGCGGAAAACTCAAAATTTTTGCAAATAACATATCCAGTTTTTGGCCATAATATTCGAATTCGGATTTCTTCGAGACACCGTTATGTTGCAGAATCGCAAAAGCGAGTGCCGTGTGCTGGCCATATTCCTTTTCAATCCATTCGATTTCCGCCATTAATTTCTTGATATCAGATGGTTGCCGTTGAAAAAATGGCGACGCCAATATTTCGCAAAATTGTTCATCTGTATTATCGGGTAATATTCCCAATGCTCGTTTCATATAATTTTCCTTTTCCCAATCTGACAGTTCACAATAATCCATTTTATTATGAATCAACCACGCTTCAGCTTCCGCTCTCAATATCTCTAAATATTTTTGAAGCGGACTAAGATTGAAATATTCATACCCTTCAAATCTTATCAAAACATTATCCCGATAAAACAATGGGCAATGCCATTCGCCTTGACTCATTTCGTTATCGGTAATTTTCTTTTCCAGATATACCTGCGCGTAGTGCAGCAATTCTTTGTCATTATCGATTACTGCACTACCGATATTTCTGATACCAGATGCAACTTCTTGCCGTGCCGATTCGTCAAAATGTACAAACTTATCACCCGACTTCTGCTCGGACAACGATTCGGTGCCGGTCTTGAATGCTTCTTGTTTTATATCTTTCATTAACTTATTTTACTAGTTCAGACATGCTTCACGCTTCATGTTAAGTAACCAGCTGTTTTCGTAATCATTTCACCATCTCAATCAAACTCGTCGAAAGATTACCGGCTCGGAAATCAGGATGCGCGAGGATGCGCAGGTGAAACGGAATAATCGTTTTAATACCGGTAATCACTGTTTCTTTAAGGGCCCGTTCCATACGCACGATTGCTTCTTTGCGGGTCGGCGCCCAGCTGATAAATTTACCGATTAACGAATCATAATACGGCGCGATTGAATATCCCTGGTAGATAAAAGAATCGACTCGTATGCCCGGACCGGCTGGCAGTCTGAGTTCAGTTATCTTACCTGGCGTCGGCATAAAATCGTTCGCTTCATCTTCGGCATTAATCCGGCATTCGAGCGCATAACCTATTGGATTTTTAAGCGTCTCGCTGCTCACTGCTAATTTCTCGCCCGCCGCCATCGCAATCTGATGCTTTACAATATCAACATTGGTAACCGCTTCGGTTATCGGATGTTCAACCTGAACCCGGGTATTCATCTCCAGAAAATAGAAATGTTTATCTTGAGTTGCGATAAATTCCATGGTGCCGGCACTCTCATATCCGATTGATTGGGCACCTTTGACTGCCGCATCACATAAGTTAATCCGCGCCTGTTCATCCATTAGCGGTGACGGTGCTTCTTCAATCAGTTTTTGATGACGGCGCTGAATCGAACATTCCCGTTCAAACAGATGCGTGGTATTGCCAAACGAATCGGCTAAGATTTGCACTTCGATATGCCGAGAATTTTCAATATATTTCTCAATATAAACCCGTTCGTCATTAAAACTTGCTTTGGCTTCGGCTTGTGCCAGACGCACCCCGGCTTCCAAATCGCGTTCCTGCCTGACAATGCGCATGCCTTTACCGCCGCCGCCAGCCGCCGCTTTGATAATAATCGGATACCCGATTTCATCCGCAATTTTACGGACTTCTTTGACCGTCTCAACCGCACCGGCCGAACCAGGCAGCACCGACAAACCGGCTTCGCGCATTTTTTGCCGTGCGACCAGTTTGTCGCCCATCATCCGAATCACCGTCGATTTTGGTCCGATAAACTTAATCTGGCATGCTTCGCAGGCTTCGGCAAAATCAGGATTTTCCGATAAAAACCCGTAGCCCGGATGAATCGCATCGCAGCCCGTAACTTCGGCTGCCGATAACACTCTCGGAATATTCAAATAACTCTCGTCAGCAAGCGGACCGCCAATACAAATCTGTTGGTCAGCAAGCTCGGTGTGTAATGAAGTCCGGTCTGCTTCTGAAAAGACCGCAACCGTTTTGACACCTAATTCTCGGCACGCCCGGATGATCCGGACTGCAATTTCACCGCGATTAGCAATTAATATTTTATCAAACATAAATAATCTGTGAAATCATTCTTAATTGACTCTTTCGGCATATGTATTAGTTCTCGTATCGATTCGTATCTTATTGCCGACTGCCACAAAAAACGGCACTGAAACCATTAAGCCGGTTTCCAGTTTTGCCGGTTTACCTCCGCCAGTTGCAGTATCGCCTTTATAATCAGGTTCAGTTTCAACAACCGCGAGCACCACAAAAGTCGGCATATCTAAAGTTAACGGATGTCCGTCAATATACATAACATCAACCATCAGATTTTCGGTTATATATTGCGTTTTATCTCCTAAAATATCTTTGGGTAGTACAAACTGGTCATAATGTTCGGTTTCCATAAAGTGAAAATTTTCGCCGTCATTATAAAGATACTGGCATCGTTTCCGCTCGACCTGAAGGTCTTCAAACTTTTCATCTGATGACAAATTCTCTTCGATTATCCGACCGGTCAGAAGATTCTTAAATTTAGTCCGTACAAACGCCCGCCGCTGGGCGATTTTCACCCGTTCGTATTCAATAATTTCATAAATTTCGTTTCGGTGCCTGACTAACAGACCGGTTCTGAAATCATTCGGTGTAATCATAATTCAATTAACTCCTTGGGACTTTTGGTTAAAATCTCGCAACCGCTCTTTTGGGCGACGACTAAATCTTCAATTCTCACGCCAAACTCATTGGCCAGATAAATGCCCGGCTCAACTGAAAAAACCTGATTAATCTGAATAAGGTCTGTACTTTTACTGTTGACGACCGGCAGTTCGTGCACTGCCAGACCGACTCCGTGCCCGAGTCCGTGACCAAAATATTCGCCATAACCTTTATCTTTGATATAATTCCGGGCAATACGGTCAATATCCTGTGCCTTTTTCCCCGCCCGGATTTTTTGCTGCGCCATCTGCTGTGCAGTCAAGACAATGTCATAAACCTTTTTGACTTTGCTCGATGCTTTACCCATCACCACCGTGCGCGTCATATCAGCGCAATAATGCTCGAATTTTACTCCGATATCAAAAACAATTACATCGCCCTTTTTTAATTTCTTGTTGGTCGGCTGGGCATGCGGTAAGGCGCCGCGCTCGGCAAACGCAACAATTGACGGGAAAGCAATTCCGCCCAGTTTTAAAAACTGGTAATCAATCTCATTTGCCAAATCTTTTTCTGTAATACCGGGTTTAATCATTTTCAGTACATTAAGAAATACTTTGTCCGTATTGCGGACTGCCCGACTGATTTTTTCAATCTCTTGTTTATCTTTAACGCAGCGCTGTCTTTCTACCAGTTCACTGGTTGCAACAAAATTGATGTTTGATTTTAACTGTTTCTTGATTAAACTGAAATTATGGTAAGTTAAACTATTACCCTCAAAACCGAGCGAATTAACTCGAACTAAATCCTGAACCGGAAATATGCTGAAAAGACTCCGGTCCCAGATTTTAGTCTGGCACCCTTTTACTTCCTGTTTAATCTGTTCCTGATAGCGAAAATCAGTATAGAAAATCGCTGGCGCGCCTTTTTTTGCGAGCAGCATGCCATTGGAACCAGAATACCCGCATAAATACAGAAGATTTGCCGGGTTAGTAACTAACAAAGAGTCTATCTTATTTTTGTGAAACTTCGATATTATTCTTGAAATTCGATTAAACATAATAATTTATAATCCGACTCCTGTCTGCTTCACACAAAATTATGTGAAACGAGTCCATCCTTGCAAAAAAATCGTCTCTGTTATTGTAACGAAAACTCATCTTATGTCAATATAAAATTCAAAAATAATCAGTTCAAACAGTTGCACTGGTCTTAACAATCGGCTGATAACCGGGTAAAAACTGCCGAATCAGCCAGATATTTGTTTCCAGGTGCTGAGTCATCTTATCGGTCTTGATTATAAACGGCTCTCCCTTATTACCGTTTCGGAACCGGCTCAATGCCAAAAAGATACCAATCTGGTCTGCCAAATGACTGTCATAGACACTCTCTTTTTCTAAAAGATATGATTTAAACTCCTGATATGCTTCTCTGGCAACCTGTTCTGCTGGCTTGCCGCGTTCACCTAAAGCACAAAATCCGGCTGTAATATTTTCAAACTCAGCTTTTAGAAAAACATAAGTACCCGGACATGCGGCACGAACCTGTTCAGTTTTAGCCTCGACTTGCATACCTGGAAAATCAGTAGTCAGTAACTTGACAAACTGACTGGCCTGACGCTCGGCAATACCTAATGACAGATTACACACCCGTGAGACCAGACTCAATTTTTTCAGGCTGCCCCGGTTCAAGACTACACCAGTGCTATTATTTAGCGGTGTTGCAGAAAAATCAAGAATAATTTTACCCCGGCCGACCGGGAAAAATCCGTAATTAATCAGTTTACTTTTAACAACAATACCGAATCGTTTGAGATAACAAAACAACACTTCGCTTAAAAAATCATATGGCGGGCTGTACGGAACATGGGTACCGCCTTTTATAATAACCCTGTTTTTTGTTCCTAACAGAACCGGCAGGATTGCCTGGGCAACTAAAGTGACTGCGCCAGCACTCCCTTGTCTTTGCGCTACATCAAACTCATAATCACCGGCAACAATCTGGTTTGGTTTGATAATAAGACTGGATGAGCCCAACTTGGCACCAATGGTTTCAGCGCTACAAATTTTGGCAACTGCATTTACTGAGGTCAGATGTTGGGGTAATAACCCTGGTCTTTTCCGGTTCTGGCGGATATTGACCATTTCAAACGGCGTCGAGAGACACGCACAAAGACTGAGGGCGGTGCGCAGAATCTGGCCACCGCCCTCACCAAAAGAGCCATCTATCCTTATCATAGATAAGGAAATTCTAAATCCGAAATGCTAAATTCGAAACAATTTCTAAATTCCAATAATCAAATTCCAAAACATTGAGATTTTGAATTTTGGATTTGTTTAGGATTTCGATATTCGAATTTCGGATTTGCTTCATCTTACTTCATTCGTGATTGTAGTTTTTTCAAGACTTCGGGTAGCGTTGTATATTCCATTTCTGCTAATGGCAAACGATGCGGTTCGAACGGACCGTGCTGGCGCATAAAATTCGCCATCTGATTTGCCTGAATACGGGCATAATCAAATGACGGGTCGTCAAACATATCTCTCGGACCAATCAGTTTACCGTCTGAAACCTGGAATCCAGCCGCAATCACTCTTGGCGGACCGTCAAATCTTGACGGGTTTGCCTGTTTCTGAGCAGTCGGCATAAGCGGACCATAATGCGAACCTCTCATCCAGCCAGTTACCAGATGCGGAAATGCGAACGGTTCTAAAATCTCACCCATTGCCGGTAAACCAGACTGACCGCGCACAATCAACACCGGGTCATCTTTGCCAACATATTTACCCGCAATCAAGTACAGTTTCTGGGTTGAACTCGATGCCGCAATCTCACCTTTCTTGGTATAGACTGCTTTGATAATATAATTTTCGGCTGAGCCGATTAAGACTAATAAATCATACATCTCTTCCGGAGTCGAGAGTTTGAAATTCTTATCTTTCTTAATGTCGTGGACTTCAAAGACAAAACCATCGTGCATTGACGGGTCAATGATTAAACCGATCGTATTAAACGGGTCGGCAAACATTTTAAAGAGCGGGAAGTTCCACGCACCAGGTGCACACTTGTCACCCATAAATACAATAATTGGTTCAGACTTGCGCTCGACGATTTCCATTTCCGCCACGCCCGGACCCATTCCTTTAACATTACCCGAGAAAGCGTCAGCTAACATATCCTGACCCGCACCATACAACTTCAGTTTCTTGGCGAGTTCAGTGCCGGCTTCAAAAACCTTCCACGCTAAACCATGAATTTCTTTTGAATCGCATCCTTTGCGATGAGTCATGATTAATTCTAAATCATCACCGCAATTAGTAACGCAGAAATCAACAATGGTTTTATTCTGTTTTGCTTTGCCGAGCATTGATTTTGCCAGTTCGATTACATCCGGATGTGAAGACGAATGGCCAACATATCCGCCGATATCAGCTTTGATCACAGAAATCGTAGTTTTCTGTGCCGGCTTTGCTGCTGCCGTTTTTTTATTCGTTTGTTTCATTTACTGCCTCCATAAAATAATTTATTTCCATTTATTAATTTAGACTTTTCTCATTTCTATTTTCGCCTCGCATCATAACCTTCTGGTCAGACGCAACACAAAAAAACAAAGAGTTTTGGAGTTTGAGGGTTTTTGGGGTTCAACGCTTCAACTCTGCAACACTCAACTCTTAAACATTATACTGTTTATTGTATATTGAATAAACCAAATTGTCAATAAGTGACTTATTACTAAACCAAAACCTCTGGTTTTACACAGGGATTACGCATATTAATATTCCTGTCCTCGGACTTAATCGAGGATTAGATTATTTTGAATTTTAATTTTGTCTTTTATATTTTGATTTTTGATTTTCATTTTTCAAACCCGCATCTGTTCCCGCTTTTCTCTCCGTCTTTGTCTCCGGCTCTGGCTCCATAATCGCGTCCACATTCGCTTTTCATTTTGTGCGATTCGGCATAACTCAAAACCTGCCCGCTAATTATCAACCATTTCTGCCAAAAACCTTTCGCAACCTGTTATCTCGTTCTTACCTTTGAACTCTTGAACCTTTGAACTTTGTATCCCTGCTTGGCGGAGTAGGCGGCTCCCCTATGTTAACAGTTTTCGTTGTTAGTTGTTGGTTGTTAAATGATTATCTGAGATTTCCATATAAAATTAAGTTGTCATATATAGCAACTTTTATTCTACCTGCAGGTAGAATTTTAGATGATTGGCACGCAGATTATTAAAAAAAATATGGTATCTAATCACAGGTCCAGGTTAAACCTGTATCCATAACTGTATTCTCACTGATAATTGAAATTTATTCTGTGTTAATCGGTATAATCAGTTGAATTTAACTGCTCTCTTGACTATTTATTATTTTTCGTTTATTCTATATCTTATGGCACATGTTTATACTCCTGGTTTAAAAGTAACCGAACGAACTTTAGTTCAAAAAGAGCGGCGCCTGCCTTTAAAAGGCGAGGTCATTGCCCAAAAAGGCCAGATTGTTAACGGCGAAGAGGTTGTTGCCCATACTTCCCTGCCTGGCAATGTCACGACCATTAATATTGCCGGTCTCTTGGGCGTACCGGCTGAAGATGTCAAGATGATGATGATTAAAAAAACCGGTGACGCGGTAAAAAAAGACGAACCGATTGCTCATTCCAAAGGATTTTTCGGGCTCTTTAAATCAGTTGTCAAATCACCGATTGACGGTACTATTGAAAGCGTTTCCGATATTACGGGTCAGATGATATTGCGTGCAGCACCTAAACCGGTTGAAGTCAAGGCATATATTGACGGACTGGTAACTGATATTTTCCCGGACGAAGGCGTCATGGTCCAGACTGAAGCGAGTTTGATACAAGGAATTTTCGGGATTGGCGGTGAAACCCGCGGGGTTATCAAAGTCGTGGTCCCCGACCCGAATCAGGAACTGACTGCCAAAGATATTACTGAAGAATGTAAAGATAAGATAGTTATCGGCGGTTCGATTGTCGATGTCCCGGCTCTTGAGCGCGCCAAAGCAGTCGGCGCCAAAGGCGTTGTTGTCGGCGGTATTGAAGATTCGACCTTAAAGAAATTCTTGGGTTATGATATCGGAGTTGCCATTACCGGTCATGAAAATTGCGGCGTTTCCGTGATGGTTACTGAAGGATTTGGCAAGATGCGCATTGCAGAGCATACTTTCAAACTCATCAAATCTCTGGAAAATAAGATGGCGTCAATGAACGGTGCCACTCAAATCCGCGCTGGCGTGATTCGACCCGAATTAATCGTCCCGTTTGACCTTAAAGATAAATCGCAGGTTCAGGCGTCGAAAAAACTCGAAGGCGGTCTGGTCATCGGTTCAGTTGTGCGCATTATCCGCGAGCCCAATTTTGGCATGATTGGGAAAGTTACTGCCCTGCCGGTCGAATTGCAGGCAATCGAAACCGAATCCAAAGTCAGAATCCTTGAAGTCGAGCTCGAAGATGGCAAGAAAACAATCCTGCCCCGGGCAAATGTGGAAATAATTGAAGACTAAACCAATGAACAGATACCACAGAGTCACAGAGACACAGAGAAAAATTCAAAATTCAAAATTCAAAATTCAAAATTCTGGTTTGTTTTTATCCGTTTGTTTAATATCTTTTTGTTTATTATCAACTGCTTTTGCCAGTTCCTCGGGTCTGGCATCTATGAAAATCATTCCTTCGGCTCGGGAACAGGCAATGGGTGGTGCTGGCGTGATTTCCGCACTCGGTCCGCAGTCTATGTATTATAATCCGGCTCTGACCAGTTCGCTTACTTCATTTGCTGCGAATTTCAACTATGCAAAATGGTTTCTTGATATGTATGAACAGAGCGTATTTTTAACCCGGCCGTTCAATAATTTCAGTCTCGGATTTGGTATTGTCAATTTTAATGCCGGTCAGCTCGAACATCGTCCTGATTATCCGACCGAAGCGATTATTGGCGAGTTTAATCCGAATGACTTCACTTTTTATCTTAATTTCAGCCATAAACTGGTTCCAGAACAAGGCGTAATCGGTCTTGGCGCGTCTGGACGGTTTTACTATTCGAAAATACTGGATGCAACCGCTTCTGCGATTGGACTCGATGCCGGTGTTTTTTACCAGCCGGTATCTAATTTACGGTTTGGCGTCTCGCTTTTAAACTGGGGTACGGAGATGAAATATGTCTCTCGCAAATTTTCCCTGCCCACCCGTTTTTTAGCCGGTGCTGATTATCTGATTGCGCTCAATGACAAATTTACCAGTCCTCAAGTTAAACTGACCGCTGACCTCAGTTATCTCTATTATGACAAGCAACTTAATCTTAACAGTGGCCTCGAAATAATCATCAGTAATAACTATTTTATACGCACTGGTTATCGGCTCAATGACCCGACCAATAAGTTTTCTGCTGGTTTCGGTCTGATTGTTAAAAACTTCCGCATCGAATATGCCTACACGCCTTATCATCTCGATTTGGGCACTGGTCACCATTTATCTCTGGGATTAGGTTATTAAACAATGCCTGGCAATTATCTCGATTTTGAACGCCCGATTCAAGAAGTCCAGAAAAAGATTGACGAGCTCACATCGATTCCCGGTTATGAGAGTGAAATTAATAAACTGAAAGTTCAGATCGAAAAACTCAAGACCAAAATCTATTCTGACCTGACGCCCTGGCAAAAAGTTCTGCTTGCCCGTCATCCTAACCGTCCTTATACGCTCGATTATATTGATTTGATTACAGGCGAATTCGTTGAGCTAGCTGGCGACCGCGCTTTTGGTGATGACAAGGCGATTGTCGGTGGTCTGGCAAAAATCAATATCAACGAAGAAAAGAGTTTGTCTCTGGTCATAATCGGCACTCAAAAAGGACGCGAAACCAAAGAAAAAATCCTGCGTAATTTTGGCATGCCTCATCCAGAAGGATACCGCAAGGCATTGCGCTTAATGAAAATGGCGGAAAAATTCAACTTACCGATTGTTACATTAGTAGATACGCCTGGTGCCTATCCTGGTGTCGGCGCTGAAGAGCGCGGCCAGGCTGAAGCGATTGCCCGCAACCTGCGCGAAATGGCGGTCTTAAAAGTACCGATCGTCGTGATTATAACTGGTGAAGGCGGTTCGGGCGGAGCTCTGGCATTGGCAGTCGGTAACCGGGTTTTGATGATGGAATATGCAGTCTATTCCGTGATTTCACCGGAAGGATGTGCTTCGATTCTCTGGCGCGATTCAGAAAAAGCAGAACAAGCTGCTGCCGCTTTAAAAATAACCTCAAAAGACCTGCACCAGTTTGGCATCATCGACGAGATAATTCCTGAGCCGTTAGGCGGTGCCCACCAGGACCCAAAACTTGCTGCTCAGTATATCAAACAGGCAATCTTTAAAAGTCTTGGCGAGTTGAAAAGCATGACTTCGGACGAACTGATTGAACAGCGCATTGAAAAATTCCAGTCCTTTGGCATCTTTTCCAATCAATAATTCAACAAGCACCAATATCAAATGAATAATTTTCGTGCCGGTTATGTCGCGATTCTGGGCCGACCCAATGTCGGTAAATCCACGCTTTTAAACACTTTGCTTAATTTCAAACTCTCAGCCGTCACAAAAAAACCCCAGACCACCCGCAACAAGATACTCGGTATTCTTTCCCATGAAAACATGCAGGCAATTTTCATTGATACACCCGGCTTGTTAAAACCAAGATACGGCTTGCAAAAACTAATGCAGAAAGAGATACGCGAAGCAATCGAAACTGCTGATTTGTTTCTTTTGGTTGTTGAACCGTATGAACCGCCGACCAATGATGAAATCAAACTCATCGAGCAAATTATCAAAAAACCGACTATATTGATAATTAATAAAGTTGACGAAGTCGAAAAAGAACGCATCCTGCCCCTGATTGAAAATTATCAGCAATACTCATTCAAGGAAATTCATCCGATTTCTGCCTTGAAAAATACCGGGGTTCAAGAACTGAAGCAGAGTATTTTTACGAACTTACCTGAAGGCGAACCATATTATCCGACTGACCAGATTACTGAGCGGCCTGAAAAATTTTTCGTTGCCGAACTGATTCGTGAAACAGTTTTTAAATACTATGGCGAAGAGATTCCGTATTCGACGCTGGTCGAAATCGAGGAATTTAAAGAACGGGATTTTGGTAAAAATTATATCAAGGCAATAATCTATGTCGAAAGAGCCAACCAGCGGGCAATCATTCTTGGCCGGGGTGGTCAGGCAATCAAGCGGCTTGGCAGTATTGCCCGTGAAAATATTGAAAAGTTTTTAGACCGACCGGTTTTTTTAGAACTGTTTGTTAAAGTCAGGGAAAACTGGCGGGATGACGACCATTTTATCCGGGAAAAAATCTATCACCATTAATTAGTCTATTTTATCCCCTGAATCTTCTGATAAATCAATTTCGCTTCATCTTCATTATCCGCAAGCCGGTTCACAAAATCTCTAATCCCGTTGTCTTTTAACAGGTAATTGGCATTACCGACAATCAGAGCGCGGTGTTTTGCCAGGTCAAAAAGTAACTCATTAAATCTGCGGTATTTCAGATAAGTATCATAATTGGATATCGGTTTTTCTTTTTCAATGTCAATCATAAATGCGATCGCGGTATAAGGAAGCGACTCTGTTACGATTTTATAAGCAGGGGCAATCGTTTCTGAAGGCACAATAACCTCGATACTGAGTATATTAGAACCTTTGATTAATTGTTCGATATCATACTCACATGTTAAGCCCAGTTTATATGCAATCACACCCATCCCGACATTCTGCAATCTAACTTCGGCTTCTTCCGGTTTAAAGAGTTGTAACATCCGAATCTGGAAGTGGGTCGTTTTCTGTTGTGCCAGGAGTTCTTTGGTAACAAGCTTCACCATCATTTCAGCCAGACCTTTTTGCTGGTATTGTCGTTCCAGAACAACATCCCAGATTGTTATCATCGAGTTCTTTTCATACTCAGCAAAACAGTGTCCGATTTTTTGTCCGTTGTGATAAAATGTCATCTGCACCTGTTCGCTGTTTTCATTCTTATCGATATTGAATATCTGATTCGCAAACTCACCTTGTTCGATTTTGATTGAATCTCCATCTATCCATTGAAAAACTGGACCGAATGGTCTTGGCGAAAATACTAAAACTGGTTTTGATTTTTCTGACATATTCAATCTTAATACTAAATAATTTATACTTATTCTATTAATATCAGACAACAATAAGTTGGTGCGTCTTTTGTATCTCGGACTACCTTTAATTCGATCCCGGCATTTGCTGCGGTTGCATACACATCAATTCCGCACGCTTCCATAGAAGGCCGGGCAATTTCTGCATGCGGACAACCTTTATTAAAATCACATTTTTTAACACACAAGTTACACGGACCCGCACCCATGGCAAATGCTTTATAATAACCGTCCAAAAACATCTCCCGCTCAAATCGGGCGATTGTCTTGCGGATATATTGCCGTTCTCTGCGTTCTTTTAGTGCCGCATACTGATAAGTAAAAAAAAGTCCGCTCTTATATTCTTTTAACATCTGGCGGGTATAATCTGGAGTTGGTGAATAGGGCGGACAGGTATATCCTGTATTATAAGCATTGCAACCATACTGGCATTTTAATCGCACCCAATTACCGACCACGACTTTGTTCGGATGAATCAGTTTAACGGTCTTGGCGCCAGATTCTTTAATGGCTCGGATATACTTATGGCACGGGTTTTTCATCGGGATAGAAAAAACATTGCCGCGACCGCAAAAACTATGCCCAGCACATGATTGAATGTGATTGGCTCTTTTAAGAATATAAAACCGAGCACGACCGGTATCAAAATATAAAGACCGGTCCAGGGCACGATCGTAGACACGGGTCCTTTTGTCAGTGCCGCGTAAAAAGCAAAAGTAGCAATCATTGCCATTGCTCCGACCAGCATCGCATAGCCGGCGAACGCATCAT
>JAGXRL010000158.1 GCA_018335915.1 Candidatus Latescibacterota bacterium
GTATGATGTTTGCGACCTAAAAATTCATCTTGTTCTAAACAGAGCGCGGTTTCGATCGAATCTTTTGCACCAGCCAGGGCTATTTTCTCAAGCGTATTATCAAGATAAACTTTACATTCACGCAGGGCCTCTGTTTATGTTTTTGTTGATTTTTATTGACTCTTGACTTGCCTTTTTATTGTTATAATCTATCATTGTTGTTCTTTCTGCCGGTATCGGTTTTTGGTTGATACCGGCGCTTTTATTATACCCATAAAAAGGCATATTTTCAATTTCCACATAATTTGATTATATCTCTTTTTTCAACACCCTGCCTAACCTGATAGGTAACCTTATCGGCAACCTATTGGGTCGTTTAGTCGGTTGCCTAATAGGCAGTCCACTGGGCTGCCTGGGGGCTGACCTGCTCCACAACCTACCGGCTTGCTGATTAGGACGCCTAATACATAACCGAGCAGATTACCAAATAAACTACCTGTCCGGCAATCGATCGGGTAACCCGCCAACCAATCTGGTTGGCAACCAAGAGAGTCAGGTATGCCGCCCGACCTATTTTTGGCACATATATTGATTCTACAGAATTGCTATATTCTTATTGTTTTATATAAGTTCTGATTTTTTTC
Source organism: Candidatus Latescibacterota bacterium (assembly GCA_018335915.1). Classification (GTDB taxonomy): domain Bacteria; phylum Hydrothermota; class Tepidihabitantia; order Tepidihabitantales; family CAIPLT01; genus JAGXRL01. Next base: position 624 of record JAGXRL010000158.1, read on the forward strand.
AAGTTGTTGATAATAATCTTATTGAATCCAGGTTTATGAAAATCCGCCCCTTGAAAAATGGCCGAAACGACCGCGATACCGGTCGTACCGGTTTGAATTACATCCCCAATATTTTGCCGGTTAATCCCACCGATAGCCACAACCGGAATTTTTACTGCCTTAACAATCTGTTGGAGAATCTTTAATCCAACAACCGGCGCGTTTGCTTTGGTAGATGACTGAAATATTGAGCCGACGCCGACGTATTGTGCGTTTTGTTTTTCTACTTGCAGTGCTTGTTTAATATTTCTAACCGTAATTCCGATTATTTTCGATTCACCTAACAGTTCTTTTGCTTTTTTAATCGGCATATCGTTGCTGCCAAGATGAACCCCGTCTGCACTAACTGCTAAAGCTATGTCGGTCCGATTATTGATAATAAACTTTGCCTTGGCATTTATTAACGCTTTTTGAATCTGTCGGGCACTGGATAGCCATTGTCTGGTTGTTGCTCTTTCTGTTTCGCGCAGTTGAAACATGGTCGCGCCACCCTGTAAACATACTCTGGTTATTTTTGCCAAATTTTTCCTGCCTACAGTTTTAATATCGATTATTACATATAACTGCGGATTAAATTCTGGCTTCATCTGCACAAAAAGTCTTTTTTCCAAATCGTAGAGCGTAAATCTTAAATCTTTGAAAAACCCGGCATGCTTTGTATTTATTAACTTAAACAGCTCTTCTAAAATTCGTGATGCTTCCTGGCTGCGCTTAAAATTTACAGTTAAAATATCCACAATGTTTCCACGTTTGTGAATATCAAAGCGTATTTTTCTGCCTAAATCTTTTTCGCTTTGCCGGGAAAAAACAACTTGTTTTCTCAGAGTACTAAAATTTTTCCATAAGTTTTGTTTTGCTTTACGGATTCGATGCAATGATTGCTGGTCCTGAAAATAAAACCGGATTAAGTCTTCAATAGCTTTAATGCCTTCAGACACCCGGTTAAAATTCACATCGATAATTTGATTTTTAATATTTAGCATAATCTGTCTTTTTATACTATACTTAAGAAATAGGAACGGTCAACCCCGCACCTATTTCTTAAAACCTATCGGTATAAACATAAATTTCGTAGTAGTTTTGGCAGTATTAGAAAATAGGTGCGCGTCAACCCCCATAATATAAATATAATATATAATAAGTAATATAAGAATATTATTTATATTATAAGTGTGGATAAGCAGGATAAACAAGAGCGGGCTTTATATTTATTGTTATTTCTGTTCCACGCCAAGAAAATAATACCTTTAAGAAATGTTGAAAAACAAGTGTTTTTACGACAATTGATAAAACTGCTTGACTTATCCACAATTTTTAAAGGATTATCGACAATTAGCAAACGGCTTATCCACCGTTTATCGACATCGTAATCTGGTGAATATCCTGACTTATCTGTTGTTCTTGTTTTTTAAGGCCGGTAATTTTTTCGATAGCATGAATCACGGTCGAATGGTCTTTGCCGCCAAAATAGGCGCCGATTTCTTTTAAAGACATACCGCCAAAAGTTCTTAATAAGTACATTGCCACTTGCCTGGCTAAAACCAGATTTGCGGTCCGTTCTTTAGACTGCATCTGGTCCAATGTTATATTATAATGATGCGCGCAGAGTTCGATGATTTTTAAAGGTTTGGGTGGCGCCTTGCTAATTTGAAGGTCAGATAAAACTTGTTTGGCAGTTTCCAGGGTTAACGGTGTATTAGTAAGCGAAGCATAACCACTAATCCGAATTAAGGCACCTTCAAGTTCACGGATATTGGTTCTAATATTCTCGGCAATAAAATAGATTATATCTGGTCCGACACTAATTCGGTCCATTTTCGCCTTATTATTCAAAATCGCAATCCGGGTTTCAATATCTGGCGGCTTTAAATCACAAACCATACCCGACATTAAACGCGAAACCAATCTTTCTTCAAGCGTTGGAATTTCCCGGGGCGGACGGTCTGATGTAAATATAATCTGCCTGCCCATACTTTGCAGATGGTTAAATAAATGAAAAACATCTTCCTGCAACCGTTCTTTTCCTTTAAGATAATGAATGTCATCGAGCAAGAGCAAATCAAGAGTGCGATATTTATTGTTAAAAGCAATATGATTACGCTCCTGGATAGATTGGATTAAATCAAGGAACATCTGCTCGGCTGGAGTATAATAGATTTTGAGTTTCGGATTGGCACTTTTCGCATAATTACCGATTGCGTGCAAGAGATGTGTTTTGCCAAGTCCGACTCCGCCATAAATAAATAAGGGATTGTATGCTTTTGCCGGTGCATCGGCTACTGCTTTGGCTGCCGCAAAACTGAATCGGTTAGATTCGCCAACGATAAAATTATCAAAAGCATATCGCAATAACAGGCGCGTACCATTGTTAGACCCGGTTGCAGACGCTGCTGGTTTTGCCACGACTTCTTCCTCTTCTTCAACAAGCAGATTGTCTGTGTCAATGACTTTAAACTCAATTTTAATATCAGGCACAGAAGATTTGGCAACAACCTGATTTAAATGGTTAAGATAATATTCAGAAATCCACTCGATAAAAAATTGATTGGGTGCACCCAGCACCAAAGAGCTGTTATTTAAAGACACTATCTGTAAAGATTCAAACCAGGTCGAAACCACATCCTGATTAACTACTGCTTTTAAACCAGAAATAATTTCAGACCAAATCGATTCCTTAGTTATGTCATTATTCATCGCCGTTTTGTATCATCATTGTTTCACCAACTTATCCACAAACTTTTCCACAATTTCAAATTATTTAAATCGTTAAAAAACAAAAATTTACAGCTTGTTAAATAACTTTTCCACAATTTCAAATTTACTTATTTTCGCTTTTGCGAATGCTCGAATATCATTCTATGCTAATTTTATGGATTGTCAAGGATTATTTATTAAAATATGATAAATATTTATTTTTGTCCGGCAACAACAGCCTGGCCAAAACTAATACCGCCGTCATTGACAGGTGTACGGCGATTGACATAAAACTTGAACCCTTGTTTAGACAAGGCATGCTCAATTCCTTGTAAAACAATTCTATTCTGAAACACCCCGCCTGAGCCGCAAACAACCTTAATCTTGTATTTGTCCCCAAAAAAGATAACCCGCGATAGGATTTCAGAAATTATTCTCTGGTGAAAATGCATTGCAATATCAGAAATAATGCAATTACTCTTTTTCATCTTTATAATTTCTTGCAAAATATTATGCGGGTCAATTAAATTAGAATGTAGAACATGGAATATGGAATATGGAATTTTATGGCGGCGTGCTTTCATTGCTTCAGCTTCAAGCCCAATCGGTGCTTCGCCCTCAAAAGTCTGTTTGTGGCAGACACCCAAAATTGATGCAACCGCGTCAAACAATCGAGCCATACTCGATGTCATAATCATACCAGAATTTCGTCCCGAACTTAATTCAGGATCGAATTTCGAATTTCGAATTTTTGACAGGTATGTTTTTGCAATTAAACGTGGATTAGTTGTTGCGACATCGCCACCAGCCAATGGCATGTATTTTAAATAAGACAGCCGGTCAAAACCAGACAAATCCAACTTCATAATCTCGCTTCCCCATATCTGGCCATCAGTTCCATAACCGGTTCCGTCAAAACCAAGGCCAATAACTGGTTTAGTTAAACCATTTTCTGCCATAACCCCGGCTAAATGAGCATAATGGTGCTGGGCTCCAATTACTTTAATCCGGTGTTTTTTCGCATATTCTTGAGCTAGACGCACTGAAATATAATCTGGATGCAGGTCACAAGCAACAATCTCTGGTTTAATATTAAACCATTTCTGATATTTTTCCAGCATTTCAAATAAAAAAGCTATGCTATCGCCAGAAATTAAATCGCCAATATATGGACTTAAATAAACCTTATTACCTTGACCGAGCGCAAAACTGTTCTTTAGATCAGAGCCAAACGCCAAAACCGGCCTTAATCTGATATTGTCTAAAATCAAAGGTTCGGGCACATAACCACGCGAATAACGGACAATAACAGGTCCCTTATAATCGAAAACTATAGAATCATCACACCTGGATTCAATTGGCCGATTATGGTCCAAAACATAATCAACAACCTTGTTCAATTTAAGTTGTACTTGATTAAAATCGGCAATAATCGGAGCGCCTTTAGGATTGGCACTCGTCATTACTAATATATCTGGCAATGTTTCACGTGAAACATTTGCAAATAACAATTTATGTAAAGGCGTATAAGGCAACATTATGCCAAAACAGTTGTTTTTTGGTGCAATTTGCTCAGAAATCAATGTATTTTTGCGTTTTTGTAATAAAACAATTGGTGAAATTTGAGATTTTAATATCTTTTCTTCGTTCTTATTAATTTTACATATTAATCTGGCAGTTTTAATGTCTTTACACATTATTGCCATTGGTTTAAACGGTCGGTTTTTTCTTATTCTCACGCTTTTTACAGCGTTGTTGTTTCTTGCATCGCAAGCAATTTGAAACCCCCCAATGCTTCTTATTGCAACAATCTTGCCTTTTGTTAATAATTCTTGTGTTTTTTTTATAATAATCCGACTGTCTCCAATTATTATAGTATTGCCTTGTAAATCAGTTAATCTTAATTTAGGTCCACAAACAGGGCAGGCATTTGGTTGGGCATGAAAACGCCGGTCAGTCGGATTTTCATACTCTGTTTGGCAATTTTCACACATTTTAAAGATTTTCATAGTAGTTCTTGGTCTATCATAGGGCAGGGTTTTGATTATTGAATATCTTGGTCCGCACTGCGTACAATTGGTAAAAGGATAAGAATATCTGCGATTTTTTATATTTATAATGTCTTTGCGGCAATCAGGGCAAGTTGCCATGTCAGGCATTATTTCAACAGTTTCAGCGCTTTTGTAGTTTTCAGCACTTTTTTGTATAAAAAACCCATTAAATTGCATCATTTTTGATATATTTATTGATAATTTCGTGATTTTTGATAATATTGGTGGGGTTTTTTTGAGTATTTCAATCAGGATTTTACTGTTTTTTCCTTGTAATACTATTAAAACACCTTGTTTTGTGTTTTTGACAAACCCTGTTAGATTAAGTTTGAGTGCTTGATTATAAACAAAGGGTCGAAAACCAATTCCTTGAACCCTGCCTTTTGCGAGAACAGAATAAGTTATAACTTTGCAGGACTTTTTCACACAACAAGATTATGTCTTTAAGGGTTTTTTCTCAGCCGCAGGGAACAAGACATTATTAAGTATTAAACGATAACCAGGGGAGTTTTTATGAAGTTCGAGATTGGTCGGTGGGTCGCCAATCCGGTGGGCAAAGTCTTCTGGGTCGTGTCCACCGAGAAAGGTGAATGTTCCTTTACCGTGTTTACCATGAATGTATTTTACTTGTTCGGTATTTGCAATGTCGCCAAGAATCAGAATGTTATCCTTGATTTTATCGCGACGAAATCCACAATTTTGACCTAAAAATTCTTTAACTAAAGAAACATGGTTCTGAACCAACATGGTCGGCACCGGGTCATATTTTGCCGAAAAATCGAAAAGCGAGAAATAGACATTAGAACCACGGGCAATTGTTTCTAAGTATGTATCAATGTCTGAATGTTCGTATATATTTGGGTTTATGATTGGTGTAAAGTTTTGAAAGGCAAGGCATTTGGTATAATCCAATTTGCTCATAAAATCCGGGTCAACCGGGTCGCCGTCAAACTCAGCCGGCACAATATCTGTGTTTTCTGCGGCTAAGGCAATATCTGGCGTATCTGTGGCAGAGCACATTGCAAATACCATTCCGCCCGATTCAATATATTTTTTTACTTGTTGAATCACGGCGAGTTTTAATTTTGATACCTTGTTAAACCCTAGAGATTTAGCCATTAACTGATTGAGTATAACATCTTGCTGATACCATTCTGTACCATGATAATGGGCGCCAAATTTGCCAAACTGACCGGTAAAATCTTCGTGGTGCAAATGTAGCCAGTCATATTTGTATAATTTACCTTCAAGAACCTCTTTATCCCAGAGTTTGTCATAAGGGATTTTAGCATAATCAAGTGCGAGTTGTACTGCGTCGTCCCATGGTAGCGCATTCGGCGGAACATATACTGCGATCTTGGGCGCCTTTTCCAAAAGAATAGCATCCATGTTTTCCTGTTCAATAATTTTTCGAATCGAAATCTCCTGACCCGGATCTATTATTTCAGTTCTGACGCCTCGAATCTGACACAATCTAATTATCGATGGGTCCTCAGGTAATAAAAAAGAACCACCCCGGTAATTTAATAACCACTCAGCGGTTACGCCTTGTTCCAGGACTGTATAAGCCACACCATAAGCCATTAAATGATTTGTCTGCGTTAAATCCATCGGAATCAGCAGTTTGGCAAATATAACCGACTGAAATAACAGGGTAAATAGTGTTGTATATAATAATTTTCTCATGGTTTATAAATCCTGGTGCCGACTTTGGCGTGGAAAATAGATTTACTAAGATTTTTAGGGTCGGTTATAATTGTTGTTCGGTTTCGGGTGTTTTTTATAAACACAATGCCGGCGCTGATTTTTGGCCCCATGTTTCCTTGCCCAAAATGCCCTTGGTCAAGGTACTTTTGCGCCTGTTTTATAGTAATCTTATATAATGGTTTTTGACGCGGTTGGTTGAAATAGATATATGCGCAATCAACGCTGGTCGATATGAGTAAAATATCCGCCCTGATTAGGTTTGCGAGCAATGCCGAAGTTAAGTCTTTATCAATAACAGCCGACAGCGGAACAAGTTGTCCACGGGAATTTCTAAAAACTGGAATACCACCGCCCCCGCCAGCAATCACAACCACGCCAGATTCGATAAGACATTGAATTTCATTTAGTTCAACAATTTGGTTTGGTTGGGGGGAGCTGACCAGTCGTCTGAATCCACGGCCGGCGTCTTCTTTCATAATCCATTTCCGTTCGGTTTGGAGGGTAAACGCTTCTTTTTTGGAATAAAACGGGCCGACCGGTTTTGTGTAATTGCTAAAGGCAGGGTCTTTTTTATCTACTATAACCTGGGTAATGACCGTTACCACATCGCGTTTAATTTTTCGACTGAGCAATTCATTTTTTAATGATTGTTGAATCATGTATCCGATTTGGCTTTGAGTTATTGCATTTGCCATGTCGAGCGGTATATCAGGCATGTGATTGCGGGTAAGGTATGAGCGAATTAAAATGTCGCCAACTTGCGGTCCGTTGCCATGCGTAATGACAACACGGTATCCCTGTTCAATTATATCGGCAATGTTTTGCGTGGTTTCTTTGACGGTCTCAAGTTGTTCGTCAAAACTTGTCGATTGGCTGCCGTTTCTGATTAATGAATTTCCGCCAATCGCAACTACAATCGTTTTCGCATTTAAAGAGATTTTACCCATAATAAAGTTTATTAAGAAAATCTTGGCATGTCAACCCCGCACCTTTTCTCATAAAACATAAAACTCGAAACTTGAAACATTGTTTTTTTTAAGTGTTATATGATTCATGTTTCATGGTTTTTAGAAATTGTAATTTAGACCTTGACAGAATCTGATTTTATTTATATTCTGATATGATGATAAATCTCGATGACCGCAACAAACCGAGATTGATAATGCGTAAGCGTCAATTCAAACCACCGTTAAAATGGATTGTTATCGGTGGAATGGCAATTATCTTATTAATCATTATCTTTTATTTCAAGAAATTTATTGGCCTATAATAAATAATTTTATGGAGGAAGTATGACCAAGCTGCACTTTAACTACAAAGATGTGTTTCGGGCATTGCGCCTCGCCTTCTCCGCAAAAAAATTAGCAATGATGATGTGGGGATGGTTTTTGGCGATGATAGGTTATATTGCGTTTACTTATATTGCGTTCATGTCAGCTGGATGGACTTTTATCGACACCTGGCAGATATATAAAATTTTCCCAATCCCCGATACGCTTGCCTGGTACGGCTGGATTATCTGGTTTGTCGGCGTGATTTATGCCCTCATCGTATTTCTTATTACCGGCACGGCAATTGCCAAGGTTACTTATGAACAGCTTAAAGGAGATGACTTTTTTCAGATGACCAAGGCGTTTAAATATGCGACCGAACGGATGAAGTCTGTGGTGATGAGTCCGTTTTTAGTTGGTCTGTTCATAGCGGCAATCGCGGTCTGTGGATTGATATTGTCACTCATTGGAAAGATTCCTTATTTTGGCGAACTGTTTACCGGCATCATGATAATTCCGGCATTTGTCGCATCTCTGTTTATTGTTTATTTATTGATAATACTTTTGTTCTCGGTTTTGTTTACGCCGGCTATTGTCGGCACGACCGGCAATGATACTTTTGACTCTTTGTTTGAAGTGTTTTCCATGCTTAATGAACAGCCGGCTCGATTAATCTGGTACACAGTAATTCTCGCTTTCTTGGCAAAATTTGGCGCATTGGTTTTCGCATTTTTCATCCGCATTGCATTCAATGTCGGCGCTAATATCTTAACGGTTTTCATGGGCGATAAGATGATTGTTCTGGTTGAAAACGCGGCGTCTGCTTTTCGCCTCACGATTCCGTACTGGTGCCCAGAAGCGTACGCAATTTTATGGGACCGCTTGATAAGCATCTTCTGCGGACCAATGGCATTTATGCCGCCTTCATATCAGACAGTTAATGCAACCATGACAATCGCATCAATAATCATGGTTTTAGTATATTATGGTTTGATATTGCTGGTAGTCAGTTATGGCATGACGGTCTGGTATACAGGTACAACCTGTGCGTATCTGGTGATTACTAAAAAGAAAGACGATAAAGATTTGTTAGCACAAACAGAAGAAATCGTGACTGCTCAGATCCCGGAACCACCACCGGTAGATAAATAGAAGACGATTCGGTAAGAGCAAGAAAAACAGAAAAGGGTTTTAAAACAGATAAAATTTTAGTATAATATATATATATATGCAATCAGAGCCAATGTGCGTGCCCTGTGTAATCAAACAGTGCGAACGGATTGTCCGCGCCCTGCTAACAACAGGCACCCCGCCCATTACGCAACTGGTATCGCAAATCCGAAATCACGCTTTAAACATGGCTGCGCAACTTAGTTTAGACGACCCGCCCAGCAAATATACTTCCCAGGTGCTGGAAAAGGTATACGAACTTTTGCAGGCAGACGACCCGTACCAAAAAATAAAACTTGAACAGAACGAAACCGGCAAAAAGATTTACCATCATTTCGCCAAAGAGATTGCCCGGGCAGCCGACCCGATTCATTTTGCAATAAGATTTGCCGCTTCAGGTAATATTATTGACGTTGGGCCATCAGAAATATATTCAGCGCACAGTGCGGCAACACCTTATTTTGAAGAGATCAATAAAATGGTTAATCAACCGCTTAAAATTGACAACTATAAAATCTTTCAGGAGAAGTTTCGCAGCGCGGAGAATATTTTATATATTCTTGATAATGCCGGCGAGATTTATTTGGACAAGCTTTTAATCGAGCGCCTTAAAGGGCCGGCAATTACTCTGGTGGTAAAAGCTCAGCCGATTCTCAACGACGCCTTGATAGTTGATGCGCTTGAAGCCGGATTAAACAATTTTGGGAAAATAATTACGGTTAACCCGAAAAACAAGCCCCGTTATTTGGGCGTAGATTTCTCGTGCCTGACCGACGAATTCATGCAAGCATTTGAATCAGCCGATATGGTTATTGCCAAAGGACACGCAAATTTCGAATCACTAGTTGACTGTGAACGGGATTGCTTTTTTATCCTGATGGCAAAATGTCCGGTTGTGGCGAGAAAGCTGGGCGTCGAGATTAAAGACCGGGTTTTATATTATTCGGCAAACAAAGGAGATTAGATTATCGGGATGCAGATTTTCGACAGAAACCACAAAGACACAAAAGCACGAAGGGCACAAAGATTTTCTCTTGATTTTCTCTGTGTCTCGGTGTCTCTGTGGTGTTTTTTCTGCGTTCTCTTTTCTTTGCGTGCTATCTGATATGTGTTTGGCAATACCATCGAAGATTGTTTCTAAAAAAGGCGATACCGCAGTGGTTGATGTGTACGGCGTACAAAGAGAAGCAAACCTGATGTTATGTCCTGAGGCAAAAGTCGGCGATTATATTATTATGCACGCCGGTTTCGCCATTCACATCTTAGACAAAAAAGATGCTGAAGAAACCCTGCAGATGTTTAAAGACATTGAAAATATGCAAAAGTGAAACCTTTTAAAGGAATTTTCGTATAATATAAGGATGAGAAAAATTATGCGTAAACAGAACGAAACGAACAATAAAAATAAACAGACCGTGCGCAAAGAGCAATTTATTGCGCAACGGCTTTTCTTGATTTAATAAAACGAAAGGAGATTGTATGACCAAATCTCACAAATTACTTGTTGCGCTACTAATTCTTACCCTTAGCGCAATAATTTTACCAGTCGCAGCCGGAGACATGTGCGATGAATGCAAAAAGAATCCGGAAAAATGCAATTTAGCAACCGGTGGTATCTGTGATAATCCAGAAGGCTGTTCTGACATTTCCAATCCCCAGCCAGACAAGAAAACAATTGCCAAAAAAGTAGTAGTATTGTCACCAGACGACAATCGCGGGTTTCTCGGCGTGTATGCACAAACCGAAGATGCCGGTGTTGTGATTGAACAGGTTATATCAGAAAGCCCAGCTGAAAAAGCAGGTATTACCAAAGGCATGATCATAACCGCGGTTAAAGGCAATAAAATAAAAACCCGAGAAGAATTAATCGATTTGTTGAAAAATACCAGTCCGGGCGACACGGTTTTGGTTACAGTAAAATCAGACGGTAAAGAAAAATCCACCAAAGTTGTCTTGGACAAGGCGCCGAAAGCAGAATCGCGCGAGATTGAAATACAAGCTAAATGGGATGATTGTATTCACCAGGATATGAAAACAATAATGGGCAAGCACGAGGAGTGTCAAAAGCACAGTATGAAAATGAATATGAAAATGACGCCTTCTGATTGTAAAATGCATTGCCCAATGATGAAAATGCCTGAGGCGCCTCACCTAGAAGTACGCGGATTTATTGGTATCGCAACTGAAGAAGACAAGGGAAAACTGGTAATTACAAGAGTCATTCCAGAAAGCCCGGCTGAAAAAGAAGGGTTAAAACCGGGCGATATTATTCTCCAAATCAATGACATTGCAGTCGCAAAACCGGGGCAGTTGGTTGAAGTGTTAAAAACAACCAAACCGGGCGATATAGCGCATTTAAAAATAAATTCTGCTGGACTGGAAAAAATGATGCATATTAAACTGGCTCCTTCACCGGCTCAGGCAAAAATGCCTATGCGAGAAATGAAATATCGAACGCCCCGGCGTTATACCAAACCTGGTCGCGGCGCCGTTTATTTTGGTCCAGGGGTTACCATGTTTAAGTACGGCGAATTAAACGCGCTGTTTGCGAATCAAGGATTCGACGCAATAAACAGTCGTCAGTTTACATTCGGCGGCGGCGGTTGGGGGCAGACAGGCAGAGTCAGATTGGGCGGACATGGAATGGGCGGCGGACAAACGCTGGTTAATGATTCGGTCAGCGTCGAAGTTGGTTATGGAGTCGGATTTTTTGAAATCGGGTATTCATTAATAAATGCCAAACATTTTATTTTTACTCCGATGCTCGGAATCGGCGGCGGCGGCCTGGGTATGAAAATCATTGCCCGATATCCCCCTGCGAGCATAGATTCGCTTTTATCATATCCAGGTGGCCAGTCACAGGTTTCAATGGGCGGACTAGCAATGTATCCTGGTCTTGCAATCGATATTCCGATTAGTTTTGTCGGGTTAAGCTTAAAAGGCGGTTATATTTGGTCGCCAATTAGCTCAGGCTGGATCCACGAAGGGTTTGGCGCAATCCGAGGACCAGATATAAATCTAAGCGGACCATTCGCATCATTCGGCATAATGTTCGGCGGCGGAAAATAAATTATAAGAAATTTCTTAACGCCGGAGTTTTTATACTCCGGCGATTTATTTTAATACATCTAAAATGAAAACAAAATGTCAACTAATCCGCATATTATTTTTAATGGATTTTTTCATCTAATCTACTAACAACCAACAACTAACATCTAAAAACTGGTTTCGATGGGGTAGGGCGTAGGGGGTCGGTCTTAAATGCGGGTGGAAAATAACAAAAGAAGCGGGAAATTAAGATAAAATATGCGCGGGTTAAAGAATCGGATTGGATTTTAAGATAAAAATATAGATGCGTTATAAGCAGATACAAGAAACAGAAAAGAGGTGTGTGCGCGGACGCATAGTCAGAACCGGATACGGATGAAAAACCGCGAAGCAAGCAGGAAACGAAGAGGGGATTAAAAATTGATTTATTTTTTGTAATTAATGGCGTTTTTTAGATAAAACACTAAGCCGTTTTTTAAATTGCGTCAAATAATAATTGTATTATATTGAGAGCTCGGAAAAACTCGCTCTCTTGATTACCCAGATTTTGAGGGATTTCACAGATACCCATTTTTATTGGTTTTAATCTGTGTAATCTTGTTTTTAATCGGTGTAATCAGGACTTTTTCAGAAGTCTCATATTACAGCTTATATTTTGAAAATCTGTATTCTGATTTATTGATTGTTCGGTTTTCTGATTGTTAACACTGGTTGTTTTGCCAGGCGGATAACTTTTTCAGCAACCGAGCCAAATACAAAGTGTTTCCAGCCAGTCCGACCGTGCGTGGCAATAACTACTAAATCTATTTTCTCCTTATCCGCAATATTTAATATCTGTTCTGCGGCATCGCCATAAGCAATTATTGGCACTGCTTTAATTTTCTTGGACACCGATTTTTTAAGCAGCTTTTCCAGCTCGGTTTTTGCTGACTCCTCGAGAGATTTACGATACGCAACCAAATCAATGCTTCCCGGAATGCCGGAAGTCGTAAATGCGGGCGGCGCGGACAACAACGGCACCGGCGTTACGATGTTTACGATATAAAGTTTGGCTGAATAGGATAATGCCATGTCATTGGCAATTTTTAACGCTTCAATCGACGGAGTGCTGAAATCGGTTGGACACAGTATTTTTTTAATTTTTATCATTTTTGCCTCCAGTCTTTTTAAACAGATTGTTATAATGTAGATTAACTCATAGAATATAAAAAGTCAAGCGGTTTTCTAAAAGCGATGAAAGGGTAACAATATCTGTCTTTACAAATTTTTAAAAATCAGTATACTTATTACCGATTAATTATATATTATGGCGATAAGAATATTTACGACCGGCGGAACATTTGACAAAGAATATGACGAGATAAAAGGCAGGCTGTTTTTTAAGCATACACAAGTTCCGGAAATGTTACGACTGGGACGGTCTCGGCTTAAAATCAAGATGAGTTCTTTAATGATGGTCGACAGCCTGGAAATGACACAGGCGCACCGCGAAACGATTATTCGGCACTGCCAAAAAACACAAGAAGAACGCATTTTGATAATTCACGGCACAGACACAATGGCGAAAACCGCGCAGGTTTTGGGTAAACGGATTAGAAACAAAACAATCGTCTTGACCGGTGCGATCATTCCGTATAAATTTGGCAGTTCAGATGGATTGTTTAATTTGGGTAGTTCGCTTGCTTTTGTCCAGACCCTACCGCACGGAGTATATATTTCTATGAACGGTAAATGGTTTGTTTGGCATAATGTTAAAAAGAACAAGCAAACCGGCGAATTTGAAAAAATCAGATAACTGTACAGTATTTATAACAGAACATCTGAGAAAAAGGGCTTTTCGCTTATAATAAACCGCGCTATTTCCGGAGCAGACTCCGGAAAAAGACGCAGCTCATAAAAGGGCACGACAATTGCAGTTGTGCCCTTTACATATTAAAAACATATTAAAATGTAAGTCAAGTCTTGACAAAAGACATTTTTTAAGGTATAAATATTGATTATATTATGAAAAGTTATGTTGGTAAAATAAGTGATGTAAAAAGAGAATGGTATTTGTTTGATGCGAATGGCAAGACCCTGGGTCGTTTCGCAACTAAAATTGCCCGGGTTTTAACCGGCAAAGACAAGCCGACCTTTACTCCACACATTGACAGCGGTGATTTTGTTATTGTTGTCAATGCTGCTTCTTTTCGGGTAACCGGCAAAAAGATGACCGATAAGTTTTATTATCGGCACTCTGGATACCCAAGTGGTTTAAAACAGACCAGTTTAAGGGATATGCTTGCCAAACATCCGACCCGGGTTTTAGAGCTTGCCGTGAAACGGATGCTTCCCAAAAACCGGATGCAGGCACGGCGCATGAAACGGCTCATGATTTATGCAGACGCAAATCACCCGCATCAAGCACAAAAACCGATTGTTATTGAAGACTCCAAGACTAAAGGATAAATAAAATATGAAAGATAGTATTTTTGCGACCGGCTCAAGAAAAACCGCGACTGCCAAAGTGTGGTTGTCTCCTGGCAAAGGCAATATCAAGATTAATAACCAGGAAGCGAAAAAATATTTGGGACGCGACGACCTGCTTGACCTGGTGGTCTCGCCGCTCAAAACCACGGGCTTAGAAGCACAATACGATGTACTGTGTAAAGTTATCGGAGGCGGAGTTTCGGCGCAGGCAGCAGCAATTGCTTTGGGCACAGCCCGAGCATTGGTACAGAAGAACGAAGAGTTACGAAAAACATTAAAAAGCGCAGGACTCTTAAAACGCGACCCGCGAGAAAAAGAACGGATGAAGTACGGTCTTGCCAAAAGAAGGAAACGCTTCCAATGGACCAAACGATAACGATAAAAGACTTATTAGAAGCAGGAGTTCATTTTGGGCACCGGGCCCGACGCTGGAATCCTAAAATGAAGCCGTATATTTTCGGTAAAAAGGACGATATATTTATTATTGATTTGGAAAAAACCATGGACCGCATTAAAGTTGCGGCCGATGCGATGCGCCGGGTTGCCGAACTTGGCCAGGATGTGCTTTTTGTCGGAACCAAACAACAGGCTAAACCAATTATTGAAGAAGAAGCAAAACGGTGTGGCGCGTTTTATGTGAGTGAACGCTGGCTCGGCGGTCTTTTGACTAATTTTGAAGTCGTATCAAATCGGATTGCCCGTTTAGTTGAATTAGAGCGGATCCTCAATGAAGGACGCACCGGTAAATATACAAAAAAAGAGACCTTGAAACTGGAACGCGAGCACAAAAAGTTAATGAAGATTTTTGCCGGAGTTAAAGAGATGGACCGGCTGCCCGGAATAATCTATCTGGTTGATGTGGTCCGGGAAGCAACCCCATTAGCTGAAGCACGGCGGTCAAAGATTCCGGTGATTGCGATGATTGATACCAACGGCGACCCCGAGAAAATCGATTATCCGATTCCGAGCAATGACGATGCACTGCGTTCGATAAAACTTATTACCAGTATTATGGCAAACTCAGTGCTCGAGGGTAGAAAAGGATTTGCCGACGATGTTGAAGCCGAAACCGGAACCGAGGCGACGGAACAATGAAAATATCAATGGAATTGCTGACCAGTCTCAGGGCAAGAACCGGCTCGGGTGTTTTGGATTGCAAAGAAGCGCTCGAACAAACCAACGGTGACATTGAAAAAGCCATAGAATATCTGCGAAAAAAAGGCATTGCCGCGGCAGCTAAAAAAGCTGAGCGCGCAACCGCGCAAGGCGTGATTGATGCCTATATTCATCCTGGCGAGCGGCTCGGCGTAATCGTTGAAATTAATTGCGAGACCGACTTTGTCGCTCGCAACCAAGAGTTTCGAAGGTTTGTGCACGACATTGCGATGCAAATTGCGGCGACCGACCCGCAGGCAATTTCCCGGGAAGATATCAAACCGGAAATAATTGAGACAGAGAAAAAGATTTATGAAGAACAGATGGTTGATTCTAACAAACCAAAACAAGTTATCGAAAAAATTGTTCAAGGAAAACTAGAAAAATATTTTACCGATGTTTGTCTTTTAGAACAACCGTTTGTCAAAACCCCGGAAAGAAAAGTCGGCGATTATCTCAAAGAACAGATTGCCAAATACGGCGAAAATATCCGCATTAAGCGATTTGTTCGATTCAAGCTCGGCGAAGATTAATATAGTGTTAGCCGATAGCGATTAGCTATTAGCAAATGAAATTTAAGCGCTGTATTTTAAAACTTACCGGCGAAGCATTTTCAGACCCCAGCGCCCTTGATAAAATCGCAAATGAAATTAAACAGAGTTATCATCCCAAATTAGAACTGGCAATTGTTTTGGGTGGCGGCAACTTTTTCCGGGGGCGAAACGCCGCATTGAGAGATAAACTTGTTACGGACCGGGCCGGTATGCTCGGTACCGTGATAAACGGTATTTTATTGGAAAATATTCTAAAACCATTTGCAGCCCATTTAAGCGCGCTCGATATCAAAGGTTTTGTCACATATTATCAAATTGAAAAGGCATTAGAATATTTACAACTGAAAAAAATACTGATTTTATCTGGCGGGACCGGATTGCCACATTTTACCACTGACACCGCGACTGCTTTGCGCGCCTGTGAATTGAACGCCGATTTGATTCTCAAGGCAACCAATGTGGATGGAGTGTATAGCACTGACCCGAACAGAGACCCGGCAGCAAAATTAATAAAAAAAATCAGTTATAAAGAAACAATTAATAAAAATTTAAAAATAATGGACCAGCAGGCATTTGCATTATTGCAAGACCGCAAGATTCCGTTGTTAGTATTTAATATATTTAAACACGGCAACTTAAAAAAAGCATTAGCTGGTCGTCAAATAGGGAGCATGGTATGTTAGAAAATCTTTATAAAACAAGCAAGGATAAGATGCAGAAAACAACTGATCTTTTGTCCCTGGAGCTTTCTAAAATCAGAACCGCCCGGGCAAATCCAGCAATTTTAGACGAAGTTAAGGTTAACTATTACGGTTCGGTTACGCCTTTAAAGCAGGTCGCGTCGATCTCGGCACCCGAGCCAAGAATGCTCGTGGTTCAGCCCTGGGACCGCAATGCAATGTCGGAAATTGAAAAAGCGCTTCAAAAAGCAGAACTTGGTTTAAATCCGATTGTTGAAGGGAATCTGATTCGTCTGCCGATTCCGGCTTTAACCGAAGAGCGCCGCAAGGAACTGGTTAAACTCTGCCATAAACTGGCCGAAGATACTAAAATTGCTGTGCGTAACATTCGTCGCGAAGGTAACGAAGCGATTAAAAAACTCCAAAAAGATAAAAAAATCAGTGAGGATGACTCGGAAAAAGGAAATAAAAAAATCCAGGAATTTACCGACGAGTTTATAAAAAACATTGATGTGCTATTCGGGAAAAAAGAAAAAGAAATCCTGGAAAAATAACTCAATACTTAAAAAAGCCATGGTAAAAACAGCGAAACCACCAGATAAGATTCCGGTTCATATCGCAATAATAATGGACGGTAATGGTCGGTGGGCAAGAAAACGCGGTCTGCCCCGTTTTTATGGCCATAAAAAGGGAGTCGATTCGGTTCGCAACATCGTCCGCGCCGCAGCGGAGTTTGGCGTGAAACATCTGACCCTCTATGTCTTTTCATCAGAAAACTGGACCCGACCAGCAAGCGAAATCGACACGCTTATGAGGCTTCTGGAAGAATTGTTATTAAAAGAAGAACCAGAACTGAATAAAAATAATGTAGCGGTTCGGACAATTGGCCAGACCTGGAAACTGCCGCAACAAGTTCAAGATAACCTGAATTACCTGATTGACAAGACTAAAAATAATACCGGGTTGGTTTTAGTGCTGGCATTGAGCTATGGAGCAAGAAACGAAATAGTCGATGCGGTCAAAAAAATTGCGGTTGAGAAAAAAGATTTGAGCACGCTGAACAGTGAAGAATTTGGAAAATATCTTTACGAACCAGAGCTTCCTGATCCTGATTTGCTCATCAGAACGGCCGGTGAAAAACGGATATCAAACTATCTTTTATGGCAGAGCGCATATACTGAACTTTATTTCACAGATGTACTTTGGCCAGATTTTGGTAAAAAACAACTCTTAACTGCGATTGAAGATTATGCGCTGCGCAAGCGGAAATTTGGAGGCCTGGAAATTGAATAAACTTGCTAAACGAACAATCGTCGGCACGATTCTTGGCACAATTACTGCCATCATTTTATATATCAACCCGCTTGCTGTATTTATTGTTCTTCTGGTGTGGATCGCTTTAGCAACCAATGAATTTTTAAGAATACTCGAAACTAAACAGATTCAGATTAACCGCCTGCTTTTAATTGGTCTTAATCTGTTGTTTCCAATCATATTTTATTTTAAGATATCGCCAATATGGTATCTTATACCACCAATGGTTTTCTTTGTTTACGCGTTAATTAAACACGAACATTATTACCAATTAGCACCGGCAGGCATTTTTACGCTTTTATATCTTGGTTTTTTACCGAGCCATCTTTTATATTTAAAAACCTGGGTGTGGGGGCATCAATTTCCAATGCTACGCGGTTTTTTTGTGGTCTTTTTTCCGCTTGCCTTTACCTGGGTTAATGACACAGCGGCTTATTTTGTCGGCACTTTAATCGGTCGGCATAAACTGGCAGAGAAAATCAGCCCGAATAAGACAATTGAAGGTTTTGTTGGCAGTATTATTGTAAGCGTTGCGTTTTCATATTTTTATTTAAGAGCACTGTTTCCAGATGTTATGGTATGGATTGCGCTCGGCTCTGGATTTGTTTTAAGTATTGCCGCTCAAATCGGCGATTTGGTCGAGTCCGGATTTAAGCGCGACGCTAATTTAAAAGATAGTTCTCGAGCGCTTGGTGAACACGGAGGGTTTTTAGACCGGGTTGACAGCTTATTGTTTACGATCCCGATTTTTTACTATCTTTTGATCTATCTTATAATTCACGAGTAAAACCCAAAGAACTTTTTTTATTTTCAACAATTGCAAAAAAATTTTTAAAGATTGTTTCGCCAACCGGACCAGACCGCTCTGGGTGAAACTGAACGCCGTAGAAACATTTTTCGATATGTTTAATTACTTCGACTTCACAGGAAGGCGAAGTTGCTAATAATTCAAATCCTGCCGCAGCAAGTCCATTTGCGTCAACATACTCAATATGGCTTTCCAACACTGAAATCTCGGGCGGTAAATCCTTAAATATCCGGTCGGATTTGATAATTCGAACAACTTCATTGCGTTCAATCCGGGTTAAACCAGAATTGATATTCACACCGAACGCCTTGGCGAGCATCTGATGACCGTAACAAATCCCTAAGCACGGTATTGTGTTATAATGCAGAAACTCAATATAGGATTTAGAATAAGCACCGCGTGAAATTAAATCAGCCGAGCCGGATAAAACTAAAGCGTCATAATCGGCAAATCCAAGATGGCTGTAAAGTTCAATATCAGCAATAACCTGAAAATTACTGAATTTATTAACCATTTCAATGAACGGTAAGATTTTAGCTTCGGTATTAACCCGATAACTGTTAACAATTAGTGTTTTCATGCCTTTTTACAACAATCTGTTTACTCTTCTTTTTCAAGCTGTTTCTCAATCTGGGTGATTTTCTTTTCTGCTTTCTTGACATGCGGGCTGTCCGGATAATTATCAACCAGATTTTCGTATTCGTACAATGCCTCTTCCAAATCGTAGTCCGGGTTTTTCGGGTTGCTTAAAATCTCCGCAATCATAAATTGAGCGTCATCCGCAATCGGGTCTTCTTCAAAATCTTCAACTATCTCATAAAACGACCGCAAGGCACGCGCATAGTCCTTGTATTTCAAATGAAATTGACCTTCTGCGTATAATCCTTCGGCGCGGTTAAGGTCATATACAGCCGGGATTTCGGGTTTTACAACTTCTTTTGACGGACAGCCGATATTAATAAACACCAATAAAACAATCACGGAGATTAAAAAATTTTTCATCGTCACTCCTTATCCAAAGATTATTTATACCTTTTTTCTAATGATGCAAAGGCATCATGATTATGAATTGATTCGTAACTTTCAGTCTCAACTTTATACCAGGTGATATCGGGATGGGAATCTAATTTTAACGCAACGTTACGCACCACATCCTCGACAAAAACCGGGTTTTGGTAGGCGTGTTCGGTTACATATTTCTCGTCTTCTCGTTTAAGCAGCGAATAGACCGGGCTTGATGCGCAATTTTCAACCAGTTCGATTAAATCTTCAATCCAGAAAAATCCCCGGAAACGAATATAGACTCGAATTTCGCCGCGCTGATTATGGGCGCCTTTTTCGACTATTTCCTTAGAACAGGGACAAAGCGTTGTAATCGGAACTTTTACTCCTAAAATTATTTTCACTTTATCGGTAAGATCACCAATAAATCGGCACTGATAATCCATGAGTCCCACCGCACCCGAAACCGGTGCCTTTTTTTCAATAAAATAGGGAAATTCCATTTCGATATGAGCTGATTCGGCATTTAAATCCCGCTTCATTGTTTTTAAAATCGTGCCGATATTCTGCACTGCGATTTCGCGGTGAAACCGGTTCAGAATCTCAATAAACCGACTCATATGAGTGCCGCGGAAATTATGCGGCAAATTAACATACATATTTATACGGGCGACGGTGTGTTGCTGTTTATGCGCCTTATCAGATAACAGGATTGGGTAATGTAAATTCTTGACGCCGACTTTATCAATATTGACATTACGGAAATCATAATCAGACTGAACATCGCGCATAAATATAGAATATGGGATTATAACTAATTGTCAAGATAAAATAACGAGATTTCTGAAAAAGTCAAAGGACCAATGTCAGAAGTCGAACTTCCGAATTTTAATTAATTAATAATTAAGATGTGTCCTGAATTTGTCCAAGAGATACATACTTTCCTGCTTTTATTCTTTACGTTATCAATCAAGATATTGAAACTATTGAAAAACCAAAAAGTACAATTTAAATTTTATTACGGCTTACTTTTCATCTTCACTGTAGAATTCTACACCGCATTTAGGACAAACTGGATCTTTTGCAGAAACATAAGTACCACATCCATTACATTGAAAATTTAATTGCTCTTCGGATGGTAAATCAGCAAACATATATTTTCTATTTTTAAAATAAATCCAATTAGGTATTAGATATACAAATGTTATTATTAATGAAGCAATAAGAGCACCCATGATTCCCATGCTTTCTGCCATTGGACTTGTATAAGAAAATAAAACACTCCCTAATACTAAATAATAAAAATTCAATTTCCATGCCCAATATTCATGTTTTCTAAGTCCATACAAAAGAATCCCTGCAATAATAACATCAAATAATAGAAATAAACTTATTGCTGGGGAAGATTCTTTACTAAATGAAGAGTATGTAAGAATTCTTGTTATACCGCCTATTATACCGAGCGGAAATCTAACATATACATAGAATTTAAACCAACCTAACGCCAAGTGTTTTAATGGTATACTTGAAACACCGGTTAACGATTGTATATTCGTATTATTGAAGATTGTATATTTTATATTCTTCTTTACTTTATTACTTTCGTTTCTAAACTCATCATCTATAAATTTTAGTATCTCTTTATAGTATATTTTTTCTCTATTTTCTTTTGCTATAGTAGTGATTTTTGATATCAATAGATCAATTCTATCTTTGTATTGTTCTATGATATTATTTTGAGATGTCATAATTACGCGAATAAATTTTCCAGCCGTTTTTTTTGCTAACAATGGGACTTGGAAAAATTTGGGATTTGAAGTCTTCTTCGAAATTTCCGATTCTTTTATTTTTTCAAATTCTTGGATTAAAACACCACAATGTGAGCAAAATTTACTTGATAATGGAATTTCTTTATTGCATTTTGGGCAGATTTTAACCAATATTGTCCCACACAGATTACAGAAACGACTCGTTTCAGGCAATTCTTTATTGCAATTTGGACAAATAAATGATGTCATTTTTCTCCTTTCTATTATTTAGCATTAATATCGCCTGTTAGATGATTGTAATGTAGTGCGATCCTGAAGTCAAGGCATTTTTGTAATGTGGTCCAGATACCAAAAAGGATTGACTACATCGAATAATTTCCTATAATCAATAAATGAGACCTTTAATGTTTGTTAGGAGGCAGAATGGACAATAAAAATCTTTTGGTAACTATTGAAGATAACATTGCTTTTATAAAATTCAATCGGCCGAATGTGCTTAACGCTTTAAACACCGATACTATTCTTGAATTAGAACGCACCCTGGACGAACTCGAAAAAATGACAGAAGTGCGCGTGATTATTCTAACTGGCGAAGGAAAGGCTTTTATTGCCGGTGCCGATATTTCCGAGATGAGCAAATATTCGAGCATGGAAGCAAGGGTTTTTGCCCAGAACGGACACCGGGTTTTAGGTAAACTGGAAAACATTGATAAACCCGTGATTGCCGTAATCAACGGCTTTGCTTTGGGCGGCGGTTGCGAAGTCGCTTTAGCTTGTGATATCAGAATTCTTTCAAAAAACGCTAAGATTGGACAACCAGAAGTTAACCTGGGTATTATTCCTGGTTTTGGTGGTACCCAGAGACTGGCAAGATTATGTGGCGCCGGAATTGCCAAAGAATTAATTTATACCGGCGATATGATTGATGCCCAGGAAGCATTTAGAATCGGTTTGGCTAATAAAGTTGTGCCGCTTGATAAATTGATGGACACCGCTAAAGAGATGGCAAAAAAGATTTTAAATAAGGGACCGATTGCAATCCGCATGACCAAAACTGTAATTAACCGCGGGCTCGATTCAAACCTCGAAACTGCCAAAGAATTGGAAATTGAAACCTTTGCTTTATGTTTTTCGACCGGCGAGCCCAAAGACGGCATGACCGCATTTTTAGAAAAAAGAAAAGCAAGTTGGATGAAATAACTTAAATATGAAGGGAGTAATATAATGTCAAATACAAATGAAATCGTAATCGTGTCTGGTGCCCGAACACCAGTGGGAAGATTTTTAGGCGGATTGTCAACCTTGTCTGCATCAGACTTAGGTGGTATTGCCATAAAAGAAGCAGTTAAAAGAGCGGGTGTTACATCGGCTGATATTGACGGCGTAATAATGGGGCATGTTTGTCCGGCCGGATTGGGACAAGCACCAGCGCGTCAAGCCAGTATTAAAAGCGGCCTGTCTCCAGAAATCCCAGCAATCACGGTTAATAAAGTCTGCGGCTCCGGTATGATATCAATCGTCTTATCAGCGCAGCAGATTAAAGCTGGCGATGCTGAGATTATGGTCGCGGGCGGACAAGAATCAATGTCCAATGTTCCGTATTATATGCATCAATTAAGAAACGGCAACAAGATGGGCAATGTAAAATTAGTTGACGGCATGATTTATGACGGCATCTGGTGCGTGTTCCACGATGTGCATATGGGCATACACGGAGAGTTCACAGCAGAACGGTCAGGTATTACCCGCGAAATGCAGGATGAGTGGGCTTATAACAGCCATCGCAAAGCAAGCGAAGCAATCAAAGCTGGTAAATTCAAGGCAGAAATCGTACCGGTTTCGATTCCGCAGCGAAAAGGCGACCCCAAAATAATTGATACTGACGAAGGGCCGCGCGCGGATACAACTATGGAATCAATGGCAAAACTTAAACCAGCTTTTAAAAAAGACAGCGGCACAATTACGGCTGGCAACGCGTCAAGCATTAATGATGGCGCCGTAGCATTGGTTGTAATGTCAAAAGCAGCTGCGGATAAGAAAGGCATTAAGCCGATCGCCAAAATTACTGCTTATGCAATTGGCAGCGTTGAACCGCAAATGCTTTTCTATGCACCAGTTAAAGCAGTGCAGAAAATACTAAAACAGCTCAATGTTGACATAAACTATTTTGATTTAATCGAAGTGAACGAGGCGTTTAGTTCTCAGGTTTTGGCTGATGCTAAAGAACTTGGTATGGATATGAAAAAGGTCAATGTCCATGGCGGTGCGGTGGCTTTAGGTCATCCAATCGGTGCGTCTGGAGCGAGAATCGTCGTTACGTTATTACACGCGCTTAAAGACCGCGGTTTAAAGAAAGGTCTTGCCGCAATCTGTTTAGGCGGTGGCGAAGCAGTCGCAATGAGTGTGGAAATGATATAAAAAAACTATAGGGGCACGGGGTTTTCCCCTGTGCCCCTTTTTGTATGGAATTTCATACCAAATCATCAGAAGAAACAATCGAATTAGGGGAAAAAATCGGGGCTGCCCTAAAGCCGGGCGACATCCTGGCATTTTACGGTGAGCTGGGTAGCGGGAAAACCACGATGATTAAAGGTATTGCTCTTGGCTTGGGAGTCAAAGAGGAGGATATTGTCAAAAGTCCGTCATTTATAATGGTTAATGAATATAAAGGTCAGAGTCCAATTTTTCATATAGATTTATATCGAGTAAAAAATCTGGGAGAAGTTTTAAGCATTGGTTTTGATGATTATTTATATGGCAACGGCGTTTGCCTGATTGAATGGGCGGAAAAAGCCGAGAACGAACTGCCTCAAAACACAATCAAAGTTGAATTAACTACATTGAGTTTTCAGGAAAGAAAAATTACGATTTCAGGGCTTACCGGATTTTAGTGTAATCCGGTAAAAAAGAACAAGAAATTTAACTGCAAAAACGCGAAAAAGAATGTAGGGTAAGGCTTTACCCTCGCACCTATTCCTGAGACTATATAAATTAATTTGAAATATTGTTATTCCAACTAACACATATTTAAGAATAGGTGCGGGGTTTAACCTTGCGAATAAGCAAAGCAATCCTAAAGGATTGCCCTACGACTGAGGAAATGTTTTATATCGAATATCTAAGAAATTTATTATTGACAAACCGAACACGGCAATTTATAGTAGGATTAGGTAAATAAGGCTGGTTACGCAGTGTTTATGATAGATATTTTTCGATTATTAAAAAAACATGGTTGTTAGAAAATAATAATAAAGGAGAAATTATGCTTAAAAAGGCATTAATTGCGATTGCAATTATTATCGCTGTTTTTATCACTGCGTTGGTCGTCTTCTATTTTACATTGATGCGCCCGGCATTTAAAGAAATCAATGCGATTCAGGATATGGAAATCGGCGAAGTCGACTTAAGTCTGGTTGCCGACGGCGCCTACCAAGGAGATTTTGCTTATGGTAAATTTACTTGTGAAGTTGAAGTCTTTGTAAAAGACCATAAGATAGAAGGCATCACCGCGATACAAAACCGAGATACTAAATACGCAAAGATGTCTGAAGGAGTGCTGGTAAAAATAGTTGAAAAGCAGTCACCAAACGTTGACGCGATAACCGGCGCAACCACAACATCGAAAGCATTTATGAAAGCCGTAGAAAACGCATTAAATAAAGGCATTCGGAAATAAGAAACAGCTACGAATATACACGGATGAAGAATTAAAGATTCAGAATAAATCCGTGGCAGATTAGCAATGAGAGAACTGGAACACGAAAAAGATATTATCGCAAGTGCAGTTGAGGGTGACGAGCACGCTTATTTGTCTTTGCTTAATTCGTACAAGCCGCGTATTTTTAGTTATGTTCTGCGCACAATCAGAAATTATCACGATGCCGAAGAGATTACGCTCGATACTTTTGTCCGCTGTTTTAAATCGCTAAAATCTTTTGACCGCAGCAAAACTTTTTCAACCTGGATATATACGATTGCCCACAACTTAACTATAGATTTCTTAAGAAAAAGCCGTAAGCACTACGAACACCTTGATGACCGACCGGCGGACGAGATGGAAATCGCTGATACTAAAACCAAAGAACCTGCCACAGATTATGACAAACAGGTAAAGTTGAGCAAAATTGAGCAGGCAATGTTGCAGCTCGCTCCGATTGACCGCGAAATCGTTATTTTATTTCACAAAGAAGAAAAAACTTACCAGGAAATTTCAACTATTCTGAAAATACCCGAAACCACGATTAAAACCCGGCTTCACCGGGCGCGACTAAAATTAAAAGAGCTGTGCACTGGATAAAACATGAAACTTTTTACTAAATGCTTCGTATAACATAGTGATGACTAAACATAAAGAATTCGAAGAGCTGATTCAAAAGTGCCTTGACCGCGAGATTACAGTGGACGAGAACATCTCTTTACAACTCCACTTGTCGCAGTGTCCGGACTGCTCTTTGTTTTACAATGAACTGGTTAGCGCGGAAAAAGAAATTATTGATATGGTTGAGGTGGTTCCGAATCACGGGTTCAATGAAGCGGTGCTGGCGCGGATAAAGACTAAAAAAGTGCCGGCTTGGGCAAAAATCGCGACGGTTTTAGGCAGTGCCTGGGTGGTTTCTTTTCTTGCTTTTATATTAATCCCGGCATCGCGTGATTTGTTTACGCGGATTCTTTTTAGCAGCCCGTCAATTGTGAAAGCGGTTGCTAAAATCTATTTTGTCGGTTCGACCTTGGCCCGCATCGTAACACCATTCGCAAAAAGCCAGCTTAATCCGACCTTATTAGTCGTCAGTATTTTGCTCAGTGTCGGAATGTTTATATTCTTTGGAAAACTATTTAGTAAAAAGGAGACCGTATGGAACACATAATAAAAGTCAAAAGTCAAAAGCCAAAAGCCAAAAGCATCGGAATTTTAATGCTGGTTTTAGTAGGAGCGGTATTTGCGAATACGCAATATCCGGGTTTGATGCCAGAAGTTATAGTTGCTGCGCCGCGCATTGATAATGAGTCAAACGGGATGATGCCAGTCGTAGAAGTTACAGCAATTCGTCCAGAACTCCAAAATATGGGAATCGCAATGACAACCGAAAATCCGCGCGTGTATGACAATGTCGTTTATAACGAACCAACCGCATATACGCAGTTTAAACAACAGCTTTTCGAAATGGTCAATGAACAAAATTTGCCTGACCCGGGTTTTAGTTTTGCTAAAGCAAAAGTCAGCACTTTAATCATTGACGAGGGCGATACTTTAAAAAATGACCTTGAGTTTTCTGGCAAGTCAGGACAAATCAGCGGCGTTTTAAAAGGAGATTTAGCGATTATTGGCGGCGACCTTGATATTACCCAAACCGGTAAGGTTGATGGCGATATTGCAGTCATGGGAGGCAGTATCTCAAATCACGGTACGATTGAAAAAGACATGGCTGTGTTTGGCGGGTCTTTTTATAATAACGGAATTTTGAAAGGAGATATTTTTGTTGCCGGCGGCAGTGTCAAACTCGATTCCGGCTCGGTTATCGCCGGTGATATTGCAATCGTTGGCGGTTCTTTGGAAAAAGACACGCATGCGATTATTAAAGGAGAAATAAAATCAGTAGAAATAAACATATTGGGCAAGACAATCCCCAAACTGGCAACCGCACTTAAAATGTCCCGCACCTTTCCCAGGGCATTAACCATGACCGGCAGTGCCGTGGCAACCCTGCTGTTTTTTGGCGGTCTTTTTGTGATTATGCTTTTAGTTCTGCTTATCTTTCCAAAGGCACCGGTTAAAGTTACTGAGACCATTAATAAAAATGTCTGGATTCCAATTGCAATCGGTTTTGGTATGCAGTTATTAATTATCCCGCTCATTGTACTTTTAGCTGTTTCAATAGTTGGTATACCAGTGATTCCGATATTTATGCTCGGTTTGTTTGCTTGTTTAATTGTCGGTTTAACTTCAGTGTTTTACTTGATTGGGATGCGCGTACAGCGTACAGATGAAAGCAAAGGCAGTATGATTGCCAAATTTGCAATCGGATTTATAATCATTATGGCGATTCCTTTATTAGGCGCGATTATACGAATTTTTAGTCCAATCGGCGGATTATTCTCTGCGCTCGGCGCGGTCATAATCTATGTTGTTGCCACGATTGGTTTGGGCGCAGCGTTTTACACGCTAGTGAAATATCGAAAAGTAAAAATAACATAACCATACAGCAAAAACATAACGGGTAGTTAAACTGGGATTTAGCTGCCCGTTTTCTTGTTGATTTTTTGGTAATATTTCCATAATATATGTAAATGTTGATTACGGAGGAAAACTATGAAAGATATTGTTAAACTGTTATTAAGTATTGTCATTTGCCAAGCCGCGGGTATTATCGGTTCGTTTTTTACCACGCCTAATATTCCAACCTGGTACAAAGCATTAAACAAACCGAGTTTTGCACCGCCGAACTGGGTTTTTGCTCCGGTCTGGACACTTCTGTTTCTGTTAATGGGCATTGCTTTGTATCTGGTCTGGAAACAGGGATGGAACGCGCCGGGCGTGCGTATGGCAATGATAATATTCTTTATTCATCTGGTCGTAAATATTTTATGGTCAGCCGTGTTTTTCGGTCTACGCGCACCCCTGGCAGGATTCTTTGTCATCGTGGCACTCTGGTTTCTGATTATTCTTACGATTATCTATTTTAGCAATATATCAAAGCCCGCGGGTATTTTGCTTATTCCTTATATTGTTTGGGTCAGCTTTGCGTCGGTGCTTAATTTTATGTTATATAAATTAAACTAATTGTGTTTGAAATAATCGAAGCACAAAGCGAACCCGAGCTTATTGAAATTCGAAAGTTATTTAAAGAGTACGCAGACTGGCTTGGATTTGACTTGTCGTTTCAGAATTTTGACAAAGAATTTGCCGAACTGCCAGGCAAATATGCCCCGCCTGACGGATGCCTACTTTTGGCATTTGAAAACTCTATTGCGGTTGGGTGTGTCGGTATAAGAAAATTCGAAACCGATATCTGTGAAATGAAACGGCTATATGTCCAACCTGCTTACCGAGGTAAAGATTATGGCAGAGAATTGGCACAACAAGTTATTGACCAGGCGCGTAAAATCAGGTATAAATATATGCGATTGGATACAGTGCCATGGATGAACCAAGCAATCGGGCTTTATCGGGCATTGGGATTTTATGAAATACCAGCATACCGTCACAATCCAATAAAAGGCGCATTATATTTTGAATTGAAGTTATGAATAATAAGGAGTAAATTATGGCAGAAGAAACAATACCAATCCATTATGTCTGTACGCACCAAGAAGCAAAAGAATTAATCGAAAAGTATAATAAATTCTGGGTTTCGAACTGCGGTTGTCGGGAAGGCAACGAAAAAGGATGTCAGCGGTCGCGAATTGATGTCTGTTTAATGTTTGATGAAGGTGAAGGGAGCAGCGGTTCAGATAAAAAAGAAGTTGATCTGGCTTTTGTGGGTGCTATTATGCAAGAGGCAAAGACTAAAAGTCTGGTGACCCGTCCATTTCGCAACGAAGCAAGAACTGATACGGCAGGAATTTGTTTTTGCTGCGATGATTGCTGCGGTTATTTTGTCTCGCCCGGCAAATACGACTGCAACAAAGGAAAACTTATCGAACAGACCAATATGAAAGAATGCACGCATTGCGGGGCTTGTATTGAAGTCTGTTATTTTAAGGCGCGGTTAATGGTTGATGATAAACTTCAAATTAATCGCGAAAATTGTTATGGCTGCGGACTATGCGTAGGTTCCTGCCCGGTTGAGTGTATTGAAATGGAGAAAAAACAATGAAACTAAGAAAAAGCGAAGTAATCGTTTTGATTATTATTTTATTAAGTTTAGCGATTAGCATATATTTTAATCCCAAATTACCAGACAAGATTGTTGCGCACTGGGATTATAAAGGCGAAGCCGACGGGTATATGGCAAAATCCCGAGGCATATTTTTAATGCCGGCATTTTTATTTGTGCTCTTTCTGGTCTTTCTTTTCGTACCGCGGCTCGACCCGCTCAAGGCAAATGTGGAAAAGTTCCGTAAATACTTTGATGGATTTATAATACTCTTGTTTATGTTTATGCTCGTAATTCACCTGCAGACGATTTTGTGGGCTTTGGGCACAAAGATAAAACCGAATGTCCTGTTTCCAGTTGGTCTGGGTGTTTTATTTTATTATGTCGGGATTATGCTTAACCATTCGCAGCGCAACTGGTTTATCGGATTGCGTACGCCGTGGACTTTAAGCAGTGATTCGGTCTGGGAAAAGACCCATAAATTCGGTGCCAAGCTTATAAAAATATCTGCGGTTATTGCGATGAGTGGTGCGTTGTTTCAGAATTTTGCGATGTTTATTGTACTGGCACCGATTATCGGCTCATTTATTTATCTGACGGTATATTCATATATAGAATATAAAAAAGAGAACAAATAATTTAATATTTGTAATAGAAATAATTACCACGCGTTCGAAGAACCCATGAAGTGCAAGCACGAAAACTCGAAACTGCGAGACCACAGAGACACTGAGAAAACACAGAGAAGAATTAATAAAGATCTCTGTGTCCTCTGTGTTCTCCGTGACTCTGTGGTGTATTTTTCTTTCGTGACCTTCGTGTCTTCGTGGTCAAAAGTGAAATTAAGAAAAACAATTTTTTACATAAACCCGAACCCGGCCCCGCTTTTCTCTTCTGCCTATTTTCCGTCGCCATGCCCGTGTTTCTATCCGCAATCCAATCATGGCCACTCTGATAAATTTTGTGCGCGCATCACGCCGCTACTTGTCGAGCAGCTCAGCTAACCATCTTTTGCAGCGTCGTGGTCAACGCATAACCCTTAATTCTTTAACACTTAAACCTTATCTTCGGTCTCAATGGAGGGGGCGGCTCCCCTAAGTTGATAGTTTTTGCTGTTAGTTATTGGCTATTAATTGATTGTCTGAGATTTACGCTCAAAAACAGGTTGTTATATATAGCAACTTTTATTCTACCTGGAGGTAGAATTTTATGAGTGATAACTCGATTATCTCTTTATAACTTTTGCCCGTCCCAATCTCTGATTATCTGATTCTAACCTTATATAATATATGCCGGATTTTAGATTTCTGATTTGCCGGTCGTTTAATATTAAAGTAGCGCCACCCGGCAAAGTTTTCTGGTAAAGATTAGCACCAAGCGTGTTATAAATAGAGATTTTTATATCGCCGCTTGAGAAATCTGATAATCTGAGTACGATGCGGTCAGTAAAAAATGTATTGCATCTAACCGACAAATTTTTTCTTGGTTGTGTCGGGGCTTCAGTAATTCCGGTTGATGCACTGGCAAACTTTAAGACATACGCATCATAACTGCCCGCATTTGTTCCCTGATAATAAGCGCCTCCGCCTGGATTATAAACCGGGAAACCAGAGGACAGAGTAAATCCTGATAAGAATATGTTGCCCGTTGCATCGGTTGCCAGAGACATGCCATAATCAGTACTGGCGCCGCCATAATAGGTTGCCCATTGTCTTGCGCCGGTGTTATTAAATCCTAAGATAAAAACATCATGACCGCCGCCAAGGGCTGCTTGATAATACGCATTATTGCCCGGGTCATAGGTCGGGAAATTCGCGGACAGGGTATTTCCCGAAACATAAACCATTCCTGAGGGATGGGTCGTAATCGTGCGGGCAATATCGCCGGTTGTGCCGCCATAATAAGTCGACCAAATCCTGATGCCTGAATTGTCGAATTTTAAGATAAACGCATCATCGCTACCAGCAATAGTTCCTTGAAAATAAGCACCGCCACCCGCATCCAGAACCGGGAAATTGGTTGATGAGGTATTGCCTGTAATAAATATATTGCCTAATGAGTCGGCTGTAATTGCCCGTCCATAATCATTCGTGCTTCCGCCATAATATGTTGCCCAGGTTCTGACGCCATTATTATTGAATTTCAAGATAAAGACTGTGCGATAGCCAAGAATTGAAGATTGAAAATAAGCCCCGCCACCCGCATCCAGAATCGGGAAATTAGTTGAACGGCACATGCCGGTGATAAAGACATTACCAGCCGTATCAGCCGCAATTCCATATCCATTATCATCGTCAGACCCGCCATAATAAGTCGCCCACAACCTTACCCCGGCGTTAGAGAATTTTAAAATAAACGCATCAAAAGAGCCGGCATTAGTGGGCTGAAAATAGGCGCCACTGCCCGCATCATAGGTTGGAAGATTGCTTGAAAAGGTATTGCCAGTTATAAAGATATTTCCTGACGGGTCGGTTGCAATCGCATAGCCGACATCACTTTGATATCCGCCATAATAGGTTGCCCATTGTCGTAAGCCGGTGTTGCTAAATTTTAAGACAAAAACATCACCGCTGCCACCCGACGAAGATTGAAAATAAGCACCGCCACCTGGATTATAGGTTGGAAAAGTGGTTGAAGAAAAAGTCACGCCAGTAACGAACAGGTTTTCTGAAGAGTCAGTGGCAAGGGCAATGCCAATATCATCAGAAATTCCGCCATAATAGGTTGCCCATTCTCGTTGCCCATTGTTATTGAATTTTACAATGAACGCATCAAATGCACTGGCAACAGTTCCTTGAAAATAGGCGCCCGCACCAGGATTTAGGGTCGGGAAATTAGTCGAACCGGTAAATCCAGTTATATAGATATTACCTGAATTATCAGCGGTTATTGCACCCATTTCACGAGAACCATCACAATTATCCTGACCACTGCCGCCATAATAGGTTGCCCAGAGGCGTTCAAATGGTGGGTCAATAATTAAAGTTTTATTTTTGTCATAATTCTTTATGTCAAAAGTAATAAATCCCTGTTGGTCTTTGCTGTAAAAAGCAGATATCGGCGCGCCATCTTTTTGATAAACATAAAGCACGCCCTCATTAATTTTCCCAATTGGTGTTGTATAGACTAACTCTTTGCCATCTTTAATCTCGACATCAGCCCATTTTACATTTAGTTTTATATTACTGAGGTCGGCATGCGGTTTAACCTCGAATTCACTATGCACTCGGTCATCAAATCGCCATATCCAATTAATACCAGGATAGATATCGTTTATTTTGACATGGCGGTAAGATTTGACATACATAATGCCGTCAGGACAATGGGACAGGAAATAATTGGTGTGGCCAGGAATTTCATCGTGCATCTCGACCTTACCTTTTTCAATCCTACTGCCGACCGCCTCGATGTCAAAACGGGCATATCTCATTTGGTCGTGCTCGCGCTGGTAAAGGACAAAGCTGGCACCGTGTTCAGTCAGGTATATGTTATGACCAGGCAGGTTAATTTTGAATAATAGCGACCAAACCGGATTGTTATCGCCGTCAACCATCTGCCCCCGGTTTTCTTCAAACCCGTTTTGATTGTTTATCCAGGATTGGGTAATATGATTTGTTACAGTTTCGGCAAAAATCATACCGGTAATTATAAATATTGCGATAATAATTTTTTTCATAACTCCCTCCGTTTTTATTTATCCGATATGCGCATTTTTTATAAAATTTTTATAACGCTATTTGCTATATTAGACCCAAAAACTTTTGATTTGTCAAGAATAAAAGGTTGGGGATACGATTAGTATAATCCCTTTTTGCTGTTTTGAGGCGCGATATCGTGTTCGACAAGGCTAAATAATTTACTGTGCTTTTCTAAGACAGAATAATGGCACCGGTTAATCCGACCGCTATGAAAACTTGGTCCGCGATTATCACAGAAAAGCCAGATAAACGCCATAAAAAATAGACCATGACCAACAAGTAGAATTTTTTCATCAGTATTATCGATTATTTTCAGAAAATCAACAACCCTATTCTTGACATCATTCAAGCTCTCGCCTTGCTCAAAACCAACTTGGTTCTGCCCATTGTTCCACTTACTGATTACATTATCATAAATCATTTGCCTGTTTTGTTCTTCAATACACTTGCCGTCAAGCACACCGACATCAATCTCCCGCAATTGTTCAACCACAACCGGTTTGAGATTGCAGGCATCACCGATAATCTGAGCAGTTTGTTGCGCCCGGATTAACGGGCTGGTGTAGATTTTATTTAATCCAAGCTTTGACATTGGTTGTGATATTTGTTTAACCTGTTCGACCCCAAAATCGGTGAGAGGTAAATCCAATTTTCGGGATGCAAAGGTATGTGTGATATTGGCAACGCTTTCACCGTGCCTGAGTAGATATAAAATCATATATTCGTTGTTGTCATTGCGCAGTCTGTTTCTGATTCCGGTAATCCCCGGCACCTTCTGATTTGTATAAGATTTTTTCGGTTCTTATGATAAACCTTGTTTTATTTTTGGTTTCCATAAAAATTGCCTAAAGTTAATTTTATCCTTGTCATCAAAAGCCACGTCTTCTTTGAGCAGTAATTTTTTCTGTTCCTTATATCCTTCGCCGGTTAAACCGATTTTCCCCTGACTATTAATTACCCGGTGCCAGGGAAGTTTGTGTAATCCGGATTGTGCGCTTAATATCCAGACCACCTGTCTTGCCGCAAATCGATTGCCAGCCAAATCCGCAATCTGGCCATAGGTCGCAACCTTTCCTCTGGGGATATTTTTGATAAAATTTATAACTTTTTGAGTAAATGATTCGATCGTTAAATCCTATTTTGCGTTCGGGTCGTCCTGCATTATTCCAAATGCGTTACCATCCGGACTTTGAAAAGCGGCATACCAACCAACACCTGGAATCGGACCTTTGGGTTGAGTTATTTTTCCGCCATGGGCTTCAATCATTTTTATCGTATCATCCAATGATTCGACATCAATAGTATTAACCACCGCAGTTGATGGTTCACCCTTGGAAAGTCCACCATTAATTCCTGGTTTATTATCTGGGCCGGTTGTTATCAGCCAGTATTCAAACGGCCCGCCCCAGTTATTAAATTTCCAATCAAAGACTTTGGTAAAAAACTCCATTGTCTTTTCTGGTTCTTTTGAAGATATATCAAAATGCGCGATTCTTGGCATTGTTTATCCTTTCTTTTATTATGAATTATGATAAGTAAATCAATAATAAAATCCATATTTAACTATTTACTTTTAGGTATCTGATATTTCTTAAACCACTCAAATCCGAATTGCTCGAAAAGCTTAAGAAGCTTTTCATTCTGTTTCGGCATTTCATTGGCAACATAATGTAAGCCAAAATATCGCTGCGACCATGATATATAACCTTGCTTTTTAATTCTGGCAAGGCATTTCTGGGCAAATTTATCTCCGCCAATATCCTTGCAGACTTTTTCAATCATCTTAAGCCGTTCCCGGTTTATCTCAATTTTCATTCCTGGATATTTTTGGTTAAACGCACCAAGCAATTTCTTATCGCTCAATTCAATATATTTCTCATTATGAACCACGGTATCAATTCCAAGTTTATTACGCGAAACCAATTTGCTTTTCGGATAACCAAGACAAAGTAATACTACCGGCATTACACCATTTGGCAACCGAAACATTCGCTTAAGCATCGGGAAAAACTCCATAACCGTGCCAATATATACTGAACCTAATCCAAATGAGTCTGCCGCAGTGCAAATACTTTGCGCGGTTATCATTGTATCCTGAAATGATATCCAGAAATGTCTGAAAGCACTAGTGGCAGCGAATGGTGCGGTTTCCAGCTTTGCCCATCTTTTCAGCCGGTGCCAGTCAATACAGAATAAAAGACTAACTGGTGCATCAGCAATAAAGCCCTGACCGGCAAGTTTGGCAATTTTTTTCCTATTTGTTAGCTTTGTTATCCTGATAATCGAATATGGTTGAAGATTACCGCCGGTTGCGGCATGAACTCCGGCGTTCAGAATATATGACATAACAACAGCTGGAATCTTCTTATTCTGAAAACTCCGGCAACTTGCCCGTTCTAATAATAATTTTACAGTTTGATTCGGATATTTAATTGTCATATTAGGGCATAAGTTCCATAGTCATGCTTGCCTGAATATCGAAATATTTTACCATTCGTTTGGCATCTGCTTTTTCATACCAGACATCAATCATGCGACCGACAACCGTGATTGTATATTTATGACAGTCAAATTCTCCGGCCGGGCCGGTTATCTTCTCTTCGCCAAGCGACTTTATTTTAACCGGGACAGTTGTGCCGCTAAATCCAATCACAACATTTATCTCTTTTTCTTCATCCGGTTTTAATTCAAGCGCACGTAAGATTGTCGTTACCTGGTCATTATCATAGGTGTTGATATTAATCGGAACATCAATTGCTTTGTCACCCTGCGGTAGTTTTGCTTTAACAGATGCCTTGGTTTTACCATAGGCAATATCAG
The DNA here is from genome assembly GCA_018335915.1 of Candidatus Latescibacterota bacterium. Lineage (GTDB taxonomy): Bacteria > Hydrothermota > Tepidihabitantia > Tepidihabitantales > CAIPLT01 > JAGXRL01. The sequence goes on from JAGXRL010000158.1 coordinate 36,687, forward strand.
CATTTAAGGTCATGCCATTGGTCAAGATGGTTTTTGATGACGATATCGGTTTTAAGTTGTCCTGCCGTAAAACGATAACCGTTGAATCGCGCGAGACACTGCCGGCATGTGTGATTTCAGTGATTGATTGTAATTCGATTATTGGCTCAGGTTCTTGAACTGGTTTGTAAATCAACCAATAAGAACCGGCAATGGCAGTATCAATTAATATCTGATATTTGTTGGTTTCATCCCAGATGCTCGGCAATAACTTAAGAGCGGGCATTTCTTTTTTAGGACAACTGACCGCGGTTAGCAATATTGCTAATACAAGGATTAAACTGCGTTTCATTTATCCCCCTTTTTTTCTGTTATTTCTTGATTTAACATTGTTGTTTTACTTGCCCGATAAGCAATAAATAAAATAAGATAACCGATGACAAGTAAAATCGGCAATGTTATGGTGTAGATGTTCGCGCTGACAAACTTACTTAACCAAAGTTTTGGATAATACATCATGACGATAATAAGCCCGTCGACCAATTCATGATATAACATGCCGATGACAAAAAAGACAACAAGCCAAGCGCGTTTGGCAAGTCCATGCCAGTGATAAACACCCAAGCCAACCAAGGCGCCGATTATGGCATGTAATTGTATAGCATAAGCGCGTTCCCAGAGTGCATACCAGGTTGTAAAATACATAAATAGATTAATGCCAAAAATCCGATTGAGCACCGGAACACAACCAATGATTGATAAAGTAATTGCTTCACCAACGCCATAACAGAGCCCGACCCAATATCCGAAAACAGTTGCACTGCTTTTACGGGTAAATATTGCCTTGCCTCTTTCACGGGCAATTGCGATAAAGACGATGATTGTTAGTAATTTTGCCAGGGTTTCCCAGAAATTATTATCCATCTGGACCACGCCTAAAACAAACCAGAACTTGTTATAAGCCATTACCATTGCCTTTTCCCAATGTTTGCGAAATAAAAATGCCGGGAAAAAGACAAAGGCAATAACCCCGGTTATTGACCAAAGCCAAGCCGGGATTTCGTCTAAAAGCGCTTTTTTTCTAAAGATTAGATAATATATAGTCGGTACAATAATGCCGATACCAATGAATAAAACGAGTGCGGGCAATGTTTTCAAATTTATCTTACGGCGTTATTCTTTATCTGCCCATTCCTTTAATTTGCGTTTGATTTTTTCTTCGACTTTGTTACCGATTTCTTCCCATTCTTTTTTCTTGGCTTCGTCTTCAGATTCGTCAACCCATGCCTTGACGCCTTCACGGATTTTCTCTTCAACCTTAGGACTAAAGTCTTTCCATTCGTATTTTATTACTTTTTTACGCCGGCGGGCTTTGAGGCCACCACCGACCGAGATGAACAGACCAAGGATAAACCCAAGATTATAAGTCCAGCCATAATTGTTAGCTTCGTAAACCCCGACATTCTTATTAAACAAACTGATGATAAAGGTGATTACGACAATTATGCCGTGCCAGAGCCCAGCCCAGAAGCCGGCAGGATTAGAGCCTTCGACTTCAGCATTCCATCGCCAATTACCCGGCGCACAATTTAAGGAGATTAATATTGTAATTAGCGCTAATGCTAAGACTATATACTTTTTATGTTTTAACATAGTGCCTCCAATTTAATAACCACAGGATATCATACAGTTGTGGTTTTAGTTATTACTGCATTATAAGATATTATTTGAAATTGTCAATTATAAAGCGTGATGACCCCGCACCTATTCATGATATTGTATGAAAATAAATATTTGAGCCATAGTTTATCTTCGCTGTATTTGAGAATAGGTGCGGGGCTGAGCATAAATCAAGGTTATTGGCAAAAGCGTAATCCCTGATTTTAACAAGATAAACTGCGCTTTTGTAAATATATCGGTGTTTAAATGAGTTTTGATTACTTGGCTCACAGGTTATTATAAACAATCAGACCAGGCCTGACGACGACCTTAGGAGCCGCTTACCGGTTAAGCGTGTATCTGGTTTTGGCTGAGCGTGTCATGGCAAACGGCTCACGATGACCATGCCTCAGTATAGTACGGGGTATAAATTCAAAATTATTTGATCGGTGCGGAGTTGACCCACGGCTTCGTCGAATTGTAAATTGAAGATTGAAAACTTTAAATTTGCATTTTTCGTTTTAAAATGGAGCGGAGCGACATCGGTGCGGGGTTGACAGCCATTATTTTATTGGTTATACTGTGAATTGCTACACGATTTGTTTAAAGCAATGAATGTTTGATAAAGTGTTATATTCCTAAGAGATAATATGAAAATGATAAAAGAATATATAATAATTAATATTAGGAGGCACAATGGCAATTAAAGTTGCGATTAATGGTTTTGGGCGAATTGGCCGGCTTATTTTAAGAATCGGGCTGAAAAGTAAAAATGTCGAGTTTGTTGCGGTCAATGACGTTACCGACGCAAAAACCCTTGCTCATCTCTTAAAATACGATTCAGTGCATCGAATCATGTCCGAGAATGTCGAAGCCTTGGATAACTCTTTTCTGATTAATGGCAAAGAAGTTAAGGTCTTAAATGAAAAAGAACCGGCAAACTTACCCTGGAAAGATCTGGGTGTTGACCTGGTTTGCGAAGCAACCGGTAAATACACATCATATGAAAAGGCAAAAGCACACCTTGATGCCGGTGCGAAAAAGGTCGTGATTACAGCTCCGGCCAAAGGTGAAAAGCCGGTCAAATCGATTGTGATGGGCGTTAACGAGTCAATTTATGACGCCAAGACCGACCATATTGTTTCGAATGCGTCCTGCACAACCAACTGTGTGGTTCCGATTGCCAAGATTCTGCATGAGAATTTTAAGATTAAACGCGGTTATATGACCACGATTCACGCCTACACCGGTGACCAGCGGATTTTAGACGCGCCGCACAAAGATTTACGGCGTGCCCGTGCCGCGGCAATGTCAATGATTCCCACTTCAACCGGTGCGGCAAAATTAATCGGCGTGATTTTTCCAGAACTGAAAGGAAAAATTGACGGCAGCGCGATTCGGGTACCGACTGCGGATGTTTCATTAGTTGATTTGACCTGCGTGGTTGATAAAGATACGAATAAAGACGAAGTTAATGCCGCATTTAAGAAGGCATGCTCGGGTCTGATGAAAAAATATGTCCAGTACCAAACTCAGCCGTTAGTTTCAATCGATTTTACAGGCAGTCCATATTCAGCTATATTTGATTCGTTGCTGACAAGCGTAACTGACAATAATCTGGTCAAGCTTTTTGCCTGGTATGATAATGAATGGGGTTATGCATGCCGAGTAATTGACCTGATTGAATATATGGTCAAAAAACAATAAAAAATATGCCACAGAGACACAGAGCTCACAGAGAAAACCCTAACTTATCTAAGAAAAAACAATGAAGAAACTTACAATTCGGGATATTGACATAAGCAATAAGAAAGTGCTGGTGCGGGTTGATTTTAATGTGCCGTTTAGTTCAGACGGAAAGATTGCAGATGACACGAGAATTCGTGCCGCACTGCCAACAATCGAATATCTGCTTAAACATAATTGTTTGATTGTTTTAATATCTCATCTGGGTAAGCCAAAAGGCAAGATTGAAGCGAAATATTCTTTACAACCGGTTGCGCAAAGACTGTCTGAGCTGATGAATAAAAATGTGGTGTTTGCGAGTGATTGTATTGGTGCTGACGTCGAAAACAGTATCAATCAGGCAAAACCTGGTGATATCGTCTTATTAGAAAATCTGCGGTCTCATATTGAAGAGGAAAAGAACGAACCGAATTTTGCTAAAGCGTTGGCATCTCTCTCTGAGATTTATGTTAATGATGCGTTTGCAACTGCGCATCGCGCCCACGCTTCGACCGAAAATATTGCCAGGTATTTTACAACGCCGGTTGCAGGTCTTTTAATGGAAAAAGAGATTGAATATCTGAGTTATGTTGTCGAGCAACCGAAAAGTCCTTTTATTGCGGTAATCGGTGGTGCTAAAATAAAAGACAAGCTCGGCGTGATAAAAAACCTTTTGCCAAAAGTTGACGCTTTACTCATTGGCGGCGGTTTAATCTATAATTTCTTAAAAGCACAAGGATTGGATATCGGTAATTCTATTTACCAACCAGAGATGCTTGATCAGGCAAAAGATTTGCTTTCCGAAAGCAAACTTCGCTTGCCGGTTGATGTCATGATAACAGACAAAGTTGATGTAAATGGTAACACTAAAATCGTAAAAGCAGACTCAATCGAAAATAACTGGGCTGGCATTGATATCGGGAACGAAACTGTAAAAATATATACTGATATTATTAAGACCGCACGAACAGTGGTCTGGGCTGGACCGATCGGTGTTTTTGAAATAGACCGGTTTGCCGCTGGCAGCAAAGCAATCGCTGAAACAATTGCGGAAACAACTAAAAACGGGGCGACCTCGGTTGTTGGCGGCGGTGATACAGTAGCGTGTCTGGCTAAATTCGGCTTGAAAGATAAAGTCAGTTTTGTCTCGACCGGAGGCAGTGCCAGTTTGGAGTTTCTCGAAGGACTGGAATTACCCGGCATAAAAGCATTAAAAGATAAGGAGTTAAAATGAGAAGACCGCTTATTGCCGGCAACTGGAAAATGAACAAAACACCATCTGAGGCAAAAGGATTTGCCCAGGAATTGATTAAGGCATTGCCGGTAAAAACAGATGTTGAAATATTAATCTGTCCGCCTTATACCGCATTAAGTTTAGTGGCAGATATAGTTAAAAACACTCCAATAAAGCTTGGTGCGCAAAATATGTACTGGGAAGCCAAAGGCGCATTTACTGGTGAAATCTCAGGTGAGTTTTTAAAAGACATTGGCTGCGAATATGTAATTTTAGGACATTCTGAGCGCCGGCAATACTTTGGCGAAACCGACGAGACTGTCAATAAGAAATTACACGCGGCGCTGACAGGAAATTTAAAACCGATTATTTGTATCGGTGAGCGTCTTTCTGAGCGGGAAACAAACCTGACTTTTGACGTTATCCAAAAGCAGTTACAGGGTGGCTTTATGAATGTTGGTAATATCGAAAATGTGGTTGTTGCATACGAACCAGTATGGGCGATCGGCACTGGCAAAACCGCAACACCAGAACAAGCTCAGGAAGTGCATAAATATATCAGAAATTTTATAGTTGATAAATATGATAAAAACACCGCGGATAAGATGCGAATTCTTTATGGCGGCAGTGTCACGCCGGAAAACATCGCGGTTTTAATGAAACAACCGGATATTGACGGCGCATTGGTGGGTGGAGCAAGTTTAAAACTGGATTCATTCTTGCAGTTGACAAAGGCAGGGTCTTGACTTTATGATTAAAGTAAGTTATTATGAAATGGAGAATTTATGTTTGGATTAATAATAGTTTTGCACATCTTAGTTTGTATTGTGCTCGTGATTGTGGTTTTGTTTCAACAGCCGCGTAAGGGCGGTGTCGCGACCGTTTTTGGCGGCGGCGAGTCGGTTTTTGGCGGGGGCGGCGCAGCGCCGTTTATGGCAAAACTGACAACCGGTCTGGCTATATTGTTTATGGTTACCTCGCTTGGCTTGGTGCTGATTTCGGCACAAAGAGCAAGAGGGCCGGCAACGCGGACTCAACAAGAAACGACCGTTCCTCAAGAACAAGCACCGCTGCGGACTCAAGAGATACCGCAATCAGGAGGAGAATAATGTTTGCAATCGTGCGCATTAAGGGATTTCAGTTTTTTGCCAAACCCGGCGAAAAAATCACGGTTCCGAAATTAGATTTAGAACCAGAGGCACAAGTAACTTTTGATGACGTTTTGTTTGTCAAAACCGAAGATAAAGCATTGATCGGCAACCCAACCGTAAAAGGTGTTTCAGTCGAAGCCAAAGTATTGGCGCATACTCGAGCCCCAAAGGTTACTACGTTTAAATTTATCCGGCGCGAGAATTACCGCCGGTTAAAAGGACACAAACAGAACTTAACCGAACTGGAGGTCAGTAGAATAAATTTGTCGTAATGAAGGATAATGTGTAAACCACGTGAGCGGGTATAGAATTGAATAAATCAGTCGTTAAAAACTTCAAAAAACAGAAGTATAATTTTGGGGGACATCAATGTCAAAAAAAAGTATTTTCTTGTTAATAGCCAGCGTTGTCATGCTAAGTTTTTTCACGCCAGTCTTTGCCAACCTGCTTTTAAATCCCGATTTTGAAGCCTGGACTAATTTCCGACAGCCATCCGAATGGACGGTTGAAGATACGGTATACGCCAAAATTTATAAAGAGAGTACGCGGGTATTTCACGGAAATTATGCGGTAAAAATGCAGAGATTCCAAATCGGCACCGGTAATAACAAGGGCATCTTTCAAAGAGTTGCAATTCCGGGTCGCGGTCGATACATAGCCAGCGTCCGTTTTTATCGTAATAACGACAGCGTGCTGGGCGGACTCACGATAACCTGGCGCAATGCCAACGCCGGTTTTATCAGTTCTTGGCCAGTTCTTTATACAGATACAATTTTACCTTCTTGGCAGGTTGTCCGCAAGGCGGCAATAACCGATACTGCCCCAACTGGCGCTGTTTATGCGGATTTTATCATCCGCACTTATGGTCGCGGCGCGCCGACGCCAAGCCCATCGGGCGGGACGCTTTTTGTTGACAGCGTCTCTTTTGGTGCGGTTACCGCAATTGAGGAGATTGGCAATAGTATAAGCGCAAACCCACTTAACTTAGAAGTTAAACCGAATCCATTTTCGAATACGGCGCGAATCAATTTCTCGGTCAACCCCGCTGATTTTGGCGCGGTCAAAATTTATGACGCCACCGGTAATCTGGTCAGAACGATCCGGTCAATCGGGCAAGCCGGCAGTTCGTATACAACAACCTGGGACGGACGAAACGAGAGAGGTATTTTAAGCGCACCCGGCGTCTACTTTATCGTACTCGAGACCAAACAAGGTCAATCCCAAGCTTTGAAAACAATGTTTCTAAGATAATTTTAACATAACCAAGGAGGACAGTATGATAAAAATACTGTTGTCAATTTTTGTATTGTTAAATTTTAGCATAACCATACTTGATGCTCAACCGCAAGGACAGGTTATCTGGTCGCGGCAGGGCACAGGCGGTATTTATGCCGCATTTCCTACTTACGATTATAACAATGACGGCATTGCTGATGTCGTGGCAGCGGCTTATTATGGTGCTTATCCGTCACCGCCAATCCGGCTCTTTTTAGTATCGGGTTCGGACGGCAGTGCAATCTGGACTCGTTCGGATTGTCAGGGTGTTTGGGGTAATCGGGGACTGTCAACGATTAGTGATATTTCCGGCGACTCGATTCCGGACATTATTATGGGCACGCCAGGCGGTATTTTTCCGGGCCGAACCGTGTTTGCCATCAATGGCGTAACCAATGCTACGCTCTGGAGTAAATCTTATTATCCAGATGCGGGCTGGGTCTATTCAGTGCGGCCAACAGTCGATATTAATAATGACGGTTATCCAGAAGTACTGGCTGGTGTTGGCGGAGTATCGACAACCGGCAACCGGGGGGTCGCGCAGTGTTTTTGCGGACATACCGGCGATTCATTGTGGGCATTCAAACCGTATGATGCGGTGATGTGTATTTTTCCGCATTATGATATTAATAACGACACGGTGCCCGAAGTTATTTTCGGAGCAGGCGGCAATGGTTATGATAATAAAATCTATTGTCTGAACGGCAGGACCGGCGCACAAATCTGGTCGTATAATACCGGCGGTTCGGTCGAATATGTTATAGGGATTGACGATATTAACGGCAATGGCGTGCCAGATGTGGTTGGCGGCGGCTGGGCTTATAAAGTTGTCTGCGTTGACGGTTTGACCGGCAGTTTGCTCTGGCAAAACACCTTGGGCAGCCCCAGAGTTATTTATGATTTAAGACGCATCCGCGATATTAACAATGACGGTTATGACGATATCGTGGTCGGGTCGTGGTCAAATCAGGTTACGGTTCTGTCTGGTTTAACCGGCGCTATTTTATGGTCACAAACCGTTGGTGGTGATTGCTGGAATGTTGATACCCTGCCAGACATGACTGGTGACGGGATTCCAGAAGTCGTTGCCGGTGCAGTCAATGGCAGAAATGTTATGGTGCTCAACGGAGCCAATGGCAATATTATCTGGCAATATAATTTCATTGACCGTGTGTATGATGTTGCTTGTGGTGCTGATTTTGACAATGACGGATATGTTGATGTATTGGTCTCCTTGCAAGACCAGAACAGCCAGCCCTATCAATTGTATGCGTTAAAAGGATTTGTAGCAGGTATTGAAGAAGAAAATATGTCGGCGTTCGTTCCGAAAATAAAAGTTATCCAGTTAAAAGACCGGGCACGGATTAAATTATCGGTTCCAGTCGGAAAAAAATTCCAAGCCGGTTTATATGATCTAGGCGGCAGGCGGGTAGAAAAAACACCGGCAACGATTGCACGAAACGAAACGAATTACATCGAATTCATTAAAGACACAAAACCAGCCGGTATCTACTTTGTGAGAATTGAAATTGAGGATTACAAAACCGAGACGGTTAAGATTACATTATTCTAAGTTAGATTTAAGGGACGCACCCATAAAACTGGGAGCGTCCCTTTTTACTGGGCGATACCTGATTTGAACAGGTGACCTCATGCATGTGAGGCATGCGCTCTAACCAACTGAGCTAATCGCCCGATTAAAAATGTTTTGGAGTTTCAGTGTTTAAAAGTTTACGAGTTGTTTCATAAACTCTCAACTCTGCAACTCTAAAACTCCAAATATTACGATTTTTTTAGAACTTAATATTTACGCCGACCATCCAGTTGCTTAAATTGGTCAGGTTGGCAAAGTTTAAAATATTGATTTCGACATTGTCATTAACTTTGAATCCCAAGCCGTAATGATAAGCAGTTGATGCGGAAAACGACACTTTGTCTTCAAATTTCAAATAATAAGAGTCGAGCTCGTCTTCACCTTCTTGTGTGGTCTGGATAAGCTCAGTCGGTTTGGTGCGGTGATAGATAGTGATTGAACCTTCGTCAATCAAGGTTTCTTCGTAGGTATTCGTAAATTTAAGAGTCATATTTTGCGTTGCGCCGAGCCGGAGACTGAAACGGTCAGTAAGCCGGGTTTCCAAGCCGACCGGGACGGTAAAAACAAACCCGCCATACTTATTGACGATTTCCCAGGTTTCATTGCTTGTAGACGACATCGTATATTCCAAAGTATCCGGATAATTGCGGTAATAATACATTTTGTATTTTCCTGGTTCGAGCGTCAATGTCGTCTTACCGCTGATTAGAGCAGGGAGCAGACCGATAGCAAACATAGTATTCGTATTGAAAACATCAAAATGTTTTTCCAGACCAACTCCGATACCCAAACCAAAGTGGCTCATTGCGCCTTTGCCGTCCTGCGAAGCCAACTCAGATATGATGCGGCGTGACATGAGCGCGGTATCATAAACCGTGTATTCATAAGTCGTGTCGTAATAACTGTATTTCATTGGTTTATTGGCGTAGGCAATTTCGCCGAGATAAGTCAGCGAATAATCTTCGAACCGACGCTTATTTCGGCCGTTGAGGGCTACATAAAAACCGCTGTAGTCAAGTTTCTGTTCGGCTTTCCAGTATTCTTCATCCCGATATTCGAGATAAGAATTGATTTCCTGATAAGTTTCGCTTTCCAGATAATTGACCGGGATATAACCGCCTTCTCTTTGATAACCATAACCGAGCGAGAATGCCATTTCATTGTCCGGTTCACCCATCGCGATACCGACTACGATTGGTACGGCAAATCTCTTCTCCGATGAGAGTTCTTCGCCAAACTCATAATAATAACTCGACATTTCCGGGTTGATATCGCGCGAGACCACAGAATAGATGGACTTATACTCATAAGTGTACCATTCGGGCATGAGCAGCGCACCGATGTCAAAATTGTCCATTTTCTTGCCCCAGAGCAGATTAAAAGCAGTGTTTAGATTTTTGTAGGTGATAGTGCCTTTAAAAGAGTCAATCGAAGTAGTGTTGCCTTCAATTTCGGTTTCGTACTCATACATGCTCATTGCGTAATCGTAACCACCGAGTTCAAAGAGCGCGCCGAGTTTCATACCGTTAAACTCGGTAATGCCACCAAACAGATTATACGAAGAGTATATCGGTTCACTAGCCGAATTGAAAAACATATCGTCGCCCGAGCCGTGCAGGTTGGACAAGTTCGTATAAATCCGTTTACTCGACGCGGTTTACGAATGCGGGATTGTAGAAGATATCCGAATACTCGTCATCAACAATACCGACCAGGGCCGGTGAGAGACCGCGCATGCGCATTGAGACCGGGACAATCGCAGATGCGATTGTCGCTGTCAGGATTATTCCTAACAGAACAGATAACATATTTTTACTCATTGTGCCTCCTTTTGTTTGCACAAAATACGTATTTATTTTACAAGATTATTTGTTCCTGTCAAGGGGTGATGGGTAAAACTCAAAATTTTCGCAGCTTACAAATTAAAATTTACTATTGACTGTTTGATTTATTTGTATAAAATTAAGCAGTTAATGACGAGATATTGTTTTCTTTTTCCGGGTCAAGGTTCTCAGTCTGTGGGAATGGGTAAAGACTTGTATGACGCTTATCCAGAAGTTCAGGAAATCTATGATAAAGCAGAAGCGATTTTAGAAATACCGATTAAAAAACTATCATTTTTTGGTCCAGAACAAGAACTGCGCAATACCAACATAACTCAGCCGGCGATTTTAGTTCATTCAATCAGCGTGCTTGAGGTTTTAAGAAAAAACAAGATTGATTGTGAACTCGCCTGCGGCCATAGTTTGGGCGAATATTCTGCATTATATTGTGCTGGCGTGTTAAATTTTGAATCAGTTGTTAAACTGGTTAAACGGCGCGGCGAACTGATGTTTTCTGAAGGAGTGAAAAAGCCCGGCGCAATGGCGGCAATTTTAGGACTCGCCGACCAGGATGTGATAGATTTGTGTAAAAATATAACCGGCGTCGTAGTGCCGGCTAATTTTAATG
>JAGXRL010000159.1 GCA_018335915.1 Candidatus Latescibacterota bacterium
CACTTCATTTTCTGCTCCTTGTGTTGCCGGCTTAGCATTGCTGATTAAGTCGATGTACCCGACTATGACTAATGCCGAATGCACCTTACGAATTTTCCAATCCTGCGATTCGATGCCTGACCCGCAATATCTTGCCGGCAATCTGGGACGCGGCCGTATTAATGTTACCAAAGCAATTTACCAGCCAATCCGTTGTCATCTGCGTACGACCGATTTCCGTCTTAATGACGGTAATGACAATTATCCCCAGGCCAATGAAACCGTTGCCCTCATCACGACGATGTACAATGACCGCGGTTATCTAAACGCTACTAACATATCTGCGACATTATCCTGTTCTGACCCGGACATTACGATTATTAAAAGCACCGCAACTTTTCCGACCATTGAAGCTGGTCGCACTGGTAACTGCTCAGCTGATTCGTTCGTCTTTCATGTTGCCGCGAATTTTATCCCGCGCCGAGTCCGTTTCATCATTAATCATACTGCAACCCCAGCCTCGATTCGAACTGCCGACACTATCCATCTCCGGGTTGGTAATCCGCGTATCCTTTTGGTTGACGACGATAATGGGGCTAACTATGAACGCTGGTACAAAGAAACAATCGATTCTTTAAAGACTTTTTATCGGGTCTGGAATACCGACACACTCGGTTCTCCTGCTCTCGATACCCTGCTCGCATATCCGGTCGTGGTCTGGTTTACTGGCCTTGATAGTCTCAATACTCTAACCACAACCGACCAGAATAATTTGACCAGTTATCTCAATCAGGGTAAAAACTTGTTTATCTGCGGTCAGAATATCGGACAAGATATCGGTTCAACACCTTTCTATAGTAATTATCTCCACGCCTCTTATGTTACAACTCATACTGCTCAATTATATGCCGTTGGTATAGCTGGTGACCCGATTGGCGGTGTTAATGGTGACACTGTTGTTTTAGGTGGTGCTGGCGGTGCTGCCAATGCAAATTCTTGTGATGGCATCAGACCAGTTGGTGGTGCTTACGGAGCATTCCGTTATCGAAATTATGCTGATACGACTGTGTATGGTGCGATTCACTTTTCCAATACTTATAAAGTTGTTTATTTTGGTATGCCCTTTGAAGCAATTAACCACACTGCACTTCGTTATATCCAAAAATGGGAGGTTATGCGCCGGATTTTGACTTTCTTCAATGAACCGCTGCCACAAGGTATTGAAGATACTAAGATAATCTTACCAAGAACCGTTACCCGACCGTCAATCAATATTTTCCCAAATCCATTTTCCAATCATACCAATATCAATTTCAACCTGCCGGCATTACAGACTGCTCAGATCAATATTTATAATATTGCCGGCGAATTGGTCAAATCGGTTACGACCAACAGTTCTTCGATTCAATGGGATGGTACTGACCGCGCTGGCAATAAATTGATGAATGGCGTCTATTTCTGCGAACTTAAAACCGAGCATGGTAGTTCAGTTAGAAAAGCAGTAATCTTAAGATAAAAAATATTACGGGTAGTAAGCTGTGTTACAAGAGACTTACTACCCGTTTTTTTTCTTATTTTCCAACTGCTAATCGCGAGGCAAGCGTTTCTGGTAAGCCGGCTTTAAGAATTTTCTCTTGAGTCAGCTTAAAATTATATTCGAGCCGCTTTATCTCGAGATAACTGGTTTTGGTATCATAGATAACAAAACAGGACGCCGGCGAATTATCCCTCGGTTGCCCGACACTACCGACATTTATTAAATAGCGGTAACCGCTTCCTTTTATTTTTACTTTTGATTTATTGATAACTGTACATTTATCTGTCTCTTCATTCTTTTCAATAATGATTGGAATATGTGAATGGCCGATTAGACATATCTTTTCCTGAAAATGAGCAAACTGTTCTTGTGCCTGTGCCAATGTAAACACATATTTCCAGGTTTCTGGTTTATCCGGTCTTGCATGCACTAATAAAATATCATTGTCAACATCTCTTAATGATAAACTGGTTAAATATGCTAAATTACGCTTACTGATTTTCTGTTTGGTCCAGGCAATTGCTGTTTTTGCCGCATCATTAAAATTATCGATATCTGTCTTTTCACTAACACCATAGTCGTGATTACCTCCCACTGATACGCATCCGAGATTTTTAATGAGCTCGACGCACTCATTCGGATTTGGCCCATAACCAATCATATCACCAATACAAAGATACTGCTCGATTTTTTCTTGAACCAGATATTGTAAGACTGTTTCGAGTGCCTCTAAATTACCGTGGACATCGGAAAAAATGCCTATCCGCATCTCTTTTTATAAATCGAATCCAAAACACCATTGATAAAATGAGCCGATTCGCTACCACTGAATTTTTTGGCAATTTCCAGTGCTTCATTGATAACTACTTTGGGCGGCACCTCTGTTGCGTAGAGTAATTCACCGGTCGCAACTCGTAAGATTGCCCGGTCAACACTCGAAAGCCGTTCCAAAGACCAGTGTTTTAGGGTCATCTTGATTGTGTTATCAATATCAAGTAAATGCTTGTTTGTACTTTCGACTAACTGCTTAAAGAAATCTCTGCCTTCGGGCGTAAAATTAGTTTTGTCTATTATCTCTTTGACTGTTTTGGCAACCGGCTCGCCACCAATATCAAGCCGGTAAAGGACTTCAAGTGCGCATTCCCGAGCGCACCGTCGTTGCGTCATTATTTAAGTAACTTGGCAGTTAAATCTGCCATCTCAATTGCGGATTGGGCTGCCTGGTAACCTTTATTACCGGCTTTGGTGCCGGACCGTTCGATTGCCTGTTCAATCGTATCTGCCGTGATAATACCAAATACAGCCGGAGTTTTGGTCTTGTAATTGATTCTGCCAATACCTTTGGACACTTCTGAGGCAATGTATTCAGCGTGTGGCGTATCGCCGCGGATAATCACTCCGAGCGCAATGATTGCCGAATACTTTTTACTTTCGGCAAGACTAGTCGCAATCCCCGGTATTTCAAAACAACCCGGCGTCCAGAAAATATCCGCTTTTACCGCATTATGCCGTTCCAGGCAGTCGAGCGCGCCGCCTAATAATTCCTTGCTTAAAAAATCATTGAACCGGGAAATCACAATCGCAAACTTTTTACCGGATGCATCAAGCATGCCTTTAAATTCTTTTTTATCCATTTTTTCCTCCTGTTAAATCATATGCCACTGAATTACACAAATGGGTTATAAATAAAAAAATAATATCTGTGTTCATCTGTGTTAATCTGTGGTTTTTCTTTCTATATTACCTAAAATATGACCTAACCGGTCACGTTTTGTTACTAAATATTTTATATTCCTCTTATTCGGTTTAGCAATAATCGGCACTTGCTCTTTTATCTCTAATCCAAATCCTTTTAAGCCGATAATCTTTCTTGGATTATTGGTCAAAAGTCGGATACTGGATAAACCCAGATCAGATAATATCTGGGCGCCGATGCCATAATCCCGTAAATCTGGTTTAAATCCCAGAGCAATTGCTGAATCGACTGTGTCCATACCTTTATCCTGTAAAGAATAGGACTGGAGTTTTCCCAGTAATCCAATACCTCTTCCTTCCTGCCGCATATATAAGAGCACTCCGCGGCCTTCCTGACAAATTCGCTGTAAAGCTGTTTTCAGCTGAGCACCGCAGTCACATCGTAACGAATGAAAAACATCACCAGTCAGGCACTGGGAATGGACTCTGACCAATACATTTTCTTTTGCCCGCACATCTCCCCTGACCAATGCCATGTGCAGGCATCCTTCAGTCTTGTCTTCATACACATACAATTTAAACTCGCCATAAGGTGTTGGCAGTTTGGTTTCGACAACTCGATTGATTAACCGTTCTGTATTTCTGCGGTATTCAATCAAATCACTTATCGTCACGATTTTCAATTTAAATTTCTTCGCTAATTTGATTAATGCCGGCATCTTTGCCATCTTGCCATTCGTATCCATAATTTCGCAAAGCACGCCGGCCGGATAACAGCCAGCCAAACGGGCTAAATCAGCCGATGCCTCAGTATGACCGGCTCTTTGCAGAACACCACCCGACACTGCCCGTAAAGTAAAAATATGTCCGGGTCGGCCCAAATCTCTTGGTTTAGTCTTGGGATTGATTAAAACTTTTATGGTTAATGCTCTGTCATATGCAGAACTGCCGGTTGTGGTCCCCTTTAGGGCATCAACCGGTATTGCAAACGGCGTGCCCAGTTTAGCCGTGTTCTCGCTCACCATCGGCGGTAAATCCAGTCTTTCAAACAATTCGGGCATGCCGGTAAAGCAGATTAATCCGCGGCCATGCTGAGCCATAAAATTAATCTTCTGGGGCGTAATCGCCTGGGCTGAGCAGATATAATCACCTTCATTTTCGCGGTCTTTATCATCGACTACAATCACGATTTTGCCCTTTTTAATCAATCTGATTGCTTCAGAAATCGAGGCAAAGACATTATTCTGGATAACTTTTTTTGCCATTTACTTTTTACTTTGGGTAACTTTCATAAGACTGCCATACCAGCCATTATAGAATTGCTGGTATTCTTTCCGTTTTCGAATCTTTTCCCACCACCATTTATTTTCTTCATACCACTTAATCGTCTCGACTATGCCTTTGTTAAATTCGGTTTTTACTTGCCAGCCCAATATCTTTTTGACTTTTTTCGTATCAGAAATCAACCGCTCAACATGACCGGGCCGGTCTGCAATCTTTTTAATCAGACTCCTTGGTTTATTAAAATAGTCTAAAACAATACCAGCAATCTCTAATACATCATATTCTTTGCCAGAACCGAGATTAAAAACCTCGCCTTTGATTTTATCCGCACTGATATCCAGAATTCTTTTCAATGCCTGGGCACAGTCTTTGACATATACCCAGTCCCGGGTATTTTTACCCGAACCATAAACATAGAGCGGTTTATCTTCTATTGCATTGGCAATAAAAAACGGAATCAGTTTTTCCGGATACTGGTTCGGCCCGTAATTATTAAATGGCCGCACGACCACAATTGGTAAATGATATGTTTTGTAAAAAGAATATGCCATTCTATCCGCACCGGCTTTAGTCGCGGCATACGGACTTTGCGGTGAAATCGGATGTGTTTCAGTCATTGGCACGGTCTGGGCACTACCATAAACTTCACTGGTTGATATCTGGATAAACCGGTCTCTTGTCTTTTTTCTGAACTCATCCAAAAGAATGTAAGTACCGATAAAATCAGTCTGCACAAACGGATCATAATTAACAATTGAGCGGTCAATATGAGTTTCCGCCGCAAAATTAATCACCGAATCAACCCGTTTCATCACTTTCTCGACAACTGAGCGGTCTGCAATATCGCCTTTGATAAATTCAAACCTCGGATTTCTGGTTACTTCATCTGAAAAATTATCCAGATTCCCGGCATAAGTCAGCTTGTCTAAAACGATTACTTTATAGTTCTTATCCTTAAGCAGTTCTATGGTAAAATTAGAACCGATAAAACCAGCACCGCCCGTTACTAAAACTGTTCTCATAAATTTATATTTTTGACTTCTGAATTTTGATTTTCTTTATCTGTGTTCATCTGTGTTAATCTGTGGTTCTATTTCTCATCCGTGTTTCAAATCCCAATTATATGGAATTGTTGAATCAAACGGGTCAAGCCGATGTTCATCCGGATTATTATAGTTATACAGTTCAGTCGGGCAATTAATCGCATAGGCCGGTTCAATGCTGATGCCCTTCATTCCATGCGCAACCATTGGTGGTATCACAAGCAAACAAGGATTCTGCTCGCCTGAAAAAAACTCGTTGATTTCTTTATAGGTTTTGGAATTTTCCCGCGCGTCATAGAGTACGATTTTTGCCATACCTTTAACAACCGCAAAATGGTCGGTCTGGATTTTATGAAAATGCCAGGCCTTAATCGCACCTGGATTTACGACCGAAAGATAACACTGCCCGAATTTCTTATAAAAGCTGTCGTCTGAACGCAAGATTTCCATTATTAAACCCCGTTCATCAGGTATTACTTTTAACTTTTTTACTTCAACGCCTTGTATCATAGTTTTTTAGTCTAACTAATTATTAGCTTAAAGTCAAGCACCCAATTAGGTCTTAATGCTTATATAACTTGACTTTTTATGATAATCAAGTAGAATAAACTTTATGAAAATTATTTTAGCCGGGCCACCTGGTAGTGGCAAAGGTACACAAGCCGAGATATTATCGCAGAAATTGGACTATGCCCATTTCTCGACTGGTAATGTTTTTCGTGACCATCTTGCCCGGAAAACTTCTATCGGTATCAAAGCCAATGATTATATGAAAGAAGGTAAACTCGTACCTGATGATGTAACTTTACAGATTACCAAAGATTTTGTTACCACTAACACCAGAAAAGGCATTATCTTTGACGGATTTCCCCGCACCATTGGTCAGGCACAAGGTTTGGATAAGATTTTGACCGAACTCAATGATAAGATTGACTGCGTTATCTTCATTGAATTATCTGATGACGAGATAATCAGACGGCTCACCGCCCGTCGTACCTGTGAGCGATGTGGTACCATATATAATCTTGATTTTAATCCGCCTAAACAAAACAATATTTGTGATAAATGCGGCGGCAAACTACTTCAGCGCGCTGATGACACCGAAGCGGTGATTCGCAACCGTTTGGTTGTGTATGAAAACCAGACTAAAGAATTGAAAAACTATTATAAAAATTCTGGTAAAATGCATGTCATTGATGCGATTATCGGTCGTGATAAAGTTCAGGCGCACATTCTCAAGATTATCTCCCCTCAATGAGTATCTATATTAAGTCAGAAAAAGAAATCCAGGGTATAAGAATATCTGGCCGCATTGTTGCCGAGACGCTAGAATATATCAAAGACTATCTGCAGCCGGAAACAACACTCACCGAAATCGAAAATCTCTGCGCCGAGTTTATCATCAAACACTCGGCAATACCGGCTTTTAAAGGTTATCACAGTTTTCCGGCAAATGTCTGTATCAGCGTCAATAATGAAGTTGTCCACGGCATTCCTAATGGCAGAAAAATCAAACCCGGTGATTTGGTGAAAATCGATGTTGGTGTCCTAAAAGACGGATTCTATGCTGATGGAGCCAGAACTTTTCCGATTGGTAATATTGACGCCAACCTGCAAAAACTTTTAGCGGTAACTGAAAAATCATTATATTTAGGTATTGACCAAGCTCGCGATGGTAACCGGCTTGGCGATATCTCGTCTGCAATTCAGCAGTATGTCGAAACCCACGGATTTTCAGTGGTGCGCGAACTGACCGGTCATGGTGTTGGAATTGAACTGCATGAAGAACCTTTGATACCCAATTTTGGTCTTGCCGACCAGGGCATTATCTTACAAAAAGGCATGACCCTGGCAATCGAACCAATGGTAAACATAGGCAGTTACGAAGTATTAACCCAGGACAATAAATGGACTGTCGTAACCAAAGACGGTCTTGCCTCAGCCCATTTTGAACATACCATATTAGTAACTGATAACAAACCAGAAATACTAACGAGGAAATAATAGCCGCGCATGAACGCACACAAAGAAAAATTATTAAATCCGTGTTCATCTGTGGCAAAAAACTTATGGCAAAAAAAGATTTAATAAACTTAGAAGGAACCGTAACCGAAGCGTTACCAAATGCGATGTTCCGTGTCGAGCTCGATAACGGGCATAAAGTCTTGGCTCATATATCGGGTAAAATGAGGATGTATCATATCAGAATTTTACCAGGTGATAGAGTAACCATCGAATTTTCCCCTTATGATTTAAATCGGGGACGAATAATTTATAGATTTAAATGAAAATATACAGATTACACCGATTACAAAAACAGATTACACTGATGCAAGTGTGTCGAGATAATCTGTGCAATCAATCTTCAAATCTGTGTAATCAAACGACTGTAAGGAGTTAATATGAAAGTAAAACCTTCAATCAAAAAACGATGTATCCACTGCAAGATTGTCAAGCGTAAAGGCGTTACGCGCATCATCTGCAAGCGCGACCCGACCCACAAACAGAGACAGGGATAATTTAAAAATATTAAATATCAAATATCAAAAATCAAATATTAAATATTTTTGCATTTTAATTTTTGATATTCCCGTCTCTTTCCCGTCGTCCCTTATATAACCTTCTGCTTTCGCGTACCCGCTTTTCTATCCATAATCACATCTCTTAATCTGAAATATAACTTAACTTTTAGATTATCTGCTAATCATTAACCATTCCTGTTCAGCGCCTGTCGCAGTCTATTATTTAACACCTACCTTTGAACTCTTAAACCTTTGAACCTTGCTTTCCTTCTTAGTGCAGAGGGCGGCTCCCCTATGTTAAGATACACAGATATAACTCGATAATTTATAGTAAGATAGATGAAAAATCAACTTGATAAAAAGTTTATATATATGTATACTTGCTCTAAATTTTATTATATTTATAATGACACCTATATCAGGGTTTTAACTTAAAACAATATTATAGAATAGAAATTTCCTGTATTATCAACTGATTGAATAATTATTTCTATTCAGAGCTCTTTACTTGGTTAACTCCTTGCCTTCACTATCATTCAATTTATTGGTAGCAATAAGAATTACATCAATCAGCCACCAAATGCCAAATCCCCCCGCCGTAATCAGTTTCAAGATACCGAGCCCGATATAACCGAGATAAAACCGGTCAACACCAAACCCGCCTAAGAAAATTGATAAAAGCAATGCAACCAGCCAGTCTTTGCCGCCTTTCGCTTTGACACCAGCCAACCGCACACCGCATTTGATACAGATTTCCGCATTCGGATTTACTTCAGCTGAGCAGTTATGACAAAATTTATTACCAGCTAATGGTTTGACACCGCAGGCTACACAAATTTCTGCTTTTTCCGCTACTTCTTTACCGCAATTTCGACAATACATACATCCTCCTGTTCTTACATTTATATAAAGATACTATATAATCTTTGTTTGTCAAGTTTTTTTCACTACTAAACAGTTCACAATGATGTCGTGCAATGCCTGTTTTTTCTCAGTAAACCCAGCCATAATATATCCGATTAATAAAGTTAAACCCGAGATAATTTTGGCAAAATGACGCCCGGTTGCCTGACCAAATGACAGACGATTACCTTGCATATCTGTAACTTTAATACCCATTGCGAGTTTACCTACTGTTGCTTGTTTTTCCGAACTTTCCATTAAAGCATAATATAACCTAATAGGCAATCCAGCCAAAAAACCATCCTGCATCAGAAAATATCGCATTAATAATAGCAACCGGTATCATTAATATTAAACCGTCAATTATAAATGAGACAAATCGTAACCAGAATCCTGCGTATCGAATATTACTTGAGGTTATAACACCGCTTAATCGCACCCCGCATTTCAAACATAGTTCAGCATTCGAATTAACTTCACTACCACAATTCTGACAATACTTATTTCCATTAAGTGGTTTAACTCCGCAGTTAATACAGATTTCTGCCTTATCACTTACTTCTTTACCGCAATTTCTGCAAAACATCAATTCTCCCTTGTCATGTTTATATTAAATATATATAAAATACTATTTCTTTTTAGATTTTGATATGTCATTTTTATTTTTGCATTTTGATATTACTTTTTCTATCTTCGAAACATTTTCATCTTACCACTGCCCATACTCTGCATCAATTGTTTTGCCTGGCGGAATTCTTTTAAGAGTCGGTTCACTTCTTCGACCGAAGTGCCGCTACCTGATGCAATCCGCTTGCGTCTTGAGCCGTCAATAATATCCGGGTCTTGCCGCTCTTGTCTGGTCATCGAAAGAATGATTGCTTCAGTTCTACCAAAATCTTTATCATCAATATTATCAAGCCCTTTAACACCAGCCGCCCCTGGTATCATTGCTAATAATTTGGAAACACTGCCCATTTTCTTAATCGCTTTTAATTGCTCCAAAAAATCAGTAAAATCAAATTTGCCTTTTAGCAACTTTTGGGCAACTTTTTCCTGGTCTTGCGGTGCCATTGCCTGTGCTACTTTTTCCTGTAAAGATAAAATATCACCCTGGCCAATTATCCGTGTGGCAATTCGTTGCGGTGCGAACTCTTCCAAATCCTCAATCCGCTCGCCCGTACCCATAAAATAAACCGGTACTGAAGTCGCTTTGCGAATCGAAACCACTGCCCCACCTTTGGCATCGCCGTCAAGTTTTGTTACGATTGCACCATTTAAACCGAGTTTAGCGTGAAACTCTTGTGCCTGATTCACCGCATCCTGTCCGACCATACCATCTACAACCAGCAAAATAAAATTGGGTTTGGTCTTGTCTTTGATTGACTGCAATTCGTGCATCAAATCTTCATCAATATGCAGTCTGCCCGCCGTGTCAAAAATGACCAGCTGATTACTGTTCTTTTTTGCCTGTTCTAATGCGGCAAGACAGGTTTTCAATGCATCATTGCGAACCGGGAAAAAATCTGCTTGTGCTCGCTCGGCTAATATTTTTAACTGTTCAGAAGCAGCTGGCCGCTTTACATCACACGCAACCAGGAGCGGTTTTTTGCCTTTATATTTTACAGCCAGTTTTGCTGCGGTTGTGGTCTTGCCGGTTCCCTGCAAACCAACCAGCTCAACTATGGTCGGCACGGCGGAAAACTGAATTTTTTCTGCCTTCTCCCCTAATAATTTGACCAGTTCCTGAAAAAGAATGACATTGATTAACTCACCCGGTTTTAAGCTCTCGACGATTTTCTTCGCTTCGATTTTCTCCTGCAGACCGCGTATAAATTCACCAACTACTTTATAATTGACATCGGCTTCTAAAAGAGTGATTCTGATTTCTCTGAGTGCTTCGGATATCTCTTTTGTACTCAGCCGGCCAAAACCTAAAAGTTTTCTCTGTAGTTTTACAAATTTATCCGTAATTACTTCAAACATTTCCTGTTATACTCTGTGTAATCTTTCCTTAATCTGTGTAATCACAAACCCCTTAATTTCTTTATTGTATCCGCATAATCTTTAGACTTAAATATCGAGCTTCCCACCGCCAGAATATCAGCACCGGCTTGAATCAAGTTTTCGGCATTATTTAATCCAACCCCGCCATCAACACCAATCAGGGCTTTGCTCTCTGCCCGCCTAATCATCTCTTTCAATTTTTTAATTTTATCAACTGATTCAGGAATAAATGCTTGACCGCCAAAACCTGGATGCACACTCATAATTAAAACTTCATAAACATTATTTAAATATGGATGGATTTGACTTACTGGGGTATCTGGATTTAAGGCAATACCAGCAAGTTTATTTGCTTTATTTATCATATCCAAACACTCCTGAACTTTATCAGTTGCTTCGATATGAAAAATCACACCGTCAGAATCTAAAATAAACTTATCGATTATTTTTTCCGGTGTGTTTACCATAAGATGGCTCATAACCGGTACGGTCAGTTTTGGTCGGATTGCTTTTAGAATCGGAACTCCAAAACTGAGATTAGGCACAAAATGTCCGTCCATCACATCAAGATGAATCGCATCAATACCGGCTTTCTGTACTCTACTAATCTCTTCGCCTAATCGCAGAAAATCACAATTGAGAATCGATGCGGCTATTTTCACTCCTGCCCCCTGGATACAATCATGCGTACCGTGTCACTGGTTTTTACTCGCATCCCGGCTTCCGGATATTGAATAATAACCAGTCCCGGCCATTCATCACTTGGTATTGTTTGCAAACTACCCAGAATCAATCCATTGTAATTTATCGTATCTAAGGCAATATCAACTGGCAGTCCGATTAGAGACGGCATTAGAAAGATGCCGCTGCCGCCGCTTGAGACAAATATTTTTACCGGTCCGCTTACTGGTATTTCTGACCCTGGTCCGGGTTCAACGCCAAGGATTTTTCCGCTCGGAATCGTTGCCGAACGAAGCGAATCAATACTTATCTGATTGATACCCAGGCTGGTTAATACTCTCAAACCTTGTTCCAGACCCATCTGCTCTAAAAACGGAATTTTTACAATTTGCGGCCCTTTGCTCACGATAAGATTTATACTACGCCCGCTTCGCACCACGCTGCCGGCTAAGGGTTTTTGTCCAACCACAAAACCATGCCCATAGCTCGTATCGTAAACCGCTCGTACACTGCCAAATTCAAGTTCCTGACCCAAAATAATCTTTTGCGCTTCTGCCAGTGGTTTACCAACCAAATCAGGCACCGTTACATTCTTACCAGTACCCGCGATTCTGGGCATGATTAATAAATTAAATACCAGAAAACCTAATCCAAACGCACAGACTAATATAACAATCCACAGTAAAATCTTCTTCATTTTATTCAAACTTTTCTGCTGGTTTTATTCTCTGACCGTTCATAAAATCAATCGCATTAAGAATCTTTCCGCCTTCAATCTGGAGTGAAAGTAATTGGATAATTCCTTCGCTTGTATTGACAAACATGTACCTCTTACTGGTTACAATCATACCGTGCTCGGCTTGAAATGGCAACTGGGCGGACAATATTTGCTCTGGTATTTTTGATTTTAATATTCTTAGTCTTTTCCCGCGAAAATGCGTATATGCGCCCGGTTCCTGGGATAATCCGCGTATCAGATTATGTATTTCAATCACTGGTTTATTCCAATTTATCAGACACTCTTCTTTTTTTATCTTTTTTGCCAGGGTCTTCTGAGTGCTGTTCTGTGCAATAGCATTAACTTTATCGTCTCTAACCATTGATAATGTCTTAACAATCAAATCCGCTCCAATCAGACCGAGTCGCAAACGCAATTCGTCATAAGTCTCATCTTGGTCAATACCGGTATCGGTTTGTAAAATGATGTCGCCGGCATCCATTGCTTCGTTCATATAAAAAGTAGTCACTCCGGTTGTCTTTTCACCATTCATAATCGTTCTCTGAATCGGTGCCGCCCCACGATACTTTGGCAAAAGTGACGGATGAATATTGATAAATCCTTTGGGTGCCAGATTTAATAACTGGGATTTGATAAGAAAGCCATACGCGGCAAGCACACATACATCTGGCTGCATTTGCTTGAGTTTGTAAAATACTTCATCCGTATTCGGATTATCCGGCTCCAGGCAATTTAATCCCAGTTTTTCTGCACAGGTTTTCACTGGACTCGCAACTAGTTTCAAACCCCGTCCGGCTTGTTTTTCCGGTGCGGTCACGACACAAGCAATCTCATAGCCGTGCTCATAAATTCTTTCCAGGCTTGGCACTGCAAAATCAGAAGTGCCCCAGAAAATGACACGCATAGAGATTTATTCCTTTGTTTTTTTGCTTGATGCCGCAATCTGGTCTAATTGCTTTTTCAGCATTTTCTGTCGTGTAGCCGATAGTCGGTCAGTAAAGAATAATCCGTTTAAATGGTCAATCTCGTGCTGAAAAACACGCGCCAATAATCCGGACGCAGTTGTCTCGATTTTCTTGCCGTCTTCTGAAATTCCCTTTATAACTACCCTGGCTGGTCGCATCAAGACTTCAACAATACCTGGTAAAGACAGACATGCTTCTTCCCGCTCTTCTTTGCCTTCGCTTTTAATAATCTCGGGATTGATAATCGCGACTGGTTCTTGTTCAATTCCGACCCCGTGGGGATTATAACAAAATATCGAAACCGATGCGTCAATTTGATTTGCCGCCAAACCCAGACCATCCTGCTGCATCATGGTCTCTTTTAAATCAGCGATTATCTTTTTAAGTTGATAATCTATTTTCTTGATTGATGTAGTTTTCTTACGTAAAATCGGGTTACCATAAAGACAAATGGTTAAATTCTTGCCTTTCATTTTATCCTGTTAATCCGGTCGAATTATTAGGAATTCTTAATATCTTGTCGATCCTACCGAAAGTATTATAATTTATATGCGATTGATGTTTTTTCAATCTCGACTTCAGTGGTTTCTGCCACTTTAACCATAAATGTCCGCTCTTTGACATTAGTGATTATACCATAAATACCACCAGACATAACAACCCGGTCACCTTTTTTCAGTTCGGTGAGCATCTGGTTATGTTTTTTCTGTCTGCGTTGCTGCGGTAAAATCATCAGAAAATACAGAATCACAATAATCAGGATGATTGGTAAGAATCCAATTAATGGATTCCCGCCGCTGGCTGGTTGCGAAGTTTGTGCATATGCTAAATTAATCATTTTTCCTCCATTGTATATAGTTTATTTTTTTTAATATATTCATAAACATCTTCAGTAACTTTATATCTAATACTCTTATTACTACTCATGTCATTTCTGATTTCAGTGCTGGCAATATCAATCTGGCTGATATCAACAAAAATTATTGATTTTTGTTTTTGTCTCGGCACTTTACTACCCGGTCTTGTCATGACTACAACTTTTGCGTACTTAACTAAATTTTCCGGTTCTTTCCAGTTACGGATAACTGCATACTGGTCTGAACCGATTATCAGATATAGTATATCAACAGGGTATTGTTTATGCAACTCTTTTAAAGTATTGACTGTCCAGGAAACACCCTGCTTTTCTTTCTCGATTTCGCATAGCTCGAATAACGAATTATCTTTAATTGCCAGTTTGACCATATTCCGTCGATGTCTGTAATCGGTTAGTGTTTTCTTATGAGGCGGTTTGTAAGTCGGTACAAAAAGGACTTTATCTAAATATAGTTGTTGTCTCATTTCTTCAACCGCAATCAAATGTCCGAGATGAATTGGATTAAAAGCACCTCCGAATATACCGATTTTCATTACTTTTGAGATTGGAGCTCGGCTAATCGATTTTTTGCTAGTTGCACGACGGTCGAATCATTCGGCTCTGATATCAGAGTTTGGTAGATATCAATTGCCTTGCTGGTTGAATCAGTCTTTTCCAAAATTCGACCGGTCATAAACACACTCATATCAGACCATCTTGTCTGCGGGTATTCTTTTTGCACAAAACCAAAATAAATCCGTGCCGCATTATATTCTTCGCCTTTATAATACAATTCACCGATTCGATACTGCTTTTCTGCCCAAAGCCCAGCGATTTCCCGTCGGATTTGCGTTATCTCGTCGCGGTACTTTGTTTCTGGGAATCGCTCTTCCAAAAGTTCGAAAACTTCGGACGCCTTCTCGATTATCGAAGGGTCGCGGTTTATTGTTGGTGCTGATTTGAAGTAAGAGAGTGCTAACTTATAATAAGCATCTTCTAAATACTGGTTACCAGGAAAACTATTGATAAAAAACTCAAATTCAGGTATTGCCGACTGATAATCTTTTTTTAAGAAATAACTTTCGCCTAAATAAAACTGCGCATCTGCCGCATAACCGCTGCCGGGAAAATTGAAGACCACATTTTGAAAAGCGACCGCGGCCTGCCGATAGTTTTTCGCTTGAAACAAATCCATTGCTCGGCTGAACTCTTCTTGCGGTGTAGCCGATAAATCAATAACCGGTTTTTTGCTGCAACCGACCATAATTAATAATATTAAAATACTGATTATGAAATTTCTTATGCTCACCTTAGTTTGATTGCTCCCACAACCTCACAGATTAAACGGTTAAACACTGGTTCGGTCTTATTGGCTACTGCCAGCACATCCTTAAAATTACACGATTTCATCGCATCTGGTAATCCCATATCAGTAATAACTGAAAATCCCATTACTTTGAGACCGATTTGCCTTGCCACAATCACTTCCGGCACAGTTGACATTCCGACTGCATCGCCGCCTAAAACCCGGAATGCCCGGTATTCAGCCGCAGTCTCTAAATTCGGTCCATGCACCCCGACATAAACACCTTGTTGTAATTTTATTCCTGCTTGCAAGGCGGTCAGTTCAGCTGTTTTTACTAAATCTTTATCATAACAATTGTACATATCTGGAAATCTCGGTCCCAGTTTTTTATCAGTTGCGCCACGCAGTGGATTCTCGCCCATCATATTAATATGGTCGGTTATCATCATAATATCGCCGGCTTTGAACTGCGGATTCAAACCACCGCAGGCATTAGAAACAATCAGAATTTTCACGCCTAACGCTTTCATCACCCGTACCGGAAAAGTGATATCTGCCATATCATAACCTTCATAATAATGAAATCGTCCTTGCATCGCCATGATCTTTTTTCCGCTCAACCAGCCAAAAATCAAGCGTCCGGAATGGCTTTCAACTGTCGGTACTAAAAAATTAGGTATCTTCGTATATTCAATCGACGCTTTGATTTTAATCTCGGATACTAATCGTCCCAAACCCGTACCCAAAATAATACCTATCTCAGGTTTGAAATCTGTTATCTTACGGATTACCTTCACGCTTTCTCTGATTTTTTTTATAGTCACAGATGCTTGTGAAATGTTTACCTTACCCCTCATTATTTCTGAATCTTATCTTTTTGCCCGAGTTCTCTATCAACAATCATGGCAACTGACGCAATTAAAGATTTTAACTGGGTGAGCAGATTAAATTTATACGCTTCCAGCTCGCTGATTTTTTCTTGCAGTTTTTGGACCTGTTCCTGGGTCTGTCTTTTAAGATTTTCCGAATCGGCTCGGGCTTTACTGATGATTAAATCGGCTTCTTTCTTAGCATTATCCTTGATATCATTGGTTGCTTTTTGAGCAGTCACCAGAGTCTCTTTTAAGAGCCCTTCAGTCTTCTCGTACTGGTTAAGACGGACTGATAATTCATCTGCTTTCTGAGCCAGCTCTAACCGTTCATTACGCAATTCTTCCATCTCTTTGCTAATCATGGTTAAAAACACTTTAACCTCTTCCCGGTTATAGCCGCCAAAACTTTTTGCAAAGGTTTTATTTTTTATCTCAATTGATGATAATGGCATGATTACATTCTACTTATTGTTTTGGATTAAGTCAATATTCATGACAAGTAAGTACTCGTTTCTCAGTTTATTCTGGTAAGCTGATGCTTAATGTTTCACATATTGCTTTGAGAATTTTATACCTGGAGAATTTCCGGCCCGTTTCCAATTGTAAAGAAGTGGCTATGCTTTCATAATGTCTGGGAAAATGTTTTTGATTGATATTAATGCCGATACCGATTATATAAAAATCTGGTCTTTCTGAACCGGTCGTGGTAGTTTCGACCAAGATGCCTGCGACTTTGCGGTTATTGAGCATCAAATCATTAACACCCTTTACCTTCAGTTCAATGGTCATGAACTTACTGACTATGTTTTCAATAGCCCGCTTAATTATCAACCCAATCGTTTTTGTGAGTGCTGATGCATCAGTTAAAGAGATATTCGGGCAATAGATTATCGAAAAATAGAGTCCACCTTTATCTGAAACCCAAACTTTGGACTCACGCCCCCGACCTTTTTTCTGAGTAGTCGCAAAAATAATAATACCTTCGGTCGCTCCCTCTCGAGCCAATTCTTGTGCTTTATTCTGAGTCGAATCAATTTCGCGATACACATAGATTGTATGCCCGAATCGGATGCCTTTATTATATAATCTTTTCACTCTAAATATGCTTCTGTGTTAATCCGTGTTAATCTGCGGTTATTATCAATAAGTGTAAAATCCTTTTTTCGTCTTTCTACCCAGATATCCGGCCGCGACCATTCTCTTCAAGAGCGGACAGGCACGGTATTTGGGGTCACCTAAATCCCGATGTAAGACATTTAAAATATCCAGGCAAATATCAAGGCCGATTAAATCAGCCAGAGCCAAAGGTCCCATTGGATGATTCATACCCAGTTTCATTACTGTATCAATCGCTTCTTTATCACCAACGCCTTCTTGTAAAGCATAAATCGCTTCATTAATCATCGGCAATAAAACACGGTTAGAGACAAATCCCGGCGAGTCATTCACAACCACCGGAGTTTTACCCAGTTTCTTGGATAACTCAACTACGGTATTGGTTGTCTCTTCACTCGTTGCCAGTCCCTTCACAACTTCAACCAGAAGCATTAATGGCACTGGATTCATAAAATGCATACCAATCACCCGGTCAGCTCTTTTCGTTGCTGCGGCAATTTCTGTAATTGAAATTGTTGAAGTATTTGAAGCGAGAATTGTTTCCGGCGAACTCTGCATGTCCAGTTTTTTAAAGATATCTTTTTTGATATCAACTTTTTCCAAAATTGCCTCAACCACTAACTGGCAGTCCTTTGCCAGACCTAAATCAGTACCGGTTGTGACTCTTGCCAAAGTTGCGTCGGCATTTTCCTGGGTCATTTTTGCTTTCTCGACCATTTTGGAAAGACTCTTTTTAATACCTGCCATCGCATTATCCAGAAACTTCTGGTCAATATCAATCAAAACAACTTCATAACCATGAGCCGCAAAAGTCTGGGCAATACCATTACCCATTGTTCCTGCGCCAATCACACCGATTTTCTTTATATCCATTATATCCTCCAGTTATCGTAATTTATATTTTGAAAACTATTTTCCACTTTTGATATGATAACTGAAAATTAACAATGGTCAAGAGTAAAAACACTGATAATCTTTATCTCGGAAATATTTAGTGTTTTTCATAACCAACTGATGATATGTGAAATCCTTGGTTTCTATTGACAATTCACCGAATAGCCATAGAATAAAATTATGTTAATACGAGATATTGCTCAATTTGACGGTAAACAAATCACGCTTGCCGGCTGGGTTTATAATAAGCGTTCGTCCGGTAAAATCCGCTTTGTGATTGTGCGAGATGGTACTGGTCTGACTCAATGCGTATTTTCTCAAAAAGACCTCTCACCAGAAGTATTTGAATTAGCCGATAAAATCACCCAGGAATCTTCGCTCTATGTGACCGGTATGGTCAGAAAAGATGACCGTGCACCAGGCGGTTATGAATTAATCGCAACTGATTTAAAATTAATCCAGATGGCAGATAATTATCCAATTTCACCCAAAGAACACGGCACTGATTTTCTGATGACTAATCGCCATCTCTGGCTGCGCTCCCGTCGCCAGCACGCAATCATTACTATTCGTTCCCATTTAATCAAAGCAATGCGAGATTTCTTTGACAATCAGGGATTTATTTTAGTTGATACACCGATTCTTACCCCTGCGGCAGTGGAAGGTACAACTACACTTTTTGAAGTCGAATATTTTGGTGAAAAGACTTATCTCACCCAGTCTGGTCAGTTATATAATGAACCAGATGCCGCGGCATTTAACAAAGTATACTGTTTTGGACCAACTTTCCGGGCTGAAAAATCCAAGACCCGCAGGCATTTAACCGAATTCTGGATGATTGAACCTGAAGTCGCTTTTGCTGATTTGAATGATATTATCACCTTAGCTGAAGATTTTATCTCGTATATTGTCGAAAGAGTTCTAACTAAATGTCCAGAGCAATTTAAAGTATTGGAGCGGGATATCTCAAAACTAGAAAAGATAACAAAACCATTTCCACGTATAACTTATACTGAAGCAATAGAAAAACTGAATGCCAATTCAAAACCGGTCAAATGGGGTGATGATTTTGGCGGTGACGAAGAAACGGTCTTGTCCAATCTGAATGATAAACCATTGGTGATTACTCATTATCCGGCTCAGTGCAAGGCATTTTATATGAAGCGGGATTCCAATGACGATAAACTGGCGCTCGGCGCGGATATATTAGCACCTGAAGGATATGGTGAAATTGTTGGCGGCGGTCAAAGAGAAGATGATTTGGCAACCCTTGAAAAAAGAATTGCTGAATATAAACTACCCAAACAGGCATTTGAATGGTATCTGGATGTCCGGCGTTATGGCACTTTTCCCCATTCTGGATTTGGATTAGGCGTGGAACGAACTTTAGCCTGGATTTGCGCACTTCCCCATGTCCGCGAAACTATTCCATATCCAAGAATGCTCGAAAAAGTTTACCCGTAAAATAAACCACAGATGGACGCGCAGCGTAGCGATAGCAACACTGATATAAGAAAAAAGGTTAAGATAATTTTATCCGTGTCTATCCGTGGCAAAAATGGAGGTAGTTATGACCGAAAAGATAATCGGTAAAATAACCCATTATTTTGGTAAAATCAGTGTCGGTATTATTGAGCTGACCGATGACTCATTATCGGTCGGTGACACGATTCATGTCAAAGGACATACTTCTGATTTTACGCAAAAAGTCGATTCAATGCAAATCGAGCATCAGAATGTGCCGAAAGCAGAAATCGGTCAGTCAATCGGCATAAAAGTGATTGCCCATGCTCATGAGCATGATGTGGTGTATAAAATTATTGAATAACTGTTATTGAAAAGATAAATCTCTAAAATAACAAATCGAGTAATATATTAGATGGTCGATAAAATAGAGCATAAGGGTAAAATTTTTCTGGTTCCGTTTGGTTATCAGGGTGCGACCCAATTTCTCTTTAACAAAACAATCAAGAATATATCGGGCAATGACTTTTCCAGTATTTTATATATCGGACCGACTCCGAGAAAAATCCGGGACGCCCAGCTCAGTTTTACGAAATTAATACCGTCAAACAGTTTTATTCCGCCTCGATTCGCAACCATCAAACAATTCACCAGTGAACTATTTGATGAACATAACCGGGATAAAAAGAAACTGTCTGATTTTTGTAAACCGCTCTTAATTCAGAAACTGAAGCCGGGAATTTCTTTGGGCTATGCCCAGTCGATTGCCGAATTTATTCGTGAAACTAAACAATATCTGCCTGACCTGACTGACACAAAACTGAAAACCAGAATATTACAGGAGATTACGACCCGCGGCTGCAATGAAAATCACGATATTTATAAAAAAGTTCAGGACATATTGCACATATTATCAAAGTATCATAAAAGTTTACAATCCAATAACTGGCTCGACTCTGAAGACATTGCCAGCGCATCACTGCAGCTCGTAATTGACCAACTTAAGGTAAAACGCTTAATCCTTGACGGTTTCTTTTACGATTTAACCGCATTAGAAGAAAAAATCGTTGCTGCGCTTATTGAAAAATCCGAAATGGTTTTTGCCCTGTCCTTCTATGATAAACGGACTCCGGAATCTTATGCCCTGCCTCAGGAATTTCTCTCTTTTCTGCGCAGGATGAAAGTTCTCGACGAAGAAATCATTGCTCAAGCGACCGAACTTCGTAAAGATATCCCTTACTATGCCTGTGCTTCACTCGAGGAAGAAGTCGAGTTTATTGCCTCTCATATCAAGAAGTCATTTCTCGATAAAAAACTTTCTCTGAATCGAACCGTCGTCTGTTTCAGCCGTCTCAACGAGTACGAAAGCGCAGTCGAGCGGACTTTTCAAAAATATCAAATCCCTTATTCCATTTATTCGAGTCAATCGCTCAAACAGACCCAGCCAATCATTGCCGTCTTAGAACTGCTTCGTGCCATTACCAATAACTATCCCCGCTTATCAACGGTTGCCGCGCTGTCTTCTCCGTATTTTAACCGTTTTGCCGGTCAGACCAAAGAATTGATAAATCATTTATCCAAGAAAACCGGCATTATCAAATCAGCCGGTTCCTGGAAAACCTTGAGCACGACGGCTCAGGCAATCTATGCCGATGAATACCGGTCGACTCCTTTATTAACTCAAACAATCAATAAGATTCAGGATGATATCAATACCTTTCTTGTCTTATCCGAAAAATTCAAACAGCCCAATAACAGTCTCAGCAAATATACTCACGGTTTAAGACAATTACTCGCTCAGTTTCAATGGTGCGAAAATAATCACGACCAGGAAAAAGATACAATCGCGGCTAAGAACGAATTCTATAACTTACTGGCAATGCTCGAACGCTTTGAAACTGATTTCGGTGAAACCAATGTTTTGTTAGAAGACTTTCTGAAAATTCTTGAGTATTTTTTAGACCAGATTGAAATCATTCCTGACCTGTCGCTCGGCGGCGTTACGGTGCTTGGTTTTGCCGAGACCCGCGGACTCGACTGCGACAGTCTCTTTTTTGCCGGTTTAAGCGAAGACAAGTTTCCCGGCTCGACCCGGTTTGACCCGATTCTGCCCGAATGGCTCAAACAGAAACTGTGCCTGCCTTCAATCGAGCGGCATCTCTTTCGCACCCGGTTTCATTATTTCCGGCTCGTCAATACTGCCCGGGTCAATACTTTTCTCTCTTATTATAATACTGACCAGGACCGTCTCTTATTGCCATCGCCGTTTTTGACCGGTGAAGCGAAATCACCCGACAAGTTTGATATAATTTTCTCACCCGAGCAGCTGGCGCAGGAACAGGGCCGTAAAAATAAGATTGACTTGTTCTCTTTAATCTCAACCGTGAATTTTTCACAGGACCGGCAAGTCCAGCAGATATTAGACAAAAAATACGGCACCAGATCAAAACCGTCGGTTACCAAACTGGAAAGTTATGCTTATTGTCCGTATCAGTTTTATCTCCAAAATATCCTGGCAATCGAATCATTAGCCGAACCGGCTTATGAAATCGAACCAACGCTCTGGGGCAGCATTGCCCACCAAGTCTTTGAACGGCTCTATAAAAGCGGCGCGGTCCCGGTCGAACAGATTCCCGCCCGTCTTGAAAAAATTCTCGAAGTCGTATTAACCGAACACAAACTGAGCCGGTTCTGGGCTGATGTCGCAAAAAAGATTTTTCTTGATTTCATTCCGTGGTTTGTTAAAAACGAACAACAGTTACGCGAACAGGGATTTGTCCCGGTCAGCGTTGAAAACCGCTTGCATGCGAGCGTCAAACCGGGTATGACCATTACCGGCCGGATTGACCGTCTTGACCAGAATCCTCAGACCAAACAACTCCTGGTGCTTGATTATAAAACCGGCAAAGCAGATGGATTGTCGGCTGGCCGGGTTGAAAGCGGTGCGCATCTTCAGCTGCCTTTATACGCATTCCTGGTCAAGAAAACACATAAGACCAGCCAGGTTGTTAATGCCGGCATCTATTCGGTGGTTGATAACCGAATCATCAAACTGGTTAAAAAGGACCAAAACATTAATGACTTAATCAATCATGCGCTCAAGCATGCACAAGCGATTATCCGCTATATCCGCCAGGGCAAATTCAATTTTATGCCTGTAAATCTTAACAATTGCAATTACTGCGAACATGCTCCAATCTGTCCGAACCGGTTAAATCCTAATCCGGAATTGTTATTCGAAGAACCGGATTTGAATTTGTTCGAAAACTAAAAAATTTATGCTCAAAAGCACGATCGTTTCTTCTCCGGCCGGCTCTGGCAAGACCGAGCGTTTAGCCCGACGCTATATCGAACTGCTCAATTATGTCGAACCAGAACGGATTCTGACCATTACCTTTACTGAAAAAGCAGCCGCCGAAATGAAAGAGCGCATCTTTAAAATATTACAACAAACCAATCCCCAGAAATACATTCTGCTTAAAGCAAAATCTTTGCAGTTACGCATCCAGACCATTGATTCGTTCTGTTTCTCGCTGCTCCAGCGGTTTGCGACGATTGCCGGTTTTCAGCCGGATTTAAAAGTTCTGCCTGATACCGGTTATCTTCAGGAATCGTCAATCGCTGATGTGCTGTTTAAAATCGCGGAGCAGGAAATCAATGCACCCGATTATCAGAATCTGGTCAAACTGATTACCGAGAATAAGTTCAAAGGCTGGCGTACCTTGCAGGGATTATTGAATTCTTTATATTCGGCTCATCTATCCGGGGAACGGGCAAAATTACCGGCAATACCTGGTCTTGACCAACTGCCCAATTTTATCTCCGAACTCCAGGCTAATCCGATAACTCAGGAAACAATACCCGATTTCACGTTCACCATCCCGGCATCGGCAGCCGAAGCCGAACTCTTAAAAAATCGCATTGCTGAAATTGAGCACACTTTCCTGACTTCAGGCAAAACATTGAGAAGCAAAAAGACCGACCCGGCCCTGCATGAATGGTATCAGAAAATGGCTCATTACCGCCGGATTATCTGTAACATCACCAGTAATTTCCGGTTCCAGAGTACCTTCAATCTCTTTACCCGTCGTTTTCTAAGCGAGTTTGAACGCCTCAAGAAAAATAATAATCAGGTCGATTTTGCCGATTTGGAAATGCTTACTTATCATATCTTATCCAATCATCCCGAGTGGTCCAATATCTTATATCTTTTTGACGAACATACTGACCATATTCTGGTTGACGAATTTCAGGACACCAGTTTCTTGCAATGGGCAATCATCTCGAAATTAGCTGAAGAATGGCTGTCTGGCGAAGGCGCAAAAAGAGAGCGGGGGATTGAACCAACCATATTTTTAGTCGGCGATGACAAACAGTCAATCTATCTGTTCCGTAATGCCCACCCGGAAATATTTAACCGCGCAAAAACCCATCTCGAGTCGCGGCTCAGCAAAGACCAGTTTGAATTCAAGCAAGTCAAAGAAAATTACCGCAGTCTCCAGTCGATTATCGGTTTTTCCAATCATCTCTTTTCCCGGCTCATGGCACCAGAACCGCAAAGCCCGGCCTGGATGACCCGTTATATCGATTTTGAATGCAAACGAAACAATCCTAATCCGGGTCAAGTCCAGATTATTCTGGCTTCACTCGATGCCAACATGTCTGAAGCCAGAACTAAAGATGCGGACATGGTTGCCCAAAAAATCTCCGCGCTGATTGACCAGCCGATTGTCTATGACAAAGACGAAAAAGCCCGCCCGGTCCATTATGAAGACATTACGATTCTGTTGCGCAGCCGGACCCATCTTGCCTATTATGAAGACGCTTTGCGCAAATATCAGATTCCGTTTGTGGTCGTCAAAGGTATCGGATTTTATAATACCTATGAAATCTGCCTGTTGCGGGCAGTGCTGAATTTTCTGGTCGATAAGACCGATGATTTCAGTCTCTATCTTCTGCTCAAAAGCCCGTTGTTTAATCTCACCGAAAAAGAAATCCTGCTTGCGAGCCAGACAGACAAACCTGACCACGCAAGCTTCTTATGGCATCGCTTAATTGCCTACAGCAAAACCAATCCGCAGTATCAAGCCATCGCGCAAAAACTCGAGCATTGGCTGGCAATGACCAAAGTTACGCCTTTATCAGAGATTATCGAAAAGATACTCGACTCGCAAAACACCTGGCAGACTTTCTGGGAGCCGCAGCGAGTCGTCAATATCAGAAAATTCCTGAGTATTGTCCAGGAGCTTGAAAAAGAGAGCTGTCACCCGCTTATGATTGCCGATTATTTTGCCAAAAAAGAAGACGAACAGGAAAGCAAGGCAAATGTCAATACTCAAGGCAGAAATGAAGTTAAAATCATGACTGTGCATGCTGCCAAAGGGCTCCAGTTCCCGATTGTTTTTGTCACGGGTCTGGATGCCGGATTGGGCGGCAAAGGCGGTAATGCCAAAACCGATGTGATTGTTGACGAAGTTGACGAGCACACGGTCTGGGTTTTATATGAACCGGATAACGATTTACGCAAAGAATCAGCAATCTATCAGGAAAAACAGGATAAGGATTATGAAGAAGAAAAGCGGGTATTTTATGTTGCCGTAACCCGCGCCCGCGATGCCCTGTTTCTGACCGGTATTGATAAACCCGAAAAACGGCATGGCAGAACGATTGAGAACAGACTCAACTGGCTCAAACAATTTCTGCCGATTAAGCAAACCGCAGACAACAAATATGAACTTGACCAGATAAAAATCCCCGGTCTATCAATTATTACTGGTACTGAACTGGAACAGGAAATGCAAATCAAAAAAGCACAACCCGAAAGCAAAACGGTCGAAAAAACTCTGCATCTGGACCCGGTCAGTGAACTGCCCGAACTTATCTGGCAGCCGGTTACTGAAGAAACCCCGGAAACATATCGCCAGGTCCGGCGCAAACACGGTCAAGATTACATTGTTTTGGGTGATATCCTGCACAAAATATTTGAAAAGATTTCTAAATCTGAACTCAAATTCGAACTCCAGGATATGACGCTCGAAGCCGAGCGGTTATGCCTGCTTAAAAATCTTGCTCAGGAAAATACTGAACGCATAAAAACTGAAATAAAACGACAATATGATGTGATAAACAAGTCAGACATTAAAAAGATTATCTTACCGCAAACCGACAGTTATGCTGAACTGGCTTTTGTCTTAAAACAAGAGACCTTGATTTACAGCGGTCGGATTGACCGTCTTATCATAAAAGATAAGAATATAAATATCTACGATTACAAAACTTTTCCGGTTACTGAATCAGAAATACCGGATTTAATCGAAAAATACCGGCATCAGATGACAATCTATCAAAAAGCAGTTTCAGAATTATTCCCCAATCAGATAGTCAAAACATATCTGGTTTTTACTGCGATTGGCAGTATCAGAGAAATTAAACTTCCAATAGAAGTTTAACTTCATCTATTTTAATATTTGATTTTTGATATTTAATCTTTTTTTTACACCCGCATCCAGTCCCGCATTTCTTCCCGATGTACTCTCCAACCTTGGTTCCGTATTCGCGTCCGTATTTGCTTTTAAGTTTGTGCGATTCTCAATAATCCAGAACCTGCCCGATAAATAACTAACATCCCTGCGAAGAACCTTTCCCAGTTTTGTATTTAACTCATAACTCCAAACTCTTTAACACTAAAACTTTGACTTCGGTCTTGAAGGAGGGGATGGCTCCCCTATGTTAATAGATTTTAGCTGTTAGTTGTTAGATGTTAGCAAGATAGAAGAAAAAAGAGCTTGACAAATATATTACTAATCAGTAATATTTTCAGTGATGCGATTTTATAAACTAATTATTCCTAAATTAAGTCAGTTACG